>JBDSTA010000284.1:0-23165 GCA_039928475.1 Gemmatimonadaceae bacterium | reverse complement strand
GCGCGGCCAGACGCAGGCCCTCGTGGCCGTCACGCTCGGCACCGCGAACGACGCGCAGCGCCTCGACACGATCGACTCGCCGCAGGAGACGACGAAGTCGTTCATGCTGCATTACAACTTCCCGCCGTTCTCCACGGGTGAGGTCCGCCCGGTGCGCGGCACGTCGCGTCGCGAGATCGGCCACGGCAACCTGGCCGAGCGTGCGTTGCAGGGCGTGCTGCCCGACTTCGCCGACTTCCCGTACACGCTGCGCATCGTCTCCGAAATCCTTGAGTCCAACGGCTCGAGCTCGATGGCCACGGTCTGCGGTGGTTCACTCGCGATGATGAGCGCCGGCGTTCCGATTCGTGGCGCGGTTGCTGGAGTCGCCATGGGCCTGATCAAGGAAGGGAAGAAGTACGCGATCCTCACCGACATTCTTGGCACCGAGGATCACCTCGGCGACATGGACTTCAAGGTCGCGGGCACGGCGAACGGAATCACGTCGATCCAGATGGACATCAAGATCGAGGGTCTCGACCTCCAGATCATGAAGGAAGCGCTGGCCCAGGCCAAGGAAGGCCGCCTGCACATCCTCGCCGAGATGAACAAGGCGCTGTCAACGCATCGCGAGGAGCTCAGCACGTACGCGCCGCGCATCGTCACGATGATGATCAACCCCGAGAAGATCGGCGACCTGATCGGACCGAAGGGCAAGACGATCCGCGGCATCCAGGACGAGACGGGCGCCGAGCTCACGGTCGACGACACGGGCCTCGTCACCATCGCCGCCGTTGGCGGCGAGGCGATGCAGCGCGCGCGCCAGATGGTGCAGGCACTCACGGCCGAGCCGGAAATCGGCGCGACGTACGAAGGCACGGTGAAGACGACGACCGCGTTCGGCGCGTTCGTCGAGATCATGCCGGGCACGGAAGGCCTCGTGCACATCTCGGAGCTCAAGTGGGGCCGCACCGACAAGACGGAAGACGTCGTGAACAAGGGCGATCGCGTCACGGTCAAGCTGCTCGACCGCGACGAGCGTGGCCGCCTGCGTCTCTCGATCAAGGCGCTCCAGGAGCGTCCGGAGGGCATGCCGGAGGAAGAGGCACGCCCGCCGCGTCCCGAAGGCGATCGTCCACCGCGCGAGGATCGTCCGCGGAGCGGTGGTGGCGGAGGCCGCGGCCGCCGCTAGTGAAGCGAGGTGACACGCCGGCGGACGGGTTCCGCCGGACCGTGCTCCCCAATGGACTGACCGTACTCTCGGAGCAAATGCCGGGAGTGCGGTCGGTCGCGTTCGGGGCATGGATTCGCGCCGCGTCGCTCCATGAGCCGCGGGAAAAGATGGGCGTCTCGCACCTCCTCGAGCACATGGTGTTCAAGGGGACCGCACGACGCTCCGCCAAGCAGATCGCCCTCGAGCTCGAGGCGCTGGGCGGCTCGCTCGACGCCTACACGTCGCGCGAACACACCGTCTACCAGGCGCGCGTGCTCGACGAGCACCTCGACATCGCCGCGGACGTCATCGGCGATTTCGTGTTCTCGCCATCGCTCCGTAAGTCGGATCTGGACCTCGAGCGGAAGGTGGTGCTGGAGGAGATCGGCATGGTGGACGACACGCCGGACGACCTGGTGTTCGAGCTGCACAACGAGCAGCTGTGGGGTTCGCACCCGTACGGCTACTCCATCCTCGGCACGCGTGACACCGTGTCGTCGCTGAAGACGGACGACCTGCGCGCGCTGCACGAGCGTGCATATCACCCGTCGCAGCTGATCGTCGCCGCGTCCGGCAACGTGGCGCACGACGACCTGCTCGCGACGCTGGAGCGCACCGGCTGGACAGCCGAGCGACCCGGTGACGCGACGCGGCTCGTGGTCCCGCCGGCGCAGGCCCTCGCGCCGGTGCGCAGGCAAGTGAAGCGCGACGGGGCGCAGACGCACATCGTCGTCGGCAGCGCCACGGTTCCGCACAGCGACCCGCGCCGCCACGCCATGGTGCTCCTCAGCGTGCTCCTCGGCGGCGGCATGAGCTCGCGGATGTTCCAGCGCGTGCGCGAGGAGCTGGGTCTCGCCTATGCCGTCTACACCTTCCAGTCGTTCCATGCGGACGTCGGGATGCATGGCGTGTACGTGGGCACCGGGCCGGAGACGGCGCGCGAGGCGCTCGACGCCATCGACGCGGAGCTCGCGCTCGTGGCGGAGCATGGCCTCCCCGAGGACGAGCTCGCGATGGGCAAGAGCCAGCTCAAGGGGCAGATCACGCTCTCGCTCGAGAGCGTGAGCGCCCGGATGTACCGCTGTGCGGGGGTCGAGCTGTATGGCGAGCCCTACAAGACGCTCGACGAGATGCTCGCCCTGGTAGACGGTGTCACCAGCGAGCAGGTCGCTGCGGTGGCGCGTGACTTCTTCGCTCCGGACCGCCAGACAGTTGTGTCTCTCGGCCCCGGTGATTCTTTTTAACGATTCGTCCCGGGTTCGTACCAACGGGCACTGGCAATCCAACACATAGTGCGTCCCATGAAAATCGGCGTTCCGAAAGAGATCAAGACGAACGAGAATCGCATCGCGCTCGTGCCGGCAGGCGCGGAGTCGCTGATCAGCAACGGCCACTCGGTGCTCGTGGAGACCGGCGGTGGGCTGGGCAGCGGCTTCAGCGACAAGGACTACACCGACGTCGGGGCGAAGATTGCGCCTGATGCGGCAGCGGTCTGGAAGGAGAGCGAGATGATCATGAAGGTGAAGGAGCCGATCAAGGTCGAGTGGCCGCACATGCGGAAGGACCAGCTCATCTTCACCTACTTCCACTTCGCGGCTGACCAGGAGCTCACGGATGCGCACCTGAAGAGCGGTGCGGTGTGCGTTGCGTACGAGACCGTGGAGCTGCCGACACGCGAGCTGCCGCTGCTCACGCCGATGTCGGAAGTGGCGGGCCGCATGGCGGTGCAGGAAGGTGCCAAGTACCTCGAGAAGCTCTACGGCGGCCGCGGCGTGCTGCTCGGCGGCGTGCCGGGCGTGGCGCCGGCGAAGGTCGTCATCCTCGGCGGCGGCATCGTCGGCATCAACGCGGCGAAGATGGCCGCGGGCATGGGCGCGAAGGTCGTGATCCTCGACATCTCGCTCGAGCGCCTGCGCTACCTCTCCGACGTCATGCCGGCGAACGTCCAGCTCATCTACTCGAACCGCCACAACATCCTCGAGCAGATCAAGACGGCGGATCTCGTCGTCGGTGGCGTGCTCATTCCGGGCGCCAAGGCGCCGCGCCTCGTGCGCAAGGAAGACTTGGCCACGATGTAGCCGGGCTCGGTGATCGTGGACGTCGCCATCGACCAGGGCGGCTGCGTGGAGACGATCCACGCGACCACGCACGAGAACCCCACGTACGTCGTCGACGGCGTCATCCACTACGGCGTGGCCAACATGCCGGGCGGCGTGCCGCGCACGTCCACGCTGGCGCTCACGAACGCCACGCTGCCGTACGCGATGCAGCTCGCCAACAAGGGCTGGAAGAAGGCGCTCAAGGAGAACCCGGCGCTCCTCAAGGGGCTGAACGTGGCCAGCGGCAAGGTCACGTACGAGGGGGTCGCCGAGGCGTTCGGGATGGAGTTTCACGAGCCGGCGCAGTTCCTCGCCTGAGGCTTTTCCGAGGCCGTTCGTGACAGGGGGCACATCGCGTTGCGCGGTGTGCCTTTTGCTTCAGGACTGGTCTACCGCGAGACCTGACGTCCCACTCTCGCTGAGATAGCGTAGGTTGTGGTGAGACAACGGCTTGCCGCTGATTTGCACGACGAGTAGCTTACGACGTTTTCGCCCCGGCACCATGTACGGCTCGCCGCCCTGACGGGTGCGAGCGCCCGAACCCCGGATTGATGCGCTGGCCTTTTAAGACGGGAAGCCTGTTTCCCGCGAACGCGATCGGAGTGGACCTCGGCACCGCCAACACGCTCATCTACGTGAAGGGCGAAGGCATCGTCCTGAACGAGCCGTCCGTGGTCGCCATCGATCGAGAAACGAAGCAGATCAAGGGCGTTGGCCTCGAGGCCAAGCGCATGCTCGGGCGCACGCCGGAAGGCGTGATCGCCGTACGTCCGATGAAGGACGGCGTCATCGCCGACTTCGACGTGACCGAGAAGATGCTGCGCTATTTCCTCAAGCTCATCATCGACAACCACGTCTTCAAGGTGAAGCCGCGCGTCATCGTGTGCGTACCGTCGGGCATCACCGAGGTGGAGCGACGCGCCGTGCGCGACTCCGCACTCGGTGCAGGCGCGAAGGAAGTGTTCATGGTCGCTGAACCGATGGCCGCGGCGATCGGTGTCGGCCTTCCGGTCGAGACGCCGACGGGCAACATGGTCATCGACATCGGCGGCGGCACGACGGAGATCGCCGTCATCGCGCTGTCGGGTATCGTGAGCGACACGTCCATCCGCACGGGAGGCGACGAGCTCGACATGTCGATCGTGCAGTTCATGCGCAAGAATTACAACCTCCTCATCGGCGAGCCGACGGCGGAGCAGATCAAGATCCAGATCGGCAGCGCGGCGCCCGTGGGTGACGAGCGCGAGATGGAAGTGAAGGGGCGCGACCTCGTGAGCGGCATCCCGAAGACGGTGCGCGTGCACTCCACGGAAATTCGTGAGGCGGTGCAGGAGCCCATCCAGCAGATCGTCGACGCGGTGCGTCGCGCACTGGAGATCACGCCGCCCGAGCTCGCGAGCGACATCGTGGACCGCGGTATCGTGATGACGGGTGGTGGTGCACTCATTCGGGGTCTCGACTTGTTGCTCAGCCAGGAAACCGGGTTGCCGATTCACGTCGACGAGGATCCGCTCACGTGTGTCGTACGCGGCACCGGGCGCATCCTGGACGACGAGGAGAAGTACTGGTCGGTCCTGAGCACCTGAGGCGCGCGTGGCGCGGGCGGCTCGTTTCGGTGCACGGCTGGATGTAGTCCTCTTCGGCGCGTGCGTACTGCTCTCACTCATCACGATGGTGCTGCCCCCGAACCTCCGCGAGCCCATCGCGGGTGGTTTGCGGCGCTCGCTCGTCGCACCGCTCATCAGGCTCCAGCAGGGCGCGGAGCGGTGGCGCTCCGCGTACCTCAGCTCGGAGCGCATCGAGCTGCGTCGCGATACGCTCGCACTCGCGGCGGCGCGTGTGCCCACGCTCGAGGGCGAGAATGATCGCCTGCGCAAGCTCGTGGGACTCGGCGCCAAGCTGCAGTGGGGATTCATCCCCGCCGAGGCGCTGCAGGGGCGCGGCCGCGCGGAGGACTTCACCGTCACCTTGAGCGCGGGATCGAAGGCAGGTGTGCGCGAGCGCAGTCTCGTCGTCGCACCGGAAGGCGTCGTCGGAGTGGTACAGACGGTGGACCCCACCATGAGCCTCGCCATCCTCTTTGCGCATCCTGATTTCCGTGTGAGCGCGATGTCTGCTGACGCGAGCGCCTTCGGCATCGTGCAGCCACACGTGGCCGTCACGGGCGCGGGCAGCCAGGAGCCGGCGTTCCTGCGCTCCGAGCGCTACCTGCTCGAGATGCGCGGCGTACCGTTCCGCGCGACCATGAAGCCCGGCGCGGTGGTGTACAGCTCCGGCCTTGGCGGCGTGTACCCGAAGGGCATTCCCGTGGGCGTCGTGCTCGGCGAGATCCGCACGTCCGAAGCGTGGGCGCGCACGTACCTGCTGCGGCCGGCGGTGAACCCCGCGGAGCTCACGTCGGTCATGATCCTCACGCCGCAGCGGCAGGCGGCCGGCCTCGTGAACGTCTGGGCGGACGTGGGCGCCGTCGACTCGGCGACGAAGAGCATCGTGGCGGCGGGCGACTCGCTCGCGCGGCAGTCCGCGACGGCGGAAGCGGCGGCCCGTCGTGCCGCGATCGATTCCGCGGCGCGCATCCTCGTCGACTCGGCGCGTCGCGACACGACGACGCGCAAGGATTCGCTGGGACGTCCGGTCAGTGCGACCCCGGCCGCACCCGCAGCGCCGCTGGACTCGGCGGCGCGTGCGCGCGTGCGTCGTGACAGCGTCGCCGCGGCGCGTGCGAGACGCGCGCGCCGCGACAGCATAGCGGCGCGCGACACGACGCGCCGGGACTCCGTACCGGGAGTGCGGCCATGAACTGGGGCGCAACGGTCCGCACGGTGCTGCTCTGCGCCGTCCTGATCTTCCTGCACTACACGCTGCGTCCGCTACTCGCGTGGCGGGCGTCGGCAGACTTCCTCATCATCGCGCTACTGCTCGCGTCCGTGCGCGTGCGTCCGGGAGTCGCTGCCATCTTCGGCTTCATCCTCGGCCTCGCCTCCGATTCGCTCGCCCTCAGCGCGTTCGGCGCGGGTGCGTTGGCGATGACGATGATCGGGTTCGGGTGGTCGCGGTTGAAGGCCGTGTTCTTCGCCGACCATGTGCTGCTGAACGGGTTCTTCCTGTTCCTCGGGAAGTGGGCATTCGAGGTGATGATGAACCTGGTCGCGCGCCGGACGCATGGCGCGGAGCTGTTGATGCAGATCCTGGTGTGGTCGTCGCTCTCCGCCGCGGTGACTGCGGTGGCCGGTGTCGTGGCGCTGATGTTGCTGCGTCCGGTGCTGGAGACCAGGGGGACATGAGCTTTCACCCGAACGACATCGCGAAGCGGGGACGCGCCGCGAGTTTCATCGTCGCGGGGCTGCTGGTGTTCCTGCTGGTCGGTTTCTTCCGGAGCCAGGTGGTCAACCACCGGTCGTACGCGCTCCAGTCGGAGACGAATCGTCTCCGTCCGCTGCCCATGCCCGCGCCGCGCGGCGTGATCTACGACCGGCACAACAAGGTCATCGCGGACAACGTCATCGGATACTCCGTCTCCGTGCTCGCGCTGAAGGAGGATTCGCTGCGTGCGGTCCTCCAGCGCCTGAGCGGGACCATCAGCATCACGCCGGCGCAGATCGAGCAGTCCGTGCGCCGCTTTCGTCGTGCGCCCACGCGGCCCACCGTCATCATTCCCGATGCGTCGTTCGATGTGGTGAGCGTGCTCGAGGAGCATCGCGCGGAATTTTCCGGACTCATCATCCAGAGTGCGCCACGCCGGTTCTATCCGGACGGCCCGGTCGTCTCGTCGTTCGTGGGATACACCGGCGAAGTGAGCGAGGCAGATCTCGCGCGCGATGACACCCTCGACTACAAGGCGGGCCAGCAGATCGGCAAGCAGGGACTCGAGAAGCAGTACGAACTCCTCCTCCGTGGCAAGGAAGGCAACCAGTTCGTCGAGGTGGACGCACGTGGCCGCATCGTGCGCGGCTCTGGCGCGCGCGCCGACGTGCGTCCGGTGGCCGGCAGCGACCTGCACACGAACATCGACCTCGACCTGCAGAAGAATGTCGCGGGCATCTTCGGCGACTCGCTCCAGGGCGGCGCCGTCGCGATCGATCCGGAGACCGGCGGCGTGCTCGCGCTGTACAGTGCCCCCAGCTGGGACGGCAACCGTTTCATCGGCGGCATTCCCGCGCAGTACTGGGATTCGCTGCGCACGGATCCGCGGAAGCCGCTCTACAACAAGGCGCTCCAGGGCACCTATCCGCCCGGCTCCACATGGAAGCTGGCCACCACCGCCATCGGGCTCGAGACCGGCGCCGTGAAGATGACGGATCGCCTTCCCGTCGCGTGCACCGGCGGCATGCAGTACGGGTCGCGCTACTTTCGCTGTTGGGACCCGCGCGGCCACGGGAACCTGGACCTGAAGGGCGCGATCGCGAAGTCGTGCGACGTGTACTTCTACCAGCTCGGACTCAAGCTCGGCCTCGCGCGTCTCGTCGCGGGTGGTGTGGAGATCGGCTTTCAGCAGAAGGCCGGCATCGACCTGCCCGAGGAGAAGCGGCCGCGCTTCCCGGAGAGCAGCGCGTACTTCGACAGGAAGTACGGGAAGCAGGGCTGGACGAATTCGCTCGTCCTCAGCATGGCCATCGGGCAGGGAGACAATTCGCAGACCATCCTCAACATGGCGCGCTTCTACACGGCGCTCGCCACGGGGAAGGCCGCGCGTCCGCAGATCAGGCAGGGCACGCCGGAGCGTGTCGATGTGTTCAAGCTCAGCGAGGATCAGTTGGAGCAGATGCGTGAGGCGCTCGTTGGCGTGGTGACGCAGGGGACTGCCGCGCGTTCGGCCATCCAGGGCGTGCAGCTGGCGGGCAAGACCGGTACGGCGCAGAGCGGCACGTTCGTGAATGGCGCAGAGCAGAATCACGCCTGGTTCGTCGGCTTCGCGCCGGCAGCGAAGCCGAGCATCGTGGTCGCCGTCATGATCGAGTTCGGCGGACACGGCACGCGTGCGGCCGCGATCGCATCCAGGATCATTCAGTCCTATCTCAAGGTGGCGCCGGTGCTCGACGCCTCGGCGGTGGCGGGCGGATGAGCACTCGACGTTTTCCGGTGGACTGGCCGCTCGTCGCCGTCGCCCTCGCGCTGTCCATCTTCGGCATCTCCATCGTCTACTCGGCCGGACAGACCGACATCCTCACGGGCGTCGCGAAGCTCTGGAAGAGCCAGCTGATCTGGTTCTTCCTCGCGATCGGCGCAGCATACATGATGAGCCGCTTCTCGGTGCGCCTGCTCGACTGGCTCACCTGGCCGATGTACGCCATTACCATCGCGATGCTGCTCCTGCTGCTGTTCATCGGCAAGGGCGCCGGAACCGCCGCGAGCTCGAAGAGCTGGCTCGCCATTGGCGGATTCCGCATCGGACAGCCGTCGGAGCTCGCGAAGATCACCGTGGTGCTCGCGCTCGCGAAGGTGCTGGCGACCTTCAAGGAGCCCCCGAAGTCGCTGCTCGAGCTGTGGAAGCCGGCGCTCGTCGTCGGCATTCCGTGGGCGCTCATCATGAAGCAGCCCGACCTCGGCACCGGCATCGTGTTCGTGGGCTTCGCGTTCGCCATGCTGTTCTGGGCTGGCGTGTCGTGGCCGCTGCTGATCCTCGTCGCGAGTCCCGTCGTGAGCCTCGTGCTCGCGTACAACACGTTCTACTGGGGCGCCTGGTTCCTGCTGCTGCTGGCGCTCGTGCTCTGGTACAAGCCGTACATGTACGAGGGCATCTTCCTCGTCGTCATCAACGTCATCTTCGGCGTCTTCTCACCGATCCTGTGGGAGAAGCTCGCGCCCTACCAACAGAAGCGACTGCTCGTCTTCCTGAATCCCGACATCGACCGCCGCATGGCGGGCTACCACGTCGCGCAGTCGCAGATCGCGATCGGGTCCGGCGGATGGTTCGGCAAGGGCTACACGATGGGCACGCAGAAGCGCCTCGCCTTCCTGCCCGCGCAGCACACGGATTTCATCTGGGCCGTGGTCGGCGAGGAGCTCGGCTTCCTCGGCGTGACGATCGGCATCTGCCTCTTCGCCATGCTGTTCCTCCGCGTCACCAAGATCGCGGAGCGCGCGAACGATTCGTACAGCAGCCTGGTCGCCTTCGGGCTGCTCGCGAGCTGGTTCGTGCACGTGCTGGAAAACATGGGCATGACGCTGAACCTCATGCCCATCACCGGTATCCCACTGCCGTTCTTCAGCTACGGTGGGAGCTTCATGCTCGCCAGCTGGATGGCGATCGGCATCCTGCTTCGCATCTCGGCCGAAGGTCGTGGCGGGCGCAGCGGACCGTTCGCCGTCTGAGCGGTCTCGTCAATCCCTTGCCCGCATCGATGACCCCGGTCACATTGTCCTGTCATGGCCTGGTTCCGTAAGGAAAAGAAGCCGCGGCAGCCTAGACGCGAGCGGCTCGAGATTCCCGCCGATGTGTGGGAGAAGTGCGAAGCATGCGGGCACACGGACATTCGCGAGAAGTTCGTGCGCAACTTCAACGTGTGCCCCAACTGCGACTTCCACCGTCGCATTCGCGCGAACGACTACTGCAACATCCTCCTCGACGACGGGTCGATGGAGGAGTTGGAGCTCGACATCCGTTCCACGGATCCGCTGTCCTTCCCGGAGTACCCCGCGCGGCTGAAGAAGGCCACCGCGAATGCCGGCGACGGCGACGCGTTGCTCGCGGCCACGGGCACGATGGAAGACCTCCCCGTGAACCTGGGCGTGATGGACTTCGCCTTCATGGGCGGTTCCATGGGTTCGGTGGTCGGTGAGAAGATCGCGCGCCTTGGCCAGCGCTCGCTCGAGCGCAAGCATCCGCTCATCGTCATCAGCGCATCGGGCGGCGCCCGCATGCAGGAGGGAGTGCTCTCGCTCATGCAGATGGCGAAGGTGAGTGCCGTGCTCGCGCAGCTCGCCGAGCGACGCATTCCCTACATCGCCGTGCTGACGAATCCCACCACGGGCGGCGTGAGCGCGAGCTACGCGATGCTCGGCGATGCGATCGTCGCGGAGCCGGGCGCCGTAATCGGCTTCGCCGGGCCGCGCGTGATCAAGCAGACGCTCGGGCAGGACCTCCCCGAAGGATTCCAGACGGCGGAGTTCCTGCTGGATCACGGGATGCTCGACCAGGTCGTGCACCGGAAGGAGCTGAAGCACACGCTCAGCCAGCTGCTGCGCCACATGAGCGGCAAGCCGTCCGCGACGGGGTGGACGTCACCCTGAGCGGGTACGCGGCAGCGCTCGACTACCTGTTCGCGCGCACCACGGGCACGTTCAAGTTCGGGCTGGAGCGGACGCGCGCGCTGCTCGCCGCGCTCGGCGATCCGCACCTGCGCTATCCCGTGCTGCACGTCGCCGGGACGAACGGGAAGGGGAGCTCCGTCGCCACGGCGGATGCGCTGCTGCGCGCGAAGGGGCTGCGCGTTGCGCGCTACACGTCGCCGCACCTCGTGGACTTCCGCGAGCGGATGGTGGTGAACGACGAGCCGATCTCCGCGGACGAAATCGTCGCCTTCATCGAGGAGCACATCGGCCTCATCGAGCGCGTGAGCGCGTCATTCTTCGAGGCGACGACGGCGCTCGCGCTTGCACACTTCGCGTCGAGCAATGTCGACGTCGCACTCATCGAGACGGGGCTTGGCGGCCGGCTCGATTCGACGAACGTCGTGTCGCCAGTGGCCGCCGGCGTGACCTCCATCGGCTACGACCACATGGAGTATTTGGGCTCCACGCTCGACGCGATCGCGCGCGAGAAGGCGGGGATCTTCAAGGCAGGGGTGCCCGCGGTCATTGGCGAGCCGGCGGAGGACGTCCGCGGATGGCTCGCGCGTGATGCACGCGCGGCGGGTGCCTCCGCGGTGCACGTGGTGGGCGAGGAGATGCGCATCAGCGATCTCGAGGTCACGGGTACGGGGACGCGCTTTCGCCTCGCGGCCCTCGGCGACGAGCGCGTGATCGAGACGCCGCTCATCGGGCGGCACCAGGCGCACAACTTCGCCTTTACACTCGCACTGCTCGACGCTGCGGGCGGTCCGTTCGCCGTCACCCTGGCGGAGGCCGCCCAGTCCGTGCACGCGGTTCGGCTGCCGGGGCGATTCCAGCGCGTGGGCAAGTGGATCTTCGACGTGGCCCACAATGCCGATGGGGCGCGGACGCTCGCCATGAGCCTCGCGTCGCTCGCCCCACCGGAGCCGGTGGTCGCACTCCTCTGCGTCCTTGGCGACAAGGACTGGCGCGCCATGATCGACGCCCTTGCGCCGGCCGTCCATGCGTTCGTGCTCACGAACGCGCCCACGGCACCGCGCTCGCGGGCGTGGTCGCTGGAGGAGGCGCTCGCCTATGCACGCGGGCGAGGCTATCAGGCGACCGCGCAGCCCGATTTCGACGACGCGCTGCGCGTCGCCGAAGCGGCGGGAGCATCCGTGCTCGTGACGGGCTCCTTTCACACCGCTGGAGACGCGATGGCGCGGTTGCAGGTGTCTCCGCTCAGCGGCTAACTTCCGAGGATGTTCAAAGGCGCCCTTCCCGGCTTCCGAGATTTCTACCCGCAGGAGCTGGCGGAGCGCACCTTCATCATGAAGGCGTGGCGCGACGTGGCACGCCGCTACGCGTTCGTGGAGTATGACGGGCCACCCCTCGAGCCCCTCGACCTGTACACGAAGAAGAGCGGCGCCGAGATCGTGGGGCAGCTCTACAACTTCACTGACAAGGGCGGCCGCGAAGTCGCGCTGCGCCCCGAGATGACGCCCACGGTCGCGCGCATGGTGGCCGCACGCGCGAATGCGCTGCGAAAGCCCGTCCGCTGGTTCTCCATGCCGCAGCTCTTCCGTTACGAGCGACAGCAGAAAGGTCGTCTCCGCGAGCACTACCAGCTCAACGTGGACATCTTCGGCTCGAGCGACGTGGCCGCAGACGCCGAGCTCGTCGCATGCGCGGTGGACATGATGCGCGCCTTCGGCCTGGAGTCGAGCGACGTGGTCGTGCGCGTGTCGGACCGGCGTATCCTCCAGGGCTATCTCGAGGCAATCGGCATCGCGGCCGAGCGCGTGGTGGATGTCTACGGCATCATCGACAAGCTCGACCGGACGCCGCGGGAGATCTCCGCCGAGAAGCTGACGGCACTGGGTGTCGAGCCCACGGCGGTGGAGCAGGTGCTGGGAATCGCCACGATTGACCTCGCCGAGGTGCAGCGAACGCTGGGCGGCTCGCCCGCAGCGGTGCACGCGGCGGAGTTCGAGCGCTATCTCTCGTATGTCACCGCGTTGCTCGGCGGCGACGATCGCTGGCTCAGGCTCGACCTGTCCATCGTGCGCGGCCTCGCGTACTACACCGGCATCGTGTTCGAGCTGTTCGACCGCTCCGGTGAGTTCCGCGCGATCTGCGGAGGCGGGCGCTATGACACGCTGTTACTCTCGCTGGGCGGCGCGGACATGCCGGCGCTCGGCTTCGGAATGGGCGACGTGGTGCTCGGTGAGCTGCTGCGCGCGAAGGGCTTGCTGAAGCCGGCTGACATCTCGACGGACGTGTGGCTCGCGGCGGACGAGGACGTGCCGGCGGAGCAGGTCATGCGCGAGGCCGCGCGGCGCCGGGCCGCTGGCGCGTCGGTGGAATTCGCCCTTCGGCCACAGGCGCTGGGCAAGCAGAAGAAGGCGGCGCAGGCAAGTGGCGCCCGCGAATTCGTGACTCTCTCGAACGACGACGCATCGAATGGCTGACGACAAGAAGCTCACGACCCGCGCGGCGGATTTCAGCGCATGGTACAACGAAGTCGTGCTGCGCAGCGAGCTCGCGGACTACTCCCCCGTGAAGGGGTGCATGGTCATTCGCCCGAATGGCTACGGCATCTGGGAGCGCATGCAGCGCGCCCTCGACGACATGTTCAAGGCGACCGGCCACCAGAACGCGTACTTCCCGCTGTTCATCCCGGAGTCGTTCCTGCACAAGGAAGCGGAGCACGTCGAGGGCTTTGCGCCCGAGGCGGCCGTCGTCACGCACGCAGGCGGGAAGAAGCTCGACGAGCCACTCGTCGTGCGCCCCACGTCCGAGACGATCATCTACACGATGTTCGCGAAGTGGGTTCAGAGCTACCGCGACCTGCCCATCCTCATGAACCAGTGGGCGAACGTCGTCCGCTGGGAGATGCGCACGCGACTCTTCCTGCGCACCACGGAGTTTCTCTGGCAGGAGGGCCATACGGCCCACGTCACGCACGACGAGGCGGAGGAAGAGGCGCGCCGCATGCTCGGCGTCTATCGCGATTTCATGGAAGGCTACATCGCGATGCCGGTGATCACGGGTCGCAAGTCGGAAGCGGAGAAGTTCGCGGGCGCGCTGCGCACGTACTCGTGCGAGGCGATGATGCAGGACAACAAGGCGCTCCAGGCCGGCACGTCGCACAACCTGGGGCAGAATTTCTCGAAGGCATTCGACCTCAAGTTCCAGAGCGAGTCGGGCACCACGGAGTTCGCATGGAACACGAGCTGGGGCGTGTCCACACGCATGGTGGGCGGCCTGGTGATGACGCATGGCGACGACGCCGGACTCCGCGTGCCGCCGCTGCTCGCACCCATCGAGATGGTCATCGTGCCCATCTACCGCACGGATGAGGATCGCGCGCTGGTGCTCGAGGCGGCCAATCGCATTGCCAAGTCGCTCGGCGCATGGGATCGTCGCGAGGCGGCGCGCCTGCGCATTCACATCGACGCGCGCGACGGCATGAAGCCGGGCGCCAAGTATTACGAGTGGGAGCTGCGAGGTATCCCGCTTCGCCTCGAGCTCGGACCGCGCGACCTCGCGCAGAACCAGGGCGTGCTGGTCCGCCGCGACACGAAGGAGAAGCGGCCGGTGTCGCTCGACACGCTTGGTGAGGACGTGGCCGAGTGCCTGAGCGCGATGCAGCGTGACATGCTCGCCGCAGCGCTCGACCGGCGCGAGGCGAACAGCTACCGCGGCGGCGTGTCCTACGATCGCTTCCGCGAGATCATGGCCGGCGACGGCGGGTTCGTCTACGCCGGATGGTGCGGCAGTGGCGCGTGCGAGGCGGCCGTGAAGGAAGACACCAAGGCGACGATCCGCTGCCTTCCCGACGAGGAATTCCGCTCGGCCGACGCGCCGACGACCTGCCTCAAGTGCGGCGCGGCGGCAACCAGCGAGGCACTGTGGGCGAAGGCGTACTGACCTCGGGGTTCACGCGTGTGGACGGGGCGCTCACCTGCGAGGGTGTGGCGCTCGAGCGCATCGCGGACGAGGTGGGCACGCCGGCATACGCCTACAGCGCGGCCGTGGTGCGCGATCGCTACGCGCGTCTCGACAAGGCGCTCGCGCCGCTGCCGCATCGTATCCACTACACGCTCAAGGCGAACTCGAACCGCGGTATCCTGCAGGTGCTGCGCGCGCTCGGCGCCGGCGTCGACGTGGTATCCGGCGGCGAGCTGTATCGCGCCCTTCGCGCGGGCTTCGCCGGACACGACATCATCTTCGGCGGCGTCGGGAAGGCGGAGCACGAGGTACGCGAGGCGCTCGAGGCGGGCGTCCTGCTCATCAACGCCGAGTCCGACGCCGAGGTACGACTCATCGATCGCGTGGCGGGCGAGCTCGGTGTCACCGCGTCCATCGGCATCCGGGTCAATCCCGAAGTCACCGTGGACAGCTCGCACCGCTACATCAAGACCGGCGAGAAGGGCGCGAAGTTCGGCGTGCCGTTCGACGAAGTGCTGGGCGTGGCGCGCGTCGCCGCGGGCCTCGCGCATACGACGCTGAAGGGACTCGACATGCACATCGGCTCACAGCTCTTCCGGCTCGACCCGTATCTCGATGGCACCGAGAAGCTCGTCGAGCTGCTCGGCGCGCTGCGGAACGACGGCGTCGACACGCTCGAGTATCTCGACATTGGCGGCGGCCTCGGCGTGAGCTACGACGACGAGGAATCACCCGACCTCGATCGCTTCGCGCGCGCGCTCGTGCCGCGCGTGGGACCCACCGGCCTCACGCTCCTCATGGAGCCGGGCCGCTTCATCGTGGGCAACTGCGGCATGCTGCTCACGCGTGTGCTCTACCGGAAGAAGAGTGGCGGGCGTCAGTTCCTCGTCACCGACGCGGGAATGACGGAACTGCTGCGCCCATCGCACTACGATGCGTTTCATCGCATCGAGGCCGTGCGCGGGATGGAGCGCCAGGGCACGTTCGACGTCGTCGGTCCCGTCTGCGAGAGCGGCGACTTCCTCGCGCTCGAACGCCAGATGGACGACGCCGATGCCGGGGACCTGCTCGCCGTGTACGACGTGGGCGCCTACGGGTACGTGATGGCGTCGAACTACAACACGCGCGGCCGTGGTGTCGAAGTACTGGTGGATGGTGACCGGTTTGCGGTGACGACCGCGCGCGAGCGCTACGAGGACCTCGTGCGGCTCGAGCGGGATGAACCCGAGTGGAGGGACGCCTGATGCGTGTGGGACTTATGGCCGATAGCCATGACCGGATTCCAGCGATCGCCGAGTTCGTGAAGATCATGCAGGCGGGTGGCGTCTCGATGCTCCTCCACGCCGGCGATTATTGCGCACCGTTCGCGCTTCGGCCCATCGAGGAGGCGAGCATGTCCCTGGCGGGCGTATTCGGCCGCAACGACGGCGATACCCAGGGCTTGCTGGCCAAGGCGACGGCCGGCTTCGGCGCCGAGTTGTTCGAGGGGCCGCACAGCTTCGATCTCGGCGGACAGCGTGTCCTCGTAGTGCACGACATTGGCGACGTGCAGCCCCGCAGCATCGAGGCGCACAGCATCGTCGTGCACGGCTTCACGCACCAGCAGGAAATGAAGTCGCGCGGCGACACGCTCATCGTGAATCCGGGCGAGTCCTGCGGCTGGCTGTTCGGCACGCCAAAGGCCGCCATCCTCGATCTCGACGAGAAGAAAGTGGAGTTCCTCAGCCTCGACCCCGCGCACTGGACGACATGACGGCGCAAAGCCGCATCCTCATCATCGATTACGGCTCGCAGTTCACCCAACTGATCGCCCGCCGAGTGCGCGAGGCGAGAGTCTACTCGGAGATCCACCCGCCCACGCGATCGGCCGAATGGATCCGCGCGTGGAATCCCACCGGCATCATCTTCAGCGGCGGACCGAACTCCGTGTACGCGGAGCACGCGCCACTCGCCGACCTCTCGACGCTCGACGTCGCCCCGGTGCTCGGTGTGTGCTACGGCATGCAGATGCTCGCCTACCTGCACGGCGCCGAGGTGACGCGCGGTGGCCAGCGGCAGTATGGTCGCGACGAGATCATGCCGACGCGGGAGTCCGCGCTCTTCCGCGGCTTCGATGCCGGCGAGAAGACGACGGTGTGGATGAGTCACGGCGATCATATCGAGGCGCCCCCGGCTGGCTTCCGCACCACCGCTGCGAGCGCCGGCAACCCGATCACGGCCTTCGAGCACGAGACGAAGCCGATCTTTGGCGTCCAGTTCCATCCCGAGGTCGCGCACAGCGCGCGCGGGAGCGAGATCATCGCGAACTTCCTGTTCGAGGTCTGTGGGGCGACGCCGAGCTGGACGCCTGGCGCGTTCATCGAGGACGAGGTGGCGAAGATCCGCACGCTCGTCGGTGATGCGCAGGTCATCTGCGGTCTCTCGGGCGGAGTCGATTCGTCGGTGGCCGCCGCGCTGGTGCATCGCGCCATCGGCGACCAGCTCACCTGCGTGTTCGTCGACACGGGGCTGCTGCGCCTCCACGAGCGCGACCAGGTGCAGAAGACGATGGGCCGCCATCTCGGCATCAAGCTCGTGACGGTCGATGCGTCCGAACGCTTCCTGGCGGCGCTGAGCGGCATCGAGGAGCCCGAGGCGAAGCGCCGGGCCATCGGCCACACGTTCATCGACGTGTTCGAGGAGGCCACGGCCAGCGCGGGCACGCACGCGAAGTTCCTGGTGCAGGGCACGCTCTATCCCGACGTCATCGAGAGTGCGTCGCCCACCGGCGGCCCGTCGGTGACGATCAAGACGCACCACAACGTGGGCGGCCTCAAGCCGGGAATGCAGTTCGCGCTGATCGAGCCGCTGCGTGAGCTCTTCAAGGACGAGGTGCGCAACGTCGGCCGCGAGCTCGGGCTGCCGGAGGAGATGGTGGGACGGCACCCATTCCCCGGCCCGGGGCTCGCCATCCGCATCCTCGGGAGCGTCGCCGAGCCGGCGCTGGACGTCCTCCGCCTTGCGGACTCGATCTACCTGGAGGAGATTCGCCACGCGAACCTCTACGACGAGATCTGGCAGGCGTTCGCGGTCCTGCTGCCAGTGCGCAGCGTCGGCGTCATGGGCGACGAGCGCACGTACGACAACGTCATCGCGCTGCGAGCGGTCACCAGCACCGACGGCATGACGGCTGACTGGTATCCGTTCCCGCACGACGTCATGGCGAGAATCAGCGACCGCATCATCCGTGAAGTGGATGGCGTGAATCGCGTGGTGTACGACGTGAGCTCCAAACCTCCAGCCACCATCGAGTGGGAGTGATGTCCGACGAGCGCAGGGTAGCTGAACGACGAACGCTGGCCCTGCGCGGCCCGGGCGCTGGGGGATTCACCCCCGCCCAATCGGTGGCCGCGTCGAATCCCTGCCTCAACTGCGGCACCAACATCCAGCTCGAGTTCTGTCCGGAGTGTGGGCAGCGCGAAATCGACGCGGATCCCACGCTCAAGGAATTCCTCCACGAGCTCGCGGAAGAATTCCTGCACTGGGATGGGAAGCTGATCGCCACGCTGCGCCTGCTGTTCACGCAGCCCGGCGCTCTCACGCAGCAGTATCTGGAGGGGAAGCGCGTCCGGTTCATCTCGCCGCTGCGCCTCTACCTCACATGCAGCGTGCTCTACTTCTTCTTCGCGGCGATGTTGCCATCGCGGCCGCCGACGTTCAGCGGCACTGCCCGCGGCACCCAGGTGGGCATCATCAACATCGGGACGAGCGATACCGTTGCGGCACTGCGCGAGCTCGACTCGCTGGCAAGGCAGGGCAACGTCGTCTCGCGCGCATGGGGCAGGCACTTCGGCCGCGCCATGCGTGATCGACGTTCGCTTTCGGCGTCGATCACCGATGCCATCCCGCGCGCGACGTTCGTGTTGCTGCCCGTGTTCGCCGCGCTATTCGCCCTGTTCTTCCGCGATCGGCGCCGGCGCTATCCCCAACACCTCGCCTTCGCGATGCACGTTCACGCGGTGCTCTTCATCGCGTTGACGGCATTGCTGCTCGGGCGCCTCACGAGCATGGCGAACCTCCGGATCGGACTGCAGGCCATCGTCGGCGCCGCGATGGGCGCGTACCTGCTGGTCGCCGCGCATCGCGTGTACGGCGGTACGCGACCCGGCGTGCTCACGCGACTCGTCGGCCTGTTCGCGTCGTATCTCGTTGCGTTTGGTGTGGTGATGCTCGCTACCTTCGGCATCATCGTGCTCGCCACCTAGCAACCCGTCAGACGCCCTTTTCCTTCAGCAGCTCGAGGAACTGCATGGGCTCCGTGAGCGCGAGCAGTCGCTGCGGCACGTCGGGCTCCTTCGAGAACTGCGCGATCTTGCCGAGCACCGGGAGGTACTGGTTCGACACCTCGAGCGGCGGCGCGACGATCAGGAAGAAGAAGTTGACCGGCTTCTCGTCGATCGCCTTGAAGTCCATGCCGTTCGTCTTGCGTCCGAACGCCACACGCAGCTTGTTCACGACGAGCGAGCGGCAATGCGGGATCGCGATGCCGCGGCCAATGCCGGTCGACCCGAGATTCTCGCGCCGCTTCAGCATCTTGTAGAGCATGCCTTCGGACTTCTCGTCCAGCTTGAGGAGTCCGATGAGCTCGCGGAGGACGTCGTCCTTCGTCTCGCCCTCGAGCTCGAGCTTGATCGCATCTTCGCTGAAGAACTCGCGCAGTTCCATCTCGCCAAATCCGGTGCTTGAGCGGTGCCAGAGGCCGCAGCGCGGCCTGTCGTCGTGTCGAACCGCGAAACGTACCCGCGCGCGCCGTAGCTTGTCAAACGCCGTCGTTGCTTGGACTTCCGTGAGTCGGTAAGTTCAATCACATGCGCTTCCCCTTCGCGATCGACGCCGCCGTTCCGCTCTACCTCGCGCCCATGGCCGGGGTCTCGGAATCGCCGTTCCGCCAGCTCTGCCACGAGCATGGTGCGGACGTCGTCGTCACTGAATTCCTCTCCGCCGAAGGCATCCGGCGGGAGAACGAAGCCACCATCCACAAGCTCGCCTTCGGGCCCGGCGAGCGGCCCATCGGCGTGCAGATCTTCGGCGCCGACCCGGTCGCGATGGGCGAGGCCGCCCGCTACGTGTCCGACGTGTTCCAGCCCGAATTCATCGACATCAACTTCGGGTGCCCCGTCAAGAAGGTCGTACGCCGCAACGGCGGCTCAGGCTGCCTCCGCGACCTCGACCTCGTCCAGCAGGTGATTCGCGCGGTCTCCAGCGGCACGCACCTCCCGGTGACGTGCAAGATCCGCAGTGGCTGGAACGAGGAGATGCGTGACCCCGTGACCATCGGGCTCCGCTGCCAGGACGCCGGCGCGCGCGTGCTCGCGCTCCATCCGCGCACGCGGACGCAGATGTACAGTGGCAGCGCACGCTGGGAGGAGATCGCCGCCGTCGCGGCCGCGCTCGACATCCCCGTGCTCGGCAATGGCGACATCAAGACCGCCGAGGACGCGATCCGCATGCACGAGCAGACCAGGTGCGCCGGCATCATGATCGCGCGCGGCTCGTATGGCCAGCCGTGGATATTCCACCAGGTGAAGGACCTGCTGGCCGGCCGCCCCAAGCGCCCCGCGCCGAGCGTGGAGCAGCGCTTCGCGATCGCGCTCGATCACGCGCGCAAGGTGATGGCGTACGAGACGGATCCGCGCGGCGCTGCAATCGAGTTCCGGAAGCACCTGGGCTGGTACTCGAAGGGCATCCATGGCGGCGCCGAGTTGCGGAAGAAGCTCTTTGCCGTGACGTCCTTCGGCGAGGTCGAAGGGATCTTCGCCGAGTACCTCGCCAATGCCGAGCGTTACGCCGCCGCGTCGCTGGACGACGCCGCGGACGAACTCGAGGCCGACGCCGCATGAGGCGTGAGCGGGTGCGCGACCTGCTCACCCGCGTCGCCGATGGCTCGCTTCCGGTCGACGGAGCGATCGACGCGCTGAGCGGAGATCCGCTGGAGTCCCTCGGCTTCGCGACCATCGATCACCATCGCGCCCTGCGACAGGGCTTTCCCGAGGTCATCTACGGTGCGGGGAAGACGCCGCAGCAGGTGGTCGCGATCGCGAAGCGCATCGCGGAGCACGGCGATGGCGTGCTCGTCACGCGGGTCGATGCGGACGGGGCGCAGGCACTGCGCGATGCGATCCCGGGAATGGAGCACAACGTCACCGCGCGCACGGCGCTTCTGCGCCCGGCGAGTGCTCCCGCGCGCGCGACGGCGACGCTCCTCATCGTCACGGCGGGAACGAGTGACCTGCCCGTGGCGGAGGAGGCAGCCGTCACCGCGGACGCGATGGCGTGCAGCGTGGAGAGGCTCACGGACGTTGGCGTGGCGGGCATCCACCGGATCCTCTCGCGGCGCGAAGTGCTCGACGCTGCGGGTGCGATCATCGTCGTGGCAGGGATGGACGGCGCGCTCGCGTCCGTCGTCGGTGGCCTGGCGCGCGTGCCCGTGATCGCCGTTCCCACCAGCGTGGGCTACGGCGCGTCGTTCGGTGGCATCGCACCACTCCTGACCATGTTGAACAGTTGCGCGGCCGGAGTGACTGTCGTAAACATCGACAACGGATTCGGCGCGGCGGTGGCCGCCGCGCGCATACTGCATCGCTGACCCATGCTGCTCGCCGCGGCCATCGTCTTCGCCGTCGCCGCGCTCGTCGCGGCCGGATATGCCGTGCGTCATGCGCAGCATGCGCGGCGCGAGTTGCACGCGGCGCACGCACGCCTCGCGCGCATCGACACGGACCTCCCGGTCTCCGACGACGAGGATTCCGTCGGTGCGGAAGCGCTCCGCCGCGATGTCCGCGTTTCCTTCGAGGCGAAGGAGGTCGAGCACGATCGCGGGCACCTGATGTCATTGTTGGCGGACTTCCGCGACGTCGCTGGCGCCGAGGAGGCGATCTTCTGGCGCTGGCGCCCCGACCGCGATTCCCTGTCGCCTGCCGTCTGGTCCACCAGCGCGCCACGGCCGGCGCACTTCGACATGGCCGAGTGGGGCTCGCTCGTCCAGTGGTCGGCGGAGACGGGTGTGGTGCAGACCGTCGGGCAGGATGAATTGATCAACGTCGCGGCGGCGTGCGTGAAGCACGGCGACTCGCTCATTGGCGTGTTGAGCCTCACGCACGCAACGGGACTCGGCCTCCCGCGTTCCGCGTTGAAGGAGTGGCTGCCGCGCCTCGCCGACCAGCTTGCCACGTTTTCCGACCTGCTCGGCGTTCGGCGCCGCTACGGTCGCCACATGCGGCAGAGCCAGGCGCTGCTGGATGCCGTCCAGCGGCTCCAGGGCGACCGCGGGGGCGAAGGCCTGTCCCGGGCGCTGTGTGAGACGGCGCTCAACGTGTCCGGGGCACGAGGCGCCGTTCTCGTGCGCTGGGACAGTGAAGCGGACGTGGGCGAGGTGCACTATGCCACGGAAGGGACCGGTCTGCGTGCGCCGACGCCGCTCGACGGCGCGAGCGTCGTGGCCGAGGCGTGCCGCACGGGCAAGCTGCATGTGCTGGAGGATGCACGTGGCGCGGCGTCCGGGCAGGCGCTCTATGGCGCCGGCCGCGTGATCCGGGAGCCGGGTGCGGTGGCCATCATTCCCATCGGGAAGGACGGTCGTGTGCTCGGGGCACTGGTGCTCGAGGCGGACGACGTCGGCGCCCTGACAATCGAGGACACCCGGCCGCTCACGGTGCTCGGCGCGGTCGTGGCGGGCTCGCTGGAAATAGCGTGGCAGTTTGCCGAGGTGGATCGACGTGCCCGCACGGACTCGCTCACCGGACTCTGGAACCGGATGCACTTCGGTGAGCAGCTGACGCGGACCCTGGCGGAGGCCGACCGGTACGATCATCCCGTGTCGCTGGTACTGCTGGACATCGATCATTTCAAGAAAGTGAACGACACGTGGGGGCACGAGGCAGGGGACGCGGTGCTGAAGCAGGTCGCGCGGGTCCTTCAGGACGGCCTTCGCGCGGTGGACGTCTGCGTGCGCTATGGAGGCGAGGAGATCGCGCTGCTGCTGGCGCAGACCGATAGTGCGCATGCCGTGGAGGTCGCGGAGCGACTCCGGATGCGCGTCGCGGCGACACCCATCCGGCACGGGCCGTCGGAGATTCGCGTCACGGCGTCGTTCGGCGTGGCGACGTATCCGGAGACGGTGAAGGTGCGCGACCAGCTCTTTCCAGCGGCGGACAAGGCGCTCTACATCGCGAAGCACGACGGTAGAAACTGCGTGAGGGCCAAGCCTTCAACTAAAGGCAGGGCAGCGAGTTGAGCAGTTTCTCGGCGGGTGTACGCGAGGTGATTGGCGGATTGACTGGGGCGGTGAAGGTGACTATGTTTCGGGAGTAAGGGGGCGACTGGCTTCGACGGGACTCGTGAAGCTGTGGGCGCGTGCCGAGGTCCTCGGGCACCTCGTTAAACACTCGGGAAAACTCCAACTGCGAACAACAACTTCGCCCTTGCCGCCTAACTTTTAGTTAGGCCTGCAAGTGCCCTTCAGGAAGCCCGCCCGGGGCGGCTTGATGGGTAACGCAAATCTGGGCTAGTCCTGCCGAGTGCTCCTGGCGGCGGGGCGAAATCAAGGGAGCTTACTCTGCGGTGGGCTGCCCACTGGCCAGCAGCAGGGGACATCAATCGGTGGGATACGCACGTAGTGCCTGTGGTCGATC
>JBDSTA010000283.1:0-5939 GCA_039928475.1 Gemmatimonadaceae bacterium | reverse complement strand
TCGCTCCGGAACAACAACAACTACGAGCAGACGGGATTGCTCGTCTCGCTCAACTACTTCGCGAACAACAAGCGGCTCTTCCTCCAGAACTTCTACGAGAAGAGCAAGCGCTCCATCCTGAAGGCCCATACGGAAGGACCGGCGGCGTACGTGCTCACCGCGAACGACCCGCGGCTCGGCTCCCAGGCGGAGCTGCTGCGCGTGCTCCAGAAGCAGCACGTGGAGATTTCGCGCGCGACCGCGCCGTTCTCCGTGACCGTGCCCGCGACGCGCCCCAGCCGGCCCGCGCGCGCGACGGACTCCGCGACCGCGGCGCCGCGCGTGACCAACGAAGCCGAGACGAAGGCGTTCCCTGCGGGCACATACATCGTGCGCATGGACCAGCCGTACTCGCGCGCCGCCGACGCCCTGCTCGACAAGCAGTACTGGGCGCCGAACGACCCGCAGAAGACCCCGTATGACGACACCGGCTGGTCGTTCCCCGAGGGCTTCGCGGTGCAGGCGCTGCGCGTGGTGGATCCCAAGGTGCTCGAGACGCCGATGGAGCTGGTGTCGGGTGAGGTGCGCGCGCCGGGTGGCGTGTCGGGCAGCGGCAGCGTGTTCCTCATCAAGCACAACGCCGACAACGCGCTCATCACGCTGCGCTACCGCTTCAAGGCGGCGGACATGCAGGCGGCGGAGGAGCCCTTCTCCGCGGGCGGGCAGAACTTCCCGCGCGGCTCATTCATCGTGAGCAAGGTGTCGCAGTCGGATCTCGACAAGGCGACGAGGGAGCTCGGCCTCGTGGCGACGGCCGTCGGGAGTGCGCCGTCGGTGAAGATGCATCCGCTGCGCGCGGCGCGCATCGCGATCATGCACACGTGGACGAGCACGCAGACCGAGGGCTGGTGGAGGTATGCGTTCGACAACCTCGAGATCCCGTACGACTACATCAGCGTGCAGGACGCGGCGAAGATCGCGGACCTGAACGTGAAGTACGACGTCATCGTGTTCGGGCCGGGGGGCGGCAATCCGCAGTCGGTGATCGACGGGATGCCCAAGTGGCGCAACCCGATGCCGTGGAAGAACACGCCGGAGACGCCGAACATCGGCACGTGGGCGCAGACGGATGACATGCGCCCCGGGCTTGGCTGGAACGGCCTGACGAACCTGCAGAACTTCGTGAGCAAGGGCGGCGTGTTCATCACGGCGGACAACACGGCGGAGTTCGCGATCCAGTTCGGCCTCACGAATGGCGTGGCGCTGAACCAGGCGTCGCGGAGCCGCGTGGTGGGCAGCTTCCTTCGCGCGACGGTCGTGGACGGCACGAGCCCGCTCGTGTATGGCGTGCCCGAGAACCTCTCGGTCTACAGCGACAACGGGCAGAGCCTCGGGGTGAGCGCTACGCGCGGCGGTGGGCGCGGTGGGCGCTTCGGCGGTAGCGCCGAACGTGCGACGGGCCGCGGGACGCCCGATGATGGGGACGTCGTGCAGGGCCGGCCGGCGCTCGACTCGAGCCATACCGCAATCGTGCAGGCGCCGGTGGAGCCGTGGCAGTACGCGCCGGTGACGACGGACATGTTGCGCTCGCCGATCAACATCATCCCGCCGGACCAGCGTCCGCGCGTGGTGCTGCGCTTCGGTGACCAGCGCGGGCTGCTGGCGTCGGGCCTGCTCGAGGGCGGCGCTGACATCGCGCAGCGTCCACTTGTGGTGGACTCGCCGCTCCAGAAGGGGCACGTGGTGCTCTTCGCGAACAACCCGATCTGGCGCGGCTACACAGTCGGGACGTACTTCATGGTGTTCAATGCGATCCTGAATTGGGACAACCTGAACGCTGGCCGGAAGCTGGACGCCCGGTAGCAATTGCAATCTGCGACAATTACTCGCATAATGCGGATTCGCCAGGGCTAGCCATTAGGTAAGAACGCTGGTTCAATGATTCGATCCGATCCCGACATGACCGAATGTTGTAGAACATGACGTTCGTTTGCGGTCATGTTGGGAAGCGGACAGAATGGTCCTTGGATTGCCTAGGGGAGTGGCAGGCCGAGCCCGCTGGATGGGGGCGCGGCCTACCCCTCCCCTCCTTCCAAGGTACCGGTAATGCGCACGAAGCCGATGTTGGCGCTCTCCCGATCGTATCGTCGCTCGCTCATGGTCGCGGCCACGGCCCTGTTGGCCGCCTGCGCCGGCGAGTCCACGGCTCCCGTGGTGCAGCACTCCGCCCCGGTCCTGGCCAGCAAGGCGCTGTCCGGTGTCGTTGATGGTGTGTACTCGTACACGGTGACGCCGGGCGAGGCCCAGACGCTGCGCTTCGGTGACAGCTATCTCGTGCTCCCGGCCAACGCGATCTGCTCGCTCGCGACGTCGGGTTACGGCCCGCAAACGTGGAATGCGCCCTGCGCGCCGGAGTCAGCGCCGGTCGTCATCACGGCCACCATCCGCAACGCCGCGACGAACAACCCGAGCATCGACTTCCAGCCGGCGATGCGCTTCAACCCGGCGACGAACGTGCAGCTGTTCCTCCAGGTCACGAACGCCACGACCTTGAGCAACATGACGCAGATGCTGTACTGCGGCCCGTTCAACGTGGCGTGCGTGGACGAGTCGGCGTCGGATGCGAGCCTCTCCACGGAAGTGGACAAGACGCACAACTCGGTGTCGCGCCGCATCAAGCACTTCAGCGGCTACGTGGTGGCGGAATAATGAATACGCATTCGCTCTCCCACTCGGGCTACATCATCGCGTCGAGCTGAACCGACGAAAGAAGAAGGGCCGGCCCACTCGGGCCGGCCCTTTTTCATGTCTGACGCTCGGACTCAGTTGGCGAACGTGTCGCACTGGCGCGGGTCGCCCGACTCGAAGCCGCGCTTGAACCACGACGCGCGCTGCGCCGACGTGCCGTGCGTGAACGTCTCCGGGTTCACCCGTCCCGTCACGCGCTTCTGGATGCGGTCGTCGCCGACCGAAGCCGCAGCGTTGAGACCTTCCTCGACGTCGCCGGTCTGGAGAATGTTGCGCTGCTGCGTGGACTTGCCCCACACGCCCGCGTAGCAATCGGCCTGGAGCTCGAGGCGCACCGACAGGTCGTTGGCCGCGCCGCGGTCGCCCTGCTGCGCCTGGCGCACCTTCGCATCCGTGCCGAGGAGGTGCTGCACGTGATGCCCGAGCTCGTGCGCGATGACATACGCCTGAGCGAAGTCGCCGGCGGCGCCGAACTTCTGCTGGAGCTCATTGTAGAAGCCGAGGTCGATGTAGACCTTCTCGTCGAGCGGGCAGTAGAAGGGCCCCATCGCCGACTGGCCCGTGCCGCAGCCGGTAGGGGTCGCATCGCGGAACAACACCAGGCCCGCATCGTGATACCGCCCGCCGTACTGCGGTAGTAACTTGGCCCACGTCGCCTGCACGTCGTCGAGCACGAAGGAGACGAAGCGCACCTGCGGCTCCTCGCGCGCGGAGTCGGCGGGCGCGAGCCGGCCGTCGGATTCGGACGAGACGGTGGCGGGCGCGGTGCCCGTATCGTCAAAGAAGTTGCGTCCGAAGAGCAGGCTCAGAATGAGCAGCACCGCAGTCCCGCCGATGCCCATCCCTGCGCGTCCGCCGAAGCCACGTCGATCCTCGAGATTCGAGCTGCGTCCCTGATCCTTCCACAGCATGGCAATGCCTCGTGTTGGGTCTGCTGACGAAGGCAAGAATCCGGCCCCTATTCCCGCACCGATGCCGTCACCGACAGAACATCCATCCCACGTGACCTGGGCCACCATTCCAGGCAAGGGTCGCGGCGTCGTCGCCGTCGACGACTGCGCCGCGGGCACGGAGGTGGAGCGCGCGCCCGTGATCGTGGTGCCGGCGAGCGACCTGATCTTCCGCGACGGCGACCCGACCGTGCTCGAGCAATACCTGCTCTACTGGAGCGACGAGCCGGGCGCGGAGCTGTGCATGGGCGAGGGCATGCTGATGATGTACAACCACTCGCCGACGCCGAACATCGAGTTTCACACGGGGCCGGACCCGCTCACGATGTCCGTGATTGCGCTGCGGGACATCGTGGCGGGGGAAGAGCTCGTGTACGACTATGACTGTGAGTTGTGGTTCGAACTGCAGTCGAACAGTCCGACAGCCTGACAGTCCGACAGTCGCTGCCTTGACTGTCAGGCTGTCCCGGCTGTCCAGACTGTCAGGCCATCACGGTACGACCTTCCTCACCGTCGGATACTCGATGCCCAGCTGCTGCAGGTACGTGTCGTACTTCTTCGAGTCGTAGTAGAACTTCCGCATCTCCGGCCGGTACTTCGCCATGATGGCCTCGTTCAGCCAGATGGGCGGCTTGTCCGTCGCGGCGAAGAAGGGGCGGTACTTCACGGTCTTCGTCTGCACGGTATTGAAGTAGTCCCACGCGTCCGTCACGAGCTGCGGCGTGAGCAGGATGTCGAGCATCGTCATCGCCTGCACCTTCGCGCCCGCGACCACGCCCTTGTGCGCGATGGGCGTCGCCATCGAGATCGCATTCGCCCAGTTGTGGCCCGGCATGCCCGGGATGTTCGACGGATAGTTCAGCGTGATCGTCGGGACGTTCCAGCTCACGTCGCCGATGTCGTCGGAGCCGCCGCCCATGCGCGTTGCCTCCGGCGCCGGACCACTCAGGCGGCCGGGCCGCATCGTGAGCCCGCTGTCCGGCTGCCCCAGCTCGCGCTGGATGCCCCGCGCGAGCGTCTGGTCCGCCTCGCTCCACGCCGGCGTCGGCACCTTCCGGATGTTCTCGTACATCGCCTCGGCGATCGGCCGCGAGAAGTGTCCGCTCCAGCCCGAGCCGACCATCATGATCGTGTCGACCTGCGTGCCGGTCATCATCGCCGCGCCCTGCGCCATCTTCTTCGCGTCCTCGAACATCGCGAGCGTGCGCTCGTAGTCGAGGTGACGGAAGTAGAACCAGATACTCGCGGTGCTCGGCACCACGTTCGGCTGGTCGCCGCCATCGGGGATGACGTAATGGGACCGCTGCGGCAGGTCCATGTGCTCGCGCTTGAACTCCCACGACGTGCCCATGAGCATCACGGCGTCGAGCGCGCTCTTGCCGCGCCACGGCGCACCGGCCGCGTGCGCGCTCGATCCCTTGAACTTGAACACCGCCGAGATGAGCGCGTTGGAGCCCGACTGTCCCCAGGAGACGCCGAGGTTCTGGCCGACGTGCGTGAAGAGCGTGACGTCGACGTCCTTGAAGACCCCCGCGCGAACGAGGAACGCCTTGCCCGCCATCTGCTCCTCGGCCACACCGGGCCAGAGGACGAGCGTGCCGGGAATGTGATCGCGCTCCATGATCTTCTTCACGACGATCGCCGCCGCGATGTTGAGCGGCATGCCGGAGTTGTGTCCCTCGCCGTGGCCCGGCGCGCCGACGATCATCGGGTCCTTGTAGCCGACGCCCGGCTTCTGCCCCGCCTGCGGGATGTCGTCGATGTCGCTGCCGAGCGAGATGACCGGCGTCCCGGAGCCCCAGCGCGCGACGAACGCGGTGGGAATGCCCGCGACGCCACGCTCCACCTTGAAGCCGTTCTCCTCGAGCAGCCCGGTGAGGTACTTCGACGTCTCGACTTCCTGGAAGCCGAGCTCACCGTAGGAGAAGACCTGGTCGACCATGACCTGGATCATCTTCGCCTTCGCGTCGATCTCCCTGACCGCCTCGGCCTTCAGGGCATCGAGCTGCGCGGTGGACGGATACTTGTACTTGATCGAGTCCGCGGCGTTGCCACCTCCGCGCTGTGCGGCGAGTGGCGCGACGGGCACGATGGTCATCGCGACGAGCGCGGCCATCGCGAGGGGACGGAGGGTAGTGCGTACCATCGAGTGGGGCTCCGGTTGGCGGGTCGGGCACTGGTGGGAGACGCGCCAATATCGCTGCCGGCGGGCTCGGGCACGAGGCGGTGTCGAAAAGTGGGCGGGGGAGGTTCTGGCTATCG
>JBDSTA010000282.1:0-12489 GCA_039928475.1 Gemmatimonadaceae bacterium | reverse complement strand
AACCACCATCGCGCGCGTCGCCGCGGGCTTGTCCGGTGCGGGCGTCTATCGCGTGGATGCAAGTGGGACGTCGTACGTCCTCAAGGTCACCGACCCGGCCGAGCCGCAGGCCCTGTGGCAGCGACGGATCGAGACGCAGCAGGCCGCTGCTGACGCCGGCCTCGCGCCGCCTATCGTGCACATGGACGCCGGGCGTCGCGCCGTGGTGACGGAGTTCGTCGTGGACCGTTCGTTCCCGATGCTCCTGATGACCCCCGCGACGCGTGCCGCCGCTGTGGATCTACTCGGACGTACGCTGCGCAGGGTGCACGACATTCCCCTGCCACCGGAGGCCGACGGCCGCGAGGCACGCGACTTCCTCATCGAGATCTGGTCGGGCGTCTCCCAGGCGCTCGCGCTGCCGAGTGGTGTCGCGGAGGTCGTGCAGCACGTCATTGCGTTGGAGCCGCCGGTGCTCGACCGGAGTTACGTGATGAGCCACAATGACGTGAATCCGTCGAACATGGTGTACGACGGCGAGCGCCTGCTGCTGCTCGACTGGGACACCGCGGGGCCGAACGACCCGTACTTCGACCTCGCGACGATCGCCGTCTTCTTCCGCCTCGATGACGACACGTGCCTCGCGCTCCTCTCGGCGCACGACGACCATGCGGTCACGACCCGGCCGGCGCGGTTCGACTACAATCGTCGCCTCGCGCCGGCGATGGTGGGCACGATCTTCCTCCATCTCGCGCGCAGTGGAGGACACGTCGGTGCGACGCATGGTGAGACGCTCGACGGCGCGCTGACGCTGAGCGAGTTCTACCAGCAGATGCGCGCGGGCGCGCTCAACGCGGGCACGCCCGATGGCCAGTGGGCGTTCGGGCTCGCGCTGCTGAAGGCGAGCGCGTCGCTGGCTTGACGTCTCCGTGTCCGTCGGAGGATGAGGCGACTAGCGCTGGCCCTTCTTGCCTGGGAGCGCCAGCGCGTGCGCGCCGAGCCCGGGCTGCGCCATGAGGCGTTCGATGTCGGCGATCTCGACGGGCACGAACGCCGAGAGGTTCTCGTAGCCCGTCTCCGTGATGAGGATCATGTCCTCGAGGCGCACCGACAGCTCGCCGCCTTCCATCGTCATCTGGGGCTCGATGGTGAAGACGTAGCCCGGCTCGAGCGTCTGCGTGGGATTGCGGACGTCGTGCACCTCCATGCCCACACTGTGGCCCAGCGACGCCGGCCGCGCACGCGACGCCGGAGTGCCACGGTAGCGCGACACGAACCCCTCGGCGGCGGCGCGAATCTTCGGATCCGTGAAGTGGTACGCCGCCATGATCGCGTCCATCTTCACCACCGCGCTGTCCATGATGTCGCGTGAGGTGGCATGGACGCGAATCGACGTCATCACCGCCTGGTACAGTCGCAGGTAGATGACGTAGTACTCGCGCTGCCGCGCCGTGAACCTCCCATTGGCGGGAAAGACGCGCGTAACGTCGGTGGTGTAGTTGTCGATGTCGGGCGCCCAGTCGTACTGCACCAGGTCGCCGTCCTTCAGCACGGCCTCGTTCCGGTGATAGTGCGTGTACGGCATGTTGCGCCCCGTGGCGATCAGGGGAAAGTACGACTCGCCGTACGCTCCACCGCGCTTGTACACGTATTCGGCGGATGCCTCGAGCTCGTATTCGCGCATGCCGGGCTTCGCGTCGCGCATCGCCTCCATGATGCCGAGCCCGGCGAGGCGCGTGGCCTCGCGGATCACCGCGATCTCGCGCGGGCTCTTCACGGTGCGCAGCGTGTCGAGGATCGGGTCGAGGTCACGCACTTCCGACTGCGGTGCCGCGGCCTTGAGGTGCGCGATGAAGGCGTCCTCGCGGGACTGGTGGCCGTCCCATGCGTCGGCCTTCGTCGCGCGCATGTGCGCCTGCACGTCGCTCGAGGATTCGCTGCCGAGCACCTCGGGACGAAGCGGCGTGTAGATGACGCGCCCGTCGGCGGCGAGGCGCGCGACGGCACTGGAGAAGGAATCGCGCGGCGCGATGGCGTCCATGCCGATGGCCCGCGCCGACGAATCGCCGACGTCGAGGTATGGACCGATCGCGCGCTCGCGCGCCGCCGTGCGCGGCACGAGGTAAAGCGTGCTGCGATGCGCACGACCGTCGATGATGAGCAGCGCGCGCGGCTCAGTGACGCCGCTCACGTAGAAGAACTGGTTGCTCTGCCTGAGCGGCGACTCGCCGCGCCGCTCGGTGGTTCCCTGGAGGACCGCCACGCCATCGCCGATGGACGCCATGACCTTCGCACGATGCGCCGCGAACTCCTCCGGCGGAAAGGTGCGGCTGAACCCCTGCTGGGCGCCGGCTGGCAGCGCCCTGCCCGCAACGGAAAGCAGGATGCCGATGGCGGCGAGCGTACGCGGGAACAGGGTGGTCATCGTGGCTACCTGGATGGCTAGGGCACGTCCATCCTGCGCAGGCGACGAACCGAGAGCAAGAGGAAGCCGAAGATCACCGCGGACGACAGCAGCACGGCCGCCCCGAGACCGGGGTAATCGACTTCGGCGAACCGCCGCGGGTCGATCGCATGCATGATCGCGATGGAATAGTGCCGAATGCTCAGCAGCCGAACGCCCGTCACGAACTCGGAGAAGAAGCCCTCCCAGAGCACGATGTAGAGCAGCCCGATGCCGATGGCCTGCGTACTCGCGAGCCCGAGCCACACGAACGCCGACGAGTACATCACCACCGCCACGATTGCGGACACCGTCACGGCGAGCATCGCCGAGCCGTCGCCGAGGAAGGCGACGTACGACGTTGCGAGTGCGCTGGCTGCGATGAAGGGGCCGGCCACGGTGATCACGGCGAGCACCTTGGGCAGCGCGATCTTCCAGCGCGGCAGGGGCGACAGCGTGAGGTTGGCGAGCGTGCGGTCCTCCACCTCATTGCCAAAGGCGGCCGCCGCGATCGCGAGCACGACGAGCGGCACGATGGAGCCGGCCAGCATCGCGCTCAGCACGGCCATCTCGAACTCGGTCACCGATGGCGCCGACTTGTCGCTCAGCATCAGCGCGGAGATCACCACGGGCATGGCGGCGAGCACGGTCATGATGGCGAGTCGCCACTTCCCGGCAACCTGGCGGAGCGTCAGCCGATAGACGGATCCCATGGCTAGTTCTCCACCAGGTAGCCGAACACGCTCTCGAGCGAGTCGTCGAGCGGCTCGACGCGGCGCAGCCCAACCGACGCGGCCTGCGCGAGGCGCGGCAACTCCAGTTGCAGGTCCATCACGTTGCGGCTCAGCACGATGATCGCGCCGTCGGGGTCCACATGCACGGCGTCCACCGATGGGAGGTTGACCACGACGCCGGCCAGCTTGCGCGGCGCGTCGCAGATGACCCGCACGTGATACGGCCGCTGGTTGAGCGCGGCGCGGATCGCGCGGAAGCCGCCGGATGCGGCGAGCTTGCCGTTCACGATGAGCAGCACGTTGTCGGCGAGCTCCTCGATCTCCTCCAGGATGTGCGACGAGATGACGATGGTGCGCCCCGCCGCGGCGAGCTGCTGGAGCAGGTGCTTGAAGTGCAGGCGTTGCCGCGGGTCCGCGCCGTTGAGCGGCTCGTCGAGGATGAGCACCTCGGGATCGTGCACGATCGTCGCGGCGAGGCGCATGCGCTGCCGCATGCCGCGCGAGTACGTGTCCATGGCGCGATGCTGCGCGTCGGCGAGGTCGACGAGCCCGATCGCGCGATCCACCGCGCCCTCGACGTCGGCCACGTTGCGCAGCTTCGCCATCATCGTGACGAACTCGCGCCCCTTCATGAAGCCGTACACCGTCTCGTGCTCGGACATCACGCCGATGCGGCCGTAGAGGGGCGGGTTGTTCCGCACGGGCTCGCCGAGCACAGTCACCGTTCCGGCCGAGGTCTCCGCGAGGCCGGTCATCATGCGCAGCAGTGTCGTCTTGCCTGCGCCATTGGGACCGAGCAGGCCCGTGATGCCGGGCATGATGTCGAAGCTCACGTCGCTGACGGCGACGACACTGCCGAACCAGCGTGACACGGCGTCAACGCGAATGACGGGATTCACCGGAGCGCTCATGGCGCGAGCTTCCGGTAGCGGAACCAGAGCGCGGCGCCGGGGATGACGGTCCACGCGAAGTACCAGGTCACGCGGATCCACGCCGCGAGCTTGCCCGCCGGCGCCTCGCTCGTGATCTCGCTGATGTCGTCGAAGATGATGTCGTTCACGTGCACGGGAATGTTCGTGAGGTTGAACATCGAGATCCACTGCCCCACCGTGCCGCCGGCTTCCTGCGCCAGCCCGATGGTGAAGGGCGTCGTGATCACGAACAGCCCGACGAGGAACACCGACGCGTAGGCCCGGCGCGTGGTGAACGACGCGGTGAGCATCGCGAGCGTGACGGCATAGAGCGCCATCACCAGGCCCGCGCTGAGGAAGCGCGGGACGTCGATCCAGTGATTTGCGAGGTACTCAACCGGCTTCGCGTCGCCGCCCGACAGCCCGAGGAAGAGGATGACCTGCGGGAGCCACACGGCGGCCGTCATCACCGTGAGGAAGGCGAGCCAGCGCGACACGATGTAGTCGGTGCCCGTGAGGGGCCGAACGAGGTACAGGTTGATGACGCCATCGCGCCGGTCGCGGCAAAGCATCTCCGGTCCGACCACGGCCGCGAACACGAACACGATGATCGACGCAATGCCGTAGAAGTCCGCATGACTCGGCAAGTCAGCCTTCTGTGCTGTACCGGGGCCGCCGAGTCGATCCGCCGCGCCGGCGATGAGCGCCATGATGAGGGCGATGCCGGAGAGCACGCTGATGAAGAACCAGGGCAGGATCTTCGCACGCGGGCCGCGGCCCAGGCCGAGCGCGGTGCGGAGTCCATCCTTGTAGACGGCGAGGCGTGCGCGGCTGCGTCCTTCGCGGACGCCCGTGTACCGCTGGTAGCCGATGTCGAATACGGTGCCGGTCATTTCGCTTCCCGCTCGAAGAGCTCCGTGAGTGCGCGGCGGCGCGGCGCCATGCGACGAAGGGGTGCGTGCGCTTCCACGAGCGCGTCGCGCACGTGGTCGTACACGGAGATGTCCGTGCCCTGGATGGTGAGTCCGCCGCCCTCTGTGGTGACGATGACGCCGCGACGCTCGAGCGCCGACACGAGTCCGTCGCGATTGGCGTCCACCTCGATGAAGACCGTCTCCGTCTCCTGCGTGAAGTGCGCGACCTCGCCGGCGTGCACGAGGTGCCCGCCGTTGATGACGATGATGCGGTCGCAGGTGCGCTCGACGTCGGCCATGAGGTGCGACGAGAAGAGCACGCTGATGCCGAACTCGCGATGCGTCTTCCTGATGAGCTGGAGCATCTCCTCGCGGCCCGCCGGGTCGAGCCCTGCGGTGGGCTCGTCGAGGAAGACGAACACGGGGTCGTGCACGAGCGCCTGGCAGAGCTTCACGCGCTGCTTCATGCCTGTGGAGTATCCACCGATGGCGCGATAGCGCTCCTCGAAGAGTCCCGCATGGCGCAACGTGTCCGCGGCGCGCGTGCGCGCCTGCGACGGCGGCAACCCGCTCACCTCCGCCATGTGCGTGAGGAACTCCGCGGCGCTCACCTGGCTGGGCAGGCAGTCGTGCTCGGGCATGTAGCCCACGCGCGCGCGCATCGCGACGTCGCTCGACGCGCTGTGCCCGAGGATCTTCGCGGTGCCCGACGTGGGTTGCAGGAGGCCGAGCAGGATCTTGATCGCCGTGCTCTTGCCGGCGCCGTTCTCACCGAGGATCGCGGTGATGCCGTCGGTGATGGTGAAGCTCACGTCGTCGAGCGCGACGACGCTGCCGTAGCGCTTCGTGAGGTGCTCGACCTCGAGGATGGGCTTGCCCGTCATGGCTTCGATCATGCGGCCTTCTTCGGCTTGGGGCACACCGGTGCGTACCCGTACAGGCAGGCGCGCTTGCGGGTGTCGGTCGCGCGCGTGGTGTTCTGCCGCACGCCGGCGCCCTTGTCGTAGAGGTCGGCGAGGTGTGCGCACGCTTCGCCCTGTCTTTCATCGCAGGCTTCGCGGAAGAACTCGGCGGCGTCGGAGTAGTCCTGTCGCACGCCCTTGCCATGCTCGAAGGCGAGCCCCTCCTGGAAGCAGCCCTCCGGATCTCCCTCGTTCGCGCGGCATGCCCGGAGGTACATCACCGAGGCCAGCGTGTCGCTCTGTAGGACGCCCGTGCCGGCCGCGTGCAGCTTGCCGAGCCCGAGGCACCCGACGACCGCGCCCTTCTCCACGCAAGACTTCTTCAGCAACTCGGCGGCGCGGGTGAAGTCCTGCGTCACGCCGTCGCCGGTGGCGTACAGCGTGCCGAGCTGCGCGCACCCGATGTCATTCGCGCCGTCGCAGGCCGTGTGGAAGAGCGAGATGGCGCGCACGTCGTCGCGCGGGACGATCGAACCCGTGCGATAGAGGATGCCGAGACGCGCGCATGCGTCGAAGCCCTTTCGCTCGCAGCCCTGGTGGAAGAGCTGTGCTGCGCGCACGGAGTCCTTCTTCACGCCGCGGCCGCGCTGGAGCATGACGCCAAGCGAGGCGCATCCATCGCCGATGCCGGAGGTGCAGGTGGCCTGGAAGAGCGATGCGGCGTGCTTGTCGTCGCGGAGGATGTACTCGCCCTTCTGGAGCTTTACCGCAAGCTTGTTGCAGGCCGGTTGATCACCGGCGCCGCACGCGGTGGTGAGGCGCTTGGCTTCCTTGTTGCCCGGCGTACACGCGGACAGCGCGAGGCCCGCTGCGGCGAGCAGCACGAGGTGAAGTTGTGATGGCATGCGCGTCGGTAGGTGGGAACAGCAGACCGTTTCCGCTGGTACGGGGCGCTTCCGGCGAAAGTTTCGGTCGCTCGGGCCGCCGAGCCATCGTGGCTCGGCTCGCTGAGTACGGCATGGTGTCTGCACCCTCCAGCGCACTCAATGGAGGGGACCATGCAAGACCCAGGGATGAACGAGATCGTCGAGCTCGAGAAGAGGTACTGGAACGCGATGATCGCGAAGGACGTCGACACGGCCGTGTCGATGAGCGACGACCCGTGCATCGTGACGGGCGCGCAGGGTGTGAGCGCGATCACCAACGCGCAGTATCGCACGATGATGGCGGACGGAAAGTGGGAGCTCAAGTCGTACGAGATGACCGACGTGCAGGCGCGCATGATCACCGACGACGTCGCGATCATCGCGTACAAGGTCACGGAGCAGCTCGTCGTCGACGGGAAACCGCTTACACTCGTCGCAAGCGACTCGTCCACGTGGGTGAAGAAGGGCGGAAAGTGGAGGAACTCGCTGCACACGGAAGCGCCGGCGGGCGATCCGTTCGGGCGCGACAGGGCGGCGCCGGCAAAGTAGGCCGGCGTCGGCTGCGATCGGGCTCGGCGCCGGTGGCACTTCCCGCCCACTGGCGCCGTAGGGTTCGGCGATCACTATTGTTGACGAGCCGAATCACAGGATGCCCATGCAGACGCGCATTTCCGTTCCCGCCGAACCGCAGGCCCCCGTGGCACCGCGTCCCGCGGCCGCCGATCCGTACATCGCGCGCATCTCCGAGAGGCAGGGCCGCATCATCGTCGACCGGCAGGGCGACCGCACGATCATCACGAGTGCGGCGCTGCCGCCCGAGATGATGATGCTCGTCCAGCGCGCGGAAGAAACGGCGTTCGGACTCATGGGCATGCTGCTGGCGATCGTGATCCTCGGCCCGTTCGCGCGCATGTGGGCGCGGCGCAGCGAGCGTCGCGCGGAAATGGCGCCGGTCGCCAGCAACAACCAGTTGCTCCAGGGACAGCTGCTCCAGCTCCAGCAGAGCATGGACGCGATGTCCGTGGAGGTCGAGCGGATCAGCGAGTCGCAGCGCTTCCAGCACCGGCTCATGAATGAGTCGCGGAGCGAATCGTACGTGAAGCCGCTGTGAAGCTTCGCCCCTACGAGCACAAGCACCAGCGGCCGCTGACGCGGCGCCAGTTCGCCGTTCGCATGCTGCGGCATGGCTGGGTGGCCGCGATGCTCGTGGCCGCGTCGCTGATGCTGGGCACGGCGGGGTACATGGTCTTCGCGCACCAGAGCCTGCTCGACGCATTCCTCAACGCGTCCATGCTGCTCGGCGGCATGGGACCGGTGGGCTCGCTCGAGGGGACCGCGGGCAAGCTCTTCGCGGCGCTGTTTGCGCTGTATTCGGGACTCGTGTTCCTCGTCGTGGCCGGTCTGATGCTCGCGCCCGTGTTTCATCGCGTGCTGCACTACTTCCACTGGGAAGAGTCGGGCGGCAAGTCGGCGTGAGCTCGGAGTGACGCGTCCGCGCCATGCCGGGTTAGGCGCGACGATACCCTTCCGCGACCGAGCCGACTGATGAAGCGAGTGATCGTCCTGAGCGCGTGCCTTGCCGGCGCGACCTGCGTGAGCGTGTCTCCGCTGTGCGGCTGCGGGCCCGTGCAGCCGATCAGCGTCGTGTATGGCGTGGTGAGCCGAACGGGCGCACCAGTGGCCGGCGCTCCCGTGCACTTCTACGCGTCCATGGAGGAGTGCGTGGGGCAGACGGGCACCCCGAACAACGGCGTGCCGACGACGACCGACGCGAGTGGGCGCTATCGCTCGTTCGTCGCGGTCAACGCGCTGAGCGACACGGGGTGCGTGATCGTGACCGTAGTGGACTCGCTCGCGCATCCGGTGGACAGCGTCGCGGTGCAACACCGGCCGGTCCGCTTCTCCACCGTGGTGGATTCGGTGCGCATCGACGTCGCGCTGCCGGCGCGCCCATGACTCCGTGACGTGACGGACAAGCGCGACTAGCTTGTCCACGATGTCAGCACGCAGCGTCGTCCTCCTCCATGGGCTTGGCAGGACATCCGCGTCCATGCGGCCGCTCGAGCGAGCGCTTGTCGGACGCGGGTATCGCGTGCTCAACGTCGACTACCCCTCGCGTTCGGCGGACGTGGACACGCTCGCGCGGCACGTTGCCACGCACATCGCTGGCGTGGACGGCAGCGAGACGTTCGACGTCGTGACGCACTCGATGGGCGGCATCGTCCTTCGCGTCGCGGTGGCGCGGGGCTACCTGTCCGCGGAGCGTATCGGACGCGTCGTCATGCTCGGCCCGCCCAACGCCGGCAGCGAGCTCGCGGACATCCTTCCTGCCATGCCGGTCGTCGGCCCGGTTTACCGGCGCGTCATCGGGCCAGCCGGACTACAACTGGGCACGGGCGCAGCGGCGTTACCGGCGTCGCTGCCTCCAGTGGAATTCGAGCTTGGCGTGATCGCCGGCGATCGCAGCTACAACCCGCTGTTCTCGGCCATCCTTCGCGGGCCAAGCGACGGCAAGGTTCGCGTGGAGAGCACGAAGGTGAGCGGCATGACGGACTTCCTCGTCATGCCGCACTGGCATCCACTGCTCATGGCGGTGCCGAGCGTCATCGCGCAGGCCGTGCACTTTCTGGAGGCCGGAGCGTTCCGGCGTTAGCGGCTCGCCGCGTAGCTCGTGCTCGGCGGAATGGCGATGACCGTCACCCCCGCCGAGCGCGCAACGTCCATCGCGTGCAGCACGCCTTCGTAGCTGGCGTCGCGGTGACCGGCCACCTGGATCACCTTCTCGGGACGCGCGTCGTAGACGGCGTGCAGCGTGCTGGCGAGCGCAGCTGCCGTCACGCCGCGGTTATTCAGCAGGTAGTTGCCGTCGCCGAGCACCTCGAGCACGATTGGGGTATCGCTGCCGCAACTTTGCTGGCACGGTATCGGGAGTTGCGCATCCATCGTCTTGCGCGCGCTCACCGCGGCGAGGAAGGTGATGATGAGCACGAGCAACACATCGAGGAATGGGGTGACGTTGATGTCGCTGGTCAGTGGACGGGCGTTGCTGGACATGGAGTGCTCCCGGTCGAGGTGCATCCACGATACGGGGCGCGCATTGCCACCTCGTGAAGTGGTCGTGAGAGCCACATGAATCAGGAATTAGCGTTCGATGAAGACCACCTCGCGCGGTTCGTGGAGGCGCAGTCGGCAGACTATGCGCGCGCGCTCGACGAGATGCGCAGCGGCCGGAAGCGCACGCACTGGATGTGGTACGTGTTTCCCCAGCTCGCGGCGCTTGGCCGCAGTGACATGGCGCGGCGGTACGGCATCGCGAACGCCGACGAAGCGCGAGCGTACATGCAGCATCCCGTGCTCGGCGCGCGGCTCAACGAGGTTTCCCGCGCGGTGCTCGCCGTTGACGGACGGTCTGCCCTGGAGATCATGGGTTCGCCGGACGACGTGAAGCTCAGGTCGTGTGCGACGCTGTTCGCGGAGGTGTCCGGCGATCCCGTGTTTCGGCAGCTCCTGGACAAGTATTTCGACGGCCGGCCCGATGCGACGACGCTGCGTCTCCTCGCTGCGGGGTAGGGCGCGATTCGCGGGGAGGGTTGGGGTCAGAGCATTTGTCTGCTCTGACCCCTGTCAGCTCTGACCCCTGTCAGCTCTGACCCCTGTCAGCTCTCTGACCCCTGTCAGCTCTGACCCCAATCAGGGGATCAGGGCGCCACGCAACGCGTTCCAGATCAGCGGATACGTGGACATCGTCTGCGCGCGGTACTGCGGACGGAAGCCGAACAGCACCACGTGACCCTTTCCGCGCTTCACGTCCACCATCGCAGCCTTGCCCGCGAGCTTCGGTGCGCCGAGGAGCCAGCCCGAGAGCATCGGATTGCCGGTGGCGGGATAGCGTGCGACGACGGTCGCGCGCGAGGGATCGGTGACGTCGAACGCGGGCGACGACTCGAACCACACCGCCTGCTCGGGTGACGTGAGCCCCGCGGTCAGGGCATTGTCCCGGTCGAACTCCACCTTCAGCAACGAACCCGGCGCATAGAAATCACTCGGCCGCACACCCGCGAGCACGTTCTTCACGGGGAGGTCGAGCGCCTCGATGGCGTACTCGCTCGCGTCGTTGAAGGCGACGATCGTGCCCCCAGCGTCGGCGAACGCGCCGAGCGACGCAGCGCCGGCGGCGCCGAGCCCACCCTTCAATGAATCGGGATAGTTGCCGTTCGGGCCACGCTCGATCGCGCGCGCGGCCTGCTCCGGCAGGATCACCGCGTCGAAGCGCTGGTTGAGGTTGCCCGCCTTGATGTCGCTCGCGTGGATGACCGTGAACGGGATCTTGTACTGGTCGAAGATCCAGCGCGTCCACCCCTCGTCCATGGACGGCGAGTAGTTCGCGAAGATCGCGATGCGGCGCGCGCTGCTGTTCGACAGACCAGATGCGATCCAGGTCGTCTGCGCGACGGGCGCCAGCGGCGTCGCCTCGACGGTGACGGGCTCCTTGAGGAAGGCGACGTCGAAGCCGTAGAGCAGCGGCAGCGTGTGCGCGACGACGTCGTACGGCCGCTTCGGCGGGCCGCCGGGATACTCGTGCAGGTCGGGATACTTCTGGTTCTCGAGCAGCGTCTTCGCGAAGCCGCCATATGGCTGCGCGGTGCTGATCAGGTACGAGCCGGCCGGGTACGAATGTCCACCGGCACTGAACGACGTGGACGACCGGCGGATCTCCACCTGTCCGCGCTGGAGGATGCGGAGCGCGGCATTGACCGCGGTGTCGCGCGCGGGCTGCGCGGGAATGACGATCGTCGCCGGCCAGTCTTCCCTGCCCTTCGCGCCGCGCCCTTGTACGGAATGCTTCTGCACTTCACCGTAGCTCGCGAGCCAGAGAGCGCGGTCGTCGGCGGCCTGTGCCAGTAGCGCCCACGACGCCGCTGTCTGGTAGCGCACGATGTCGCCGATGCCCCACGGCCCGCCCTTCCACGACGTTAGGAAGTCGACGCCGGTGACCTTCGGGTCGACGTTGTAGCCTGGACGCAGCGAGTCGAACGACACGTTGATCGGCGACGCGAGCGACGCGCTCGCCGTCTCGGTGAGGATGCGGATGGCGCCGTGATAGTGCTGGTACGCGCGCGCGGGAGTCCATGCGTCGTACGACGTATTGTTCGCCACGCCGACGAGCCCCTGCGTCGTGAGGCGCCACGTCATCGACTTGCCCATCTGCGCCACGCCGGCGGCGAGGATGGGATCGATGTTCGGCTCGATGGGATCCATGTAGGGCGGGATGAAGATGCGCGTCCCGTTGGCGCCCTGCTGGTGGATGTCGTTGACGATCTGCGGATGCCACTGGTTATAGAGCGAGTCGATGACCATCTGCGTCTCGACCTGCGTGAAGGCATACCAGTCGCGATTGTTGTCGTGGCCCGTGTAGTAGTGATAGAGCACGGGCGGCTGCGTGCCCTCCCATGCCTTCCCGATGGACGCGCGATACCAGTCGCCCACGATGTCCACGCCATCCGGATTCAGGCTCGGCACCATGATCGTGAGCGTGTTCTTCCGGATGTCGCGCGCCTCCGGGTCCTCGCTCGTCGCGAGCTTGTACGCGAGGTTGAGCGGCGTGAGGATGCCGCCGACTTCCGTGGAGTGGATGCTCGACGTCACGAGCACCACCACCTTGCCATCGCGCTCGAGCGCG
>JBDSTA010000281.1:0-5510 GCA_039928475.1 Gemmatimonadaceae bacterium | reverse complement strand
ATCGATCGTCGATCGTGCCCCGCTGGAGGCGCGCGCGTGCGCGTGCTACCGCATCGTGCGCGCGCAGCGGGAACGGCTGCTCGACGCCTAGCCCTCCGGCTCGGCGGTCACGGTGCCGAAGCGGTTTCGCGCGGCGCGCATCACCACGGCACCCATCCCGACGAGCACCAGCAGCGGCACCAGCACGCCGAGCGAGGCCACGCACCACGCGAGCGCGCCGACCATGCGCTCCCATGCAATGCCCGCGGCTTCGGCGAGCGGACCGGGGCGCGGGTTGTCGATGATGCCGAGCGGCTCGTGAAGCGTGATGCTCAACGTGCTCATGGACGCGCGGCGCTCAAGGAAGCGCACGCGCGCGTCGTAGCGCTCGATCTCCTCGCGCACGCGCGTGAGCTCCTGCTCCACCGTGAGCACCTCGGACAGCTTGCCCGCGCGGGACGAGAGCATCTCCACCAGGCGCGCTTCCACGCGCCGCGCGTTCGCCGCGCGCGCCCCGATGTCCACGTACTCCTCGCCCACGTCCTGCGCGCTCGCGGTCACCGATTCCACCTTGCCGAGGGTGCCGAGCGCGGCGAGGAGCGCATCGAACTGCGCGGTGGGGATGCGCACCTCGAGCTTCGCGCCGCGCTGGTCCTCGCGTCCGGTGCGGAGCGTGGTGTTGGCGACGAATCCGCCGTACTGCGCGGCAGTCTCGCGCACCTTCGTCACGCCATCGGCGATGCGGTGCACCTGGATGGAGGCCTCGCCCTGGCGCACGAGCATGGCGCCCGACGCGTCGATCGCCGAGGGAAGCGCGCCACTGCCGAACGACATCACTGGGGCGGGAGCAGCGGCACTCCCCGGCGATCCGTCCGCCTTGGCGAGCGACATGGCCCGTGCCTCGGCAACCGGCGGCGCGGTGGGCGCAACATCGGCTGTCACGACGGCGTCGGCCGACCTGTCGGCGGCAATGGAATTCTCCTTCTGCGAGCAGGCGGCGAGCGAGAGGGCCAGCACGATGGCGGCCCGGGTCCTGATGTGCTTACGCATGAGTGCTCCTGGCAATAAATCTTCACGGCAGGGTGGGTCGCCCAGATGCGATCCGACAGGAGACGCGCCTCGCCGCGGAATTCACACACTTTGCGATTCATGACACGATTTCCGCTCGCCGCGCTGGTGCTTTCCCTGGCGGCCGCGCGCGCGGTCACCGCGCAGGAAGCCCCGGTGTCCGCACCCGTCACGGGAATGCGCTACGAGGTGTCCGCCATGCGCGCCCAGCTCGCGCAGCGGATGCTCGGCGTCAGCACCTCGTTCGACGTCGGCTCTTCGGCGCCGGTGCTGCTTTCCCTGCCCGCGTGGACGCCCGGCGCGTACGAGATCGGCAACTTTGCACGTAACGTCAGCGAGTTTGCGGCGAAGCAGGACGGCGTCGAGCTCCAGTGGGACAAGGTGGACAAGGACACCTGGCGCGTGCGGCCCTCGAAGGGCGGTCGGGTGACCGTGACCTTCGACTACGCCGCGGACTCGCTCGACAACGCGATGGCGTGGGCGAAGCCGGACTTCGTGCTGTTCAACGGCACGAACCTCTTCATGTACCCGGAAGGCCGCCCGCTCGACTTCGCGGCGAGCGTCGCGATCCGTACCGAGAAGGAGTTCCTCGTGGCGACGAGCATGTCGTCCACCGGGGCCCACGCGTACAGGGCGGCGAACTATCACGACCTCGTGGACATGCCGGTGTTCGTCGGCGTGTTCGATCTCGACAGCGCGCGCATCTCGGGAAAGACCGTGCGCTACGCCACCTACCCGGCGGGGAGCGTGCACACGCAGGCGCGCACGGAGGCGTGGGACCAGCTCAAGCGCATCATCCCCGTGGAGTCGAGCGTGTTCGGCGAGACGCCATGGGATTCGTACACGCTGATGCAGATCGCCGACACCACGTACGGCGGCTACTCGGGGCTGGAGCACTCCGCGTCGCACGTGGACATCGTCGCTCCGGGCTTCATCGGCAGCGATGCGCAACCGTCGCTCTACGCGCACGAGATCTTCCATTCGTGGAACGTGAAGCGGCTTCGCCCGGCGGACCTGGTGCCCTATCGCTACGATCGCGAACAGCCCACGACGTGGCTGTGGGTAAGCGAAGGTATCACCGACTACTACGCCGACCTCGCGATGATGCGCGCGGGCATCGTGGACCAGGCGGGATTCATGGCGCTCACCGCGGCGAAGATGGCGGAGATTGCGGCGACGGCGCCCTTCGCCGTGGAGGATGCGTCGCTCAACACGTGGATGCATCCCACCGACGGAACCGAGTACAGCTACTACCCCAAGGGATCGCTGCTCGGCTTCATGCTCGACATCGCGATCCGCGACGCGAGCGACAACAAGCGGTCGCTCGACGCCGTGATGCGCGAGCTGTACGACGCGACGTACAAGAAGGGCCGCGGCTTCACGCACGACGACTTCTGGGGCGCGGTGAAGCGCGCGTCGAACGGGAAGGACTACACGGAGTTCGAGCGCATGTTCGTGGACGGGCGCGACCCGTTGCCGTGGGTATCCACGCTGGCGAGCGCGGGACTCCGGCTCGTGCCCGACAGCACGCCGCGCATCGGCGTGTCCACGGCGCTCGATCCGCAGGGCGACGTCCGCGTCATGGAGGTCACCCCCGGCAGCGCGGCGGCGAGCGCCGGCGTCCTCGTGGGCGACGCGCTCGTGAAGGTCGGCGAGGTGGATGTGAAGGATGGCGACTTCGGCGCGAAGCTCAGGCTCCAGTACGCCGGGCGCCAGGCCGGCTCGCCACTGCCCATCGTCGTCAAGCGCGGCACCGGGACGCTCACGCTTCCGGGCGTGCTCGCATACGTTGCCGGGACGCCGCGCATCATCGAGGATCCCGATGCACCGCCGAAGGCCGTGCGCGTGCGATCGGGCATCCTGCGCGGCACCGTTGACCGGTAGTCACCCACCACCAGCCGAATGACACTCATCACCGTGAAGCGCGCCGCTGCACTGCTCGTCGCGCTGCCCGCCCTGCTGCATGCGCAGCAGGTGACCATCGCGTCGAAGACGACGGGCTTCGAGCGCCGCGACGGATTCGTCCCGCTATACCTCGATAACAAGAAGGGCGCGCTCTACGCCGAGCTGCCGGCCGGCACCAATCGGGCACTGTTCTGGGCGAGCCTCGCGACCGGGCTCGGCTCCAATCCGGTGGGGCTCGACCGCGGCGCGGGCGGCAACGACCAGGTCGTGCGCTTCGAGCGCGATGGCGACCGCGTGATGATGGTGTTCGAGAACCTCGGGTTCCGCACGTCGCTCGACAACGCCATGCATCGCCGCTCCGTGGACGAGAGCTTTCCCTCGAGCACGGTCGCCTCGCTGCCCGTGCTGGCGGAGGAGGGCGGTCGCACGCTCGTGGACATCACCGAGGTTGCCTATCGCGACTGGATGAACGTGGGCGGCACGCTCGCGCGCTCGCAGCAGGCCGGCTACTCCGTCGCGCGCGACCGGTCGTGGATCGATCGCGCGCACACGAAGGGCTACGCGCGCAACACGGAGATCGACGTCGCGCTCACGTTCGCGACGACCGGAAACGCCGGCGGCATCGTGAGCCGCATCGCGCCGGACGGGCGCGCGTTCACCATCCGCCAGCACCTCTCCTTCCTGCCGATGCCCGACAACGGCTTTCGCCCGCGCGAGCTCGACCCGCGCGTGGGCTTCTTCGGCATCTCGTTCAAGGACTACGGGCAGCCCATCCAGCGCGCGCTCGAGCAGCGCTGGATCTCGCGTCACCGCCTCGAGCGCGTGGATCCCAATGACCCCCGCTCCGCGATCAGGAATCCCATCAAGTACTACGTGGACCCGGGCATCCCGGAGCCCATGAGGCAGGCGACGCTCGAGGGCGTGCGCTTCTGGTCGGAGGCGTTCGACCGGGCGGGCCTGCGCGGCGCATTCGTGGCCGAGTTCCTCCCGGAGAGCGAGGACCCGCTCGACGCGCGCTACAACATCGTGCAGTGGGAGAACCGCAACGAGCGCGGCTGGTCGGTGGGCGGCGCGCTCGGCGATCCGCGCACGGGCGAGATCCTCAAGGCGATGGCCCGCCTCGACTCGCATCGCGCGCGCACGGACTACAACATCTACGCAGCGCTGCTCGGCGCCGACGCCGCAGCGGCGGACACGCACTTCGTCCTCGCGCGCGTGCGCCAGGTGAGCGCGCACGAGGTGGGGCACACGCTCGGCCTCGCGCACAACTACATCGCGAGTACGTACGAGCGCGCGTCGGTCATGGACTATCCCGCGCCACGCGTGCGCATCGGCGCGAATGGCGACATCGACCTCTCGCAGGCGTACGGCACGGGCCCCGGCGACTACGACGTGTGGGCGATCCGCTGGGCCTACGGCATCTATCCCGCGGCGACCGAGCGCGACTCGCTCGCGGCCATCGCCGCGGAGGGGCTGCGGAAGGGGTACCTCTACCTGAGTGACGGCGATGCGCGGCCCGCGAGCTCGAGCGATCCCCGCACGAACCTGTGGGACGACGCCGAGTCGCCGGGTGCGTTCCTCCAGCACCAGACGGCGGTGCGACGGCTCGCGCTCTCGCGCTTCGGGCTGCGCAACATCCGCAGTGGCGAGCCCGTGGCCACGCTCCAGGAGCGTCTGGCGCCGCTGTATTTCTGGCATCGCTTCGCGCTCAACGGCGTGACGAAGACGCTCGGCGGGATGATCTACCAGAATGCGGTGAAGGGCGATGGCCAGCTGGCGACGAAGCCCATCGATGGCCGCAGCCAGCGCGTCGCGCTGACGGCGCTGCTCGCCGAGCTCCAGCCGGCGGAGCTCGCGATTCCGGACACGGTGCTCGCGTTGCTCGGCCCACGTCCCAGCGGGTACGACGGTCCGGTGAACAACAGCAACAGCCCGGTGGACGAGCTGTTTGGTGGAAGGACTGACCCTGCGTTCGACGAATTGTCCGCGGCGCGCACGCTCGCGCAGATGATCGTGGACGGCATGCTCCAGCGCGAGCGTGCCGGTCGTCTCGTCACGTTCGCGACGCGCGCGCCGAACATGCTCACGCTCGGCGAGGTGATCGACTCGCTGGTCGTGCGTACGTGGGACGCGCGTGATGCGGGGGCGTCGCCGAAGCTGGTGGCGCTGCGCCGCGTGACGCAGCGTGCGGTTGCGGACCGCCTGCTGATGCTCGCTGCCGATGCGGAGGCGTTGCCCGAGGTGCGCGCCATGGCGGAGTACGAGATCGCGAAGCTGCGCGGTGTGGCGAAGGCGCGGAGCGGGGCGGGGGACACGATGTCGCGCGCACACTGGGCGTCGATCGCCGGGGACTTCGCGCGCTGGATCGATCGTCGTGAGCTACCCAAGCCGACGGCGGCTCCGGCGGCGCCGCCGGGCGATCCATTCGGTGAGCCCGGCGACTGACGAGTGCTTTTACGGACGGTTTGCGTGCGGCGTGCGGCGGGACATTCGGTGGTCGGACAGCGGAAAAACGGAACGGCCGCGAGCTCGATGCTCGCGGCCGTTCTGTTTTCCCG
>JBDSTA010000280.1:0-4233 GCA_039928475.1 Gemmatimonadaceae bacterium | reverse complement strand
GCCACGACAGCGCGATGATCGAGAAGGTCTACGGCTGGGCGAAGAGCCGCAACGCACTCATGTTCGTCGATCTCCAGGTCGGGCAGAGCAACCTGCAGTACGAGCTGCCGTGGATCGAGAAGTTCCTGATCCGTCCCGACGTCCACCTCGGCATCGACCCCGAGTTCTCGATGAAGAAGGGCGGTGTTCCCGGGAAGAAGATCGGCACGTACGACGCCGCCGACGTCAACTACGCCTCGAAGTTCCTCGCGGCGCTCGTGAAGAAGCACAACCTGCCGCCGAAGATCCTCGTCGTGCACCGCTTCACGCCCGGCGGCGTCACGAACACGAAGAAGATCGAGCTCGACCCGAGCGTGCAGGTCGTGATGCACATGGACGGCTTCGGCCCGCCGTGGATGAAGCGCGACACGTACTGGCGCGACATCAAGCGCGAGCCGGTGCAGTTCACCGGATGGAAGCAGTTCACGAAGATCCGGAACGATCGCCCGCCAACGCCACGCGGGGACATCCTGCGCCTCAAGCCGCAGCCGCTCTACATCCAGCTCCAGTAGCGACGACTATCGCCGCACGCTCGCGATCTCGGCTTCGCGGCGCGCGTCGGCGAGACGACTGACGTCCTCGCCGAGCAGGCGCGCCGCATCGATGAGCGTCGTGAGCGGCGCGAGATCCGCCGCACCCGCGTGCAGCCGCAGCAGGTCGAGACGAATGCCCTCCAGCGCCGCGACACTTTCCGCGAGGTGCGCCGAAGCGGACGTGCGCCGCGACTCGAGGAGCTCCGCGCCGCCCATGCCCGACGGCACGAGCGCGGCAATCTCGTCGAGCTGTGCACGCGCGTCCGCCGCGCGCGCCTCGAGCGCGGCGACAGTCGCCGGCAAGTCGGCGAGATGCTCACGCTGCGCCTTCGGCAGCGCCGCGTAGAGTTCCGCCGCCGCGACGCCGATCACCGCCTCGGTCGCGCGAAAGATCCCGCCGCCAATTGCACGCGAACGTTCCGGCGCACCGAGCTTCCGCGCGAGCCACTCGCCCGCGCGACTGTTCCACAGCCGCTCGCGAATGCCGGTCTGCCACCACTTGCGGATGCCGGTGGGGATGAACTGCACGTCGAGCGCATTGCTCACGGCGCCAAGCAGCATCGTGCTGAACATCGGCGTGAGCATGAACCACATGCCGCCCCTGTTCTCGTGGATCGTGCCCTGGAGGAGCAGTCCGATCGTCACCGCGAGCCACGTCGCGGAGGAAACCGTCGCGAGTCGCAGCGCGCTCACCGCCTTCGTCTCGACCTCACGCTCCACGAGCGCTTCACTCTCGGCGCGCTCGCGACGCTCGATCTCGAGCGCCGCGCGCAGGTCGGCGAGCGTGTGCCCCGCGCGGAACTGGCGGCGTGCCTGGTTGAGGTGGAAGCCGACGATGGGCAACAGCGGCAGCGACGTGATTCCCGCGAGCATCACGATGTCGCCGGGGCCCGCTGGCCTGTTCCCTGTGACCCACGCGATGAGGTTGGCCGTCGTGAGCAGCCCGAACGCTCCCATCCAGCCCATGTAGGGAACCAGCAGCGGATTTCGCGCGGCGATCCACGTGCGCAACGTCGTGGGAAGTGCCGGCCGCGCGTCGGGTGCCGGTGCCAGCGCCGCCGCCAACGCCTCTCCGTCGCCGAATCGCATCGCGACGTCGCGCTCGAGACAGCGGTCGATCACCTGTGCCAGCGCGGACGGAATTCCCGGCGCGGAGCGCACCACCGGCGGCGCGGCTTCCGTCGCCTGCTTCACGAGCAGCGCAGGCAGGTTGGGCGACTCGAAGGGCAGTCGTCCGCTCACGGCGAGGAATCCCACGACGCCGAGAGCGTAGATGTCGCTGCGCCCATCCACCTGCTCACTCGCCGCCTGCTCGGGGCTCATGAAGTGCGCAGTCCCCACGATCTTCCCCGGGTCCGTCACCGACACCGCGCCCTCACCCCCATGCGCGATGCCGAAGTCCGTGACGAGTGCGCGCCCCGAGCCCGCCTCGAGCAGGATGTTGTCCGGCTTCACGTCGCGATGCACGATGCCACGACCGTGCGCGTACGCGAGCGCCCACGCGACCTCGCGCATCACGCGTGTCGCCTCGGCGGCGGGCAGGGGACCCGATCGTCGCAGGCGTTCGCCGAGCGTCTCGCCCTCGACGTAGCTCATGACGAAGAAGACGAAGCCGCCCACCTCGCCGACGCGATGGATGGGGACGATGTTCGGATGCGAGAGCCCCGCGGCCATGCGCGCCTCGCGCACGAAGCGTCCGCGCGCGTCGGCGCTCGCGAGGTGCGACGGCAGCACCTTGATCGCGACGTCGCGGTCGAGCTGCACGTCGCGCGCGAGGTAGACGATGCCCATCCCGCCGCGCCCGAGCTCGCGCTGCAGCGAATACTCGCCGGCGAGCGCCGCCTGGAGGTCGAGAAAGTCGCCGGAGGGCTGCGTCATGGGTCTGCGTCTTGAGTCGTTGTCATTCCGTCACGTTTGTCATTCCGAGCGAGCGCAGCGAGTCGAGGAACCTGCACGTCCGCTCACACAATGTACTTTACATTGCAAAGTCACGACAGCCCACGACGTGAAACAGATGAACAGACACGTCGTAGGGATCCCGCGCCCCACCTGCGCTCCCTTCCCGCACCCACCTGTCGAAAATGCCGAAGAATCTCCGCCTCGCCCTCGTTTTCGCAGCGCTCGCCTCCTCCCCGGCCGCCCTGCTTGCCCAATCGAACGCCGCCGCGCCCGACTCCATCGCCTACCCGCGCCAGTATGTGAACTGGGTCCTCACCTCCCAGGGCGACAGCGCATGGGCGCACTCCGGCGCGCAGTTGCGCGAGGCCATGAAGTCGGCCCAGGGCGTCAACCAGATGGCGATGCGCGTCGCCACGCGATTCGGCGAAGTGACGAGCACCGACGCCGAAATCCAGTTCGATGAAGGGCCGCTCAAGGTGTACATCGCGGTGATGACCTTCTCGCTCGAAGCGCAGCCCGGCGCATGGGTCGTCGCCTACTCGCCCACCACCAGGGTCGTCGAGCGCGCGAGCTTCGGGCCGCTCGCGCGAGTCAAGGCGAGCTACCCGCAGGCAAAGCTGCCCTGACCCGTGACGCCGCCGCTCAGGACGGCGACGGCGACACGTCTCGCGGCAGGCACACGGTGAACACCGTTCCGTGCTCGTGCGAGGACTCCACCGCGATGGAACCGCGATGCGCCCGCACGATCTTGTCCACGATGTAGAGGCCAAGGCCAAGATGTCGCCGGTCGCTGACGTGCGGAGCGCCGAGCGCCTTCATCTCGTCGAAGATGCGGCCGATCTGGTCCGCGGGGATTGGCGGGCCCTGGTTCCTGAACACGAGCACGAGCTCCTCACCCGAGCCGTCCGCCTCGATCGCGATGGGCGCGCGCTGGGTCCCGTGGTGCACGGCGTTGCTCACGAGGTTCGTCACGGCTTGCGTGAGGCGCTCGCAGTCCCAGCGGCCGCGCAAGTCGCCTGCGAGGTGCACGGCGAGCACGCACGTCGGGTGTGACGCGCGCACTTCCGCCGCGACATCGTCGATCATCTTCCCCGCATCCATTGGCGCGGTGTCGATCGGGATCGCGTCGCCGAACCGGGTGCGGGTGAACTCGAGCAGGTCCGCGACGAGTCGGTTCATCCGCCGCGCCGACGACTCCATGCGCGACACGAGGGTGCGGTTCGTCTCCGTCAGCTCCGACGTCTCGAGGATGAACCGCGTCGACGTGATGATCGCCCCGATCGGCGTCCGCAGGTCATGGCCGAGGATCGCCAGGAACCGATCCTTCGATTGCCGCACCTCGTGCGTGTACGTCGTGATGGACTCGGCGATGGCCTGGTCGATCGCTTCGTTGAAGCGGATCATGTCCTCGAGATCCGTGGCGCTGGCGTGCTGCTGTCCGCGCGACCACAGGCGAACGACGCTCGCGCGCAGGGCGCGAAATTCCGACACCATCTCCTCGACGGTGAAGCCACTTTCGGCGCGTCCCGCGCCGTGCGCCTGCGCGGCAGTCGGTGACCGCAAGGCGCCGGCGTCAGAGCGGCCTTGGGCCTTGTCCGATTGCTCTTCAGCCGTTTGCGGCGCGCCCAGGTCGTCGGCGATGACACCGAGCATGGCCTTCGCGTGATCCCGCAGCGCGCCGATGTCCATGGAGTCGCCAAAGGGCAGGCTCCGCGCGAACGTCTCCCACTCCGCGAGAATCGGCGCGGTATTGCCGCGGATG
>JBDSTA010000279.1:0-4589 GCA_039928475.1 Gemmatimonadaceae bacterium | reverse complement strand
GTATCCGTGAAGTCGGCCTCGGCGAAGCTTCCTGTCTCCGCCGCCGCGAGGCAGCGGATGTCGATGTCGCTGCCCAGCACGCGAACTCGGCGCGCCAGGTCGTGCACCGCACCGAGCTTCTCGGCGTGGCGATGGAACAGGGCGGCCAGCGAGTACGGCTCCTCACCCGAGGAGCAGCCCGCGCTCCATACGTTGATCACGGGGATGTCCCGCTCCCACAGGGCCGGCACGACCTGCTCGGCGATGACGGTGTACGTCTCGAAGTTCCGGAAGAGCTTCGTGACGTTGATCGTCAGTGCATCGAGCAGGCGTTCGTACTCGCCCTTGTCGGAGTCGAGCACCTTCGCGTAGTCCGAATACGTGTGCACGCCGCGCGCGCGCATGCGCACGGCGATGCGGCGGCGGAGGCACTTCTCCTTGTAGCTCGCGCAGCCGAATCCCTTGTCGCGCGCGATCTTGTCGGTGAGCGCGGCAAAGCTGGCGTCGGACAGGTCATGCACTAGAGGACCTGTCGCACGGCATCGAGGTTCGTGCGCACGATGGCGTTCGTCGGGTCGAGGGACAGCGCCTGTTCCCAGCAGCGCACGGCCTCCTCGCGCTCCTGCCGCTTGAAGCGGATGTTGCCGAGCTTGAGGTAGACGTCGTCGCCGAGCGTCGGGTTGAGCTTGATGGCGCGCTGGAAGCACTCGAGCGCCTCGTCGTACCGCGCCGCGCGATAGTGGCAGTCGCCGAGGTTCTTGTGCAGCTGCGGCAGCCCCGTGTCCTCCTGCACGCCACGCTCGGCAGCATGCAGCGCCTCGGGGTGGTAGCCGCGCCGCTCCTGCACCGCCGCCATGTTGTTGTACAGCGGCGCCGCGTGCGGATGTGCGGCGATGCCCTCGACGAGCAGGTTGTACGCGCGCTCGAGATCGCCCAGCAGCGCGGCCGTGAGTGCGGAGTAGTGATACCAGGGCGCGGTGGGCGGCTTCGTCCCGAAGAGCGGACGCGCGGCATGCAGCGCGGAATCCGCCGCGGCAATGTCGCCCGCGCGAAGGTGCACCACGCCGAGCGACGTCTGGATGCGCGCGTCCTTCGCACCGCCGCGCTTGATCGCGCCGTCGAGCGCCGCCTTGGCCTCGTCGTAGCGGCCGAGCCGCTCGAGAGCGTGCGCGAGGTTGTGGTACGCGGCGGGACGTGCGCCCGGATGCGAGATCGTCTCGCGGAACGCTGCGACGGCGTCCGACCACTTGTTCTGCCGCATGAGCGCCAGGCCGACGTAGAAGCGCGCCTCCGCGTCGTGCTCGCGCAGCTCGCTCACGCGGCGGAACTCGCGCATGGCCTCGTCGAGCATGCCCGTCTTGTAGAACGCGATGCCGAGGTTGCGGTGCTCGTCCACGCGCGCGTCGCTCACCACCGGCTCGCTCGGCCGCGACTTGCCCACGCGCGTCGCGAAGCCCGCGGTCACGAGGCCGTAGATCGCCTTGCCGACGTCGAACTCCACGAGCCCGGACTCCTCGATCACCGCGGCGACGTCGCGCCGTCCGTCGAGCAGCTCGAGCACGACCTCCTGCTCCTTCGGCACCACGAGTCCGCTCGCGGCGAGCTTGCCGCGGTCCACGTCGAACACGAGGTCCAGCGTCGGGATCTTCTTCTCGATGAGGCTCCACTCGTCCACGCGCCGCGCGCCCTCGAGCAGCAGCGACTCGGGGTTGATGGACACGAGCAGGTCCTGCTCTTCCGGATGGACGTCCGCCTCGAAGTTGAACGTCCCCTGCATCCACGTGAACAGGTAGTAGACCGCTTCCTCGATCTGGATGCGGATCTGCGCGTGCAGCTGCTCGCGCGTCACCGCGCCCTGCGCGATGAGCAGCTCGCCGATGCGCTTGTCGCGATGGGTGGTCTGCGCGTCGATCGCGGAGTCGAGCTGCGCCTGCGTGATCTGCCCCGCCTTGAGCAGGATGTCGCCCAGGCGGTCGCGCCGGTTCACGATCGACGCGTACGAGATCAGGCCCTTGTCGAAGTAGACGTAGCCGAAGTTGTTGCGATGCGTGACAGCGAGGCATCCCGTCTTCTTGCCCATGGAGAGCAGCTGCAGCACGTCCGGCAGGCTGGCTTCCTTCAACGATCCCTTGATCGCCATCAGCGCAGCTCCTCCACCAGGCGTCCCGGCACGTCCGGCCACTCCCACACGATCTTCTCGTCGTCGAGGAAGAAGCTGTCGGCCGCCTGGCGCACGCTCGCGGGCGCGCTCGTCGGCGTCATGCCGGAGGGCTCGAGCACCTGCTTGCCGATCGCCAGCGTGAGCGCGCCGCCCGTCGCCTCCACGCCCGCGCGCAGCCGCGTGACCGTCCCCATGATCTCGCGCACGCTCGTCACCGGGCGGTCGGCGACGTACGCGATGAGGTCGGGCGGCGTGGCGAGCTTCGCCTCGGCGATGAAGCGGAGGTAGAGCTTCTCGCGCAGTGCGCGGTCGGGCATGAACACTTCGGCGACGAGGCCGCCCTCGAAGCGCGACCGCAGGCGCTCCTCGAGGCCGGTGATCGCCTTCGGCTGCATGTCCGATGCGAACACCAGCTGCTTGCCCGCGGAGTGGAAGTGGTTGAACACGTGGAAGAGCTCTTCCTGCGTGCGCTCCTTCGACGCCACGAACTGGATGTCGTCGATGAGCAACGCATCCGCGGCGCGATAGCGCGCGCGGAACCGCTCCACCGTGCCTTCCTGGAGTGCGGCGATCAGCTCGTCGATGAACACCTGCGCGCCCACGCACGCCACGCGCGCGCCGCCGAGCGTGATGGCGAGCTCGTTGCCGATCGCGTTGAGCAGGTGCGTCTTCCCCACCCCGCTGGGCCCCACGAGGAAGAGCGGGTTGTAACGCGAGCCCGGCTCCGAGATGATCGCGTCCGCGGCGCGCACGGCCATCTGGTTGGAGCCGCTCGTCTCGAACGAGCCGCGCGCGAACGCCGGCTGCGGACCGCCGGGCGGCACGGCGCCGGCCAGGGCGTTCTCCACGTACGCCATCACCTCCTCGAGCCGCTCGGGGTCGCGGAACATCTCGTTGCCACCGAGCTCCGGATCCACCGTCGTGACCTGCCGCTCGAGCTCGCGCAACTGCTCCACTGCCTGGCCATAGCCGCGCAGCAACGCCTCGTAGTTCGGCGGCGCCGCGGTCTCGGACATCAGTCGCTCGAGGACGGCGGTCTTGTAGCCCTCGCCGCTCCAGTAGCCGATCGCCTCGCCCACGCGAACCTTCCACGGCTCGATCTGCGCCGCCACCTGGCTCGCGATGTCCGTGAGGAAGCTGAAGAACTCGTCCGTCTCCACCGAGCTGCGGGGCGGCGGCGGCGCGGGATCGGGCAGGCCGACGATCGAGCGCACCTGCGCCGGCGTGAGCGTGCCGTCCAGCGACTGGTGCGCGCTCAGGCGGTTCATCGCGCCCTGGAGCTCGCGTACGTTCGTGAACTCCACGCGCGCGAGCTCCTCGAGCACGCCGTGCGCGAACGAGATCTTCCGCTCCTCGCACTTCTCGCGGAGGATCGCGACGCGCGTCTCGTAGTCCGGCGTGCCGATGTCCACGATCAGGCCGCCGGAAAGGCGGCTGATGAGGCGCTCGTCCACGTCCGCGATCTCCGCCGGCGGGCGGTCGCTCGTCATGATGATCTGCCGCCCGCTCCCCTGGAGGGAGTTGAGCAGGCGGAGCATCTCGCTCTGCGTCTCGCGATGGCCGGTGAGAAACTGCATGTCGTCCACCAGCAGCATGTCGAGGCGGCTGTAGCGCTGCTTGAAGCGATCCATCTCGCCGGCCGCGATCGCCGCGTGCAGCTGCTGGACGAAATCCTCCAGCGACACGTACTCCACGGTGAGCTCGGGATTCCGCTGGAGCGCGTGGTTCCCGATGGCGCCGATCAGGTGCGTCTTGCCGAGCCCCGAGCTGCTGTAGATGAACAGCGGGTTGTACACCGAGCCCGGCGCCTCGGCGACGTTGCGCGCGGCGGCCACGGCCAGCCGGTTGGCGGAGCCGACGACATAGTTGTCGAATCTGGCGCGGGGATCGACCTGCATGCGCTACTTGCTGGCGGCCGATGCCGACGACGCGCCCGCGCTCAGGCGCCGCAGCACGATCTCCGAGATGCCTCGCAGCGTCTCGAACACGCCGGGCCCGTGCAGCGCGTCGGCGGCGAACTCCGGCACGCCGCGGAAGTTGATGGCGTCCGACAGCTCCGGCACCGGGAGGATGAGCTCCTTCGGCAGGTCCTGCTTGTTGTACTGCACGACGAGTGGCATCACCCGCGGATCGACGCCCTGCTCCGCGAGGTTCGCGTGCAGGTCCTGGAAGCTCTCGATGTTCTCGCCGAGCTGGCGCGTCTGGCTGTCCGCGACGAACACCACGCCGTCCGCGCCCTGGAGCACGAGACGCCGCGTCGCCTGGTAGTAGACCTGCCCGGGCACGGTATACAGCTGGAACTTCGTGGTGAACCCCGAGATGGAGCCGAGGTCGAGCGGCAGGAAGTCGAAGAACAGCGTGCGATCGGTCTGCGTTGCCAGAGAGACCATTTTCCCCTTCCGATCGTCCGGCACCTGCCCATAGATGTAATGCAGATTGGTCGTCTTCC
>JBDSTA010000278.1:0-30402 GCA_039928475.1 Gemmatimonadaceae bacterium | reverse complement strand
GCGTTCCGCGCGGCGTCGTGCTCACGCCCGCGGGCGAGGCGTGCCTGGAATCCGCGAGGCACATCCTCCATCAGGTGGATGTCGCCTTCCAGCAGGCGCACGCGTCGAGCCACGGCCGGGTCGGACGACCTGTTCTACCGCCTGGCAGTTTTTCCGATCGAGGTGCCGGCGCTGCGATCCCGTGCGAGCGATCTCCCGCTGCTCGTGGAGCATGGACTCGACATGCTGCGAGCCGCGGCCACCGGCCGCGACACGCTGGCCTGCTCGCCATTCGCGATGCGCTTGCTGCGCGGTCACTCCTGGCCAGGCAACGTGCGTGAGCTGTTGTCCGTCATCGAGCGCGCGGCGATCGAATGCGGGTTCGGGCGAATCGAAGCGCAGCATCTTCCAACGGAGCTTCGCGAACGCCTCGATGCGGACGCGCCCGACGCGCGCTATCGCGGCGGAAGCGATGTCGATGCGGAGATCGCACAGATTCGCGACGCGCTCGAGCAGACAGATGGCGCCGTCGGGCGATCAGCTGAACTGCTCGGCATGGGACGCACGACGCTGTGGCGCAAGCTCCGCCAGTATGGACTGATGCCGTCTCGCTGACGAAGCGGCAGGAGCATCGGATTTCGGTGGCCCCCGCCACCAGGAGCGTCGCCTGGCTGCGCCGACGTTGGCTGCCCGAAGGATGATTGCCTCACGCGCCCGGCGCCGCTAGTACTTCGCGAGGTAGTTGTCCAGCTCCCACTGCGACACCTGCGTGATGTACTCCCTCCACTCCTGCCGCTTCGCCGCGAGGAACTGCTGCGAGATGTGGTCGCCGAGCGCGCGCGTGATCACATCGCTCTTCTCCAGCTCGTCGCACGCTTCGTTGAGGTCGTGCGGCAGGTCGTCGATGCGGAGCCGCCGCTTCTCGCGGTGGCTCATCTCCCAGATGTTCTCGTTCACCGGCTCACGGTAGTCCGCCTGCGTGCGGACGCCGTCGAGCCCGGCCGCGAGCATCACCGCGAGCGCGAGATACGGATTGGCCGCGGGATCCGGCACGCGATGCTCCACGCGCGTGCCGAGCCCGCGTCGCTCCGGGATGCGCAGCATCGGTGAGCGGTTGCGCATGCTCCACGCGACGTTCACCGGCGCCTCGTATCCCGGCACGAGCCGCTTGTACGAGTTGACGAGCGGGTTCGTGATGGCGCACGACCCGCGCGCGTGCTTGAGCAGCCCGCCGATGTAGTGCAGCGCCGTCTGGCTCAGCTGCCAGTCCGCGTCCTTGTCGAAGAACGCGTTCGTCTTGCCCTTGAACAGCGACTGGTGCGTGTGCATCCCGCTGCCATTCTGCCCGAAGATCGGCTTCGGCATGAACGACGCCGCGAGCCCGAAGCGCTGCGCGACGACCTTTACCACGAAGCGGAAGGTCGCGATGTTGTCGGCCGTCGTCAGCGCGTCCGCGTAACGAAAGTCGATCTCGTGCTGGCCGTGCGCGACCTCGTGGTGCGCGGCCTCCACCTCGAAGCCCATCACCTCGAGGTCCTGCACGATGGCGCGACGCGCCTCCTCGCCCAGGTCCACCGGCGCGAGGTCGAAGTACGCGCCGACGTCGTGCGTCTGCGTCGTGGTCTCACCGTTGGGCCCGCGCTTGAACATGAAGAACTCGGCTTCCATGCCCGCGTTCATCGTGTAGCCCATCGACGCCGCGTCCGCGATCACGCGCTTGAGCGCGCCGCGCGGATCGCCGGAGAACGGCTTGCCGTCGGCGAGGTTCACGTCGCAGATGAGCCGCGCCACGCGCGACTCGGGATCACCCCACGGAAACACTCGGAACGTCGACAGGTCCGGCGCGAGGAGCATGTCGCTCTCCTCGATGCGCACGAAGCCCTCGATGCTCGAGCCATCGAACATGATGTCGCCCGCGAGCGCCTTCTCGAACTGCGACGCGGGGATCTCGACGTTCTTGTTCACGCCGAGGATGTCGGTGAACTGCAGGCGCAGGAAGCGGACGTTGAGCTTCGCCGACAGCTCGAGCACGTCCTTCGCGTTGGCGCCCTTGAGGTCGGGGAGTAGCGCGCGGTTTTGGGTCACGCGGAATGATAGTCTGCCAGTGAGATAGTCTGACAGTCCGACAGTCCCGAGCCCCGACGCCCGCGTCGTGACTGTCAGGCTGTCCCGGCTGTCGGACTGTCAGACTGTTAGTATTCCAGAAATGTCCGTCCCAACCACCTGCCCCAACTGCGGCGCTGCCGCGTCCGGCCGCTTCTGCTCCGCGTGCGGCTCCGCCCTCGCCGGCGCGTCGTGCGCCAACTGCGCCGCGCCGCTCACCGTCGGCGCGCACTTCTGCCACCGCTGCGGCACCCCCGCTGGCGCCACCGCGCCCACGGCGCGCGGACTCTCCGGCGGACTGCCCTGGGCCGTCGCCGCCATCGCGCTCGTCGCCCTCATCGCGCTCGTCGTCGGCCAGCGCTTCGGCTCGCGCACCCCGGCGCCGTCCATTGCCGGAGAGCCCATCGCGGCCCCGGCGGCTACCGGCGCACCCGCCGGCGCGATGCCCCGCGCGCCCGACATCAGCCAGATGACCCCGGAGCAGCAGGCCGAGCGTCTCTACGATCGCATCATGCGCGAGTACGAGGCCGGGCAGATCGACAACGTCAAGACGTTCATGCCCATGGCCGTCGCCGCCTACGAGCGCCTCGCGCCCCTCAACAGCGACCAGCGCTACGACCTCGCGCGCGTCGCCGAAGTCGGCGGCGACCTGCCGCTCGCGCACGCCCAGGCCGACACCATCCTCCGCACGAAGCCCACGCACCTCCTCGGCCTCATCCTCTCCGCGCGCCTCGCGCGCCTCGAGAAGAACGAGGCGAAGGCGAAGGCGTTCGACACGCAGCTCCTCGCCGCGCAGCAGAAGGAACTCGCCACGGGCGTCGCCGAGTACCTGCTCCACAAGGCCGACATCGATGCCGCCGTCTCGGCGGCCCGCTCACCCAGCACATCACCCTGATGACCACGATTCACGTCGCACACAGCCCGGACTCGGACGACGCGTTCATGTTCTACGCGCTCGCCGCGGGCAAGATCGATACGGAAGGGCTCACGTACGTCCACGAGCTCCAGGACATCGAGAGCTTGAACCAGCGCGCGATGCGCGCAGAGCTCGAGGTCACGGCGGTCTCCATTCACGCCTACGCCTACCTGAGCGACAAGTACGCGCTGCTGCCGCACGGCGCTTCCATGGGTGACCAGTACGGCCCGCGCCTCGTGTCGCGCACGCCCGCAACGCGCGCCGACGTGAAGGGCAAGCGCATCGCCGTGCCCGGCCCGCTCACGAGCGCGTACCTGCAGCTCCGCATGTACGAGCCGGACTTCGAGGCGGTCCAGACGCCGTTCGACGAGATCATGGGGGCCGTCGAGCGCGGCGACGTCGACATGGGACTGCTCATCCACGAGGGCCAGCTCACCTTCCGGGAGCACGGCCTCCACCTCGTCGCCGACATGGGTGTCTGGTGGTTCGAGGAGACGGGCCTGCCCTTGCCGCTCGGCGGCAACGTCGTGCGGAAAGACCTTGGCCCCGAGTTGACGCGCAAGATTTCGCGCCATCTGCGCGCCAGCATCGCGTATGGATTGGACCACCGAGCTGGCGCGCTCGATCACGCGATGCAATACGCCCGCGACCTCGATCGCAGCCAGGCCGACGAATTCGTCGGCATGTACGTGAACGATTGGACGCTCGACTACGGCCAGCGAGGCCGAAAGGCCGTCCGCCTCTTCCTCGAGCGCGGCGTGAAGGAAGGACTCATCACGAAGCCGGTCACGGTCGAGTTCGTCGACGACTAGCCCTGACCAGCCCGTGCGCTGAACTGCTGCACTCACGATTCCGGAAGGGAGGCCGATACTAAGTCGCGCCTCCCTTTTCCTTCCGACCGTGACCGCAACCCTCCGGACCGTGCAGCGCGTGACATCAGCCTTCCGCGCCGTGGGACCCAAAAAGCCCCGTGTGCTCGTTGTCGACGACGAGGAGACCATCCGCGTCGCCCTCGCACGCTTCCTCCGCACCCGCGGCTACGAGGCGGTCACCGAGGACTCCGGCGCCGCCGCCCTGGCCCGCCTGAGCCAGGAGCACTTCGAGATCATGCTCTGCGACATCCGCATGCCTGCGATGTCCGGACTCGAAGTCCTCCCGCACGCGTTTCGCCTCGACAGCGACCTCGCGATCCTCATGCTCACCGCGGTCAACGAGGCCGGCACCGCCACCGAGGCGCTCGCGCACGGCGCCATGGACTACCTCGTGAAGCCCATCGAGCTCTCCGAGCTCGAGCGCGCCGTCGAGCGGGCCGCCCACCGCCGCAAGCTCGAGATCGAGCGTCGCAACGTGGAGCGCGTCATTCGCGAGGAAGTCGCTGCGCGCACCGAGGAGCTCGAGCTCGAACGCCGCAACCTCGATCTCCTGACGGTCGGCGTCGCGGACACGCTCATCAACGCCATGGAGGCGAAGGACGTCTTCCTGCGCGGTCACTCGCAGCGCGTCGCCGAGCTCGCGGCATCCGTTGCGGAATCCCTCGGCCTCGACGCGGACCTCGTCGAGAACGCTCGCCTCGCCGGCCGCCTGCACGACGTCGGCAAGATCGGCATCCGCGAGGACATCCTCAACAAGCCCGGCGCGCTCTCCCAGGAGGAGTTCGCGCACGTGCAGGACCACGTGCGCATCGGCATGGAGATCCTCGCGCCGCTCAAGCACATGCCCATCGTGCTCGAGTTCGTGCAGGACCACCACGAGCACTACGACGGCACGGGCTATCCGCGCGGCATCAAGGGGCGCAACATCTCCATCGGCGGACGCATCCTCGCCGCCTGCGACGCATTCGATGCGCTCACCACCCAGCGCGCCTTCCGCGACGCCATCGATCCCCGCGCCACCGTGACGCACCTCGAGGGCTACGTGGGCACGCTGCTCGACCCCGAGGTGTTCGCTTCGCTCAAGCGCGTGGTGCTGCGCCGCAAGACGCTCACGTTCATCGACGATCGGCAGGGATAGGCGCCCGCCGTCTTACGCCATCGCCTGACGCGTAGATAGTTGTGGCGTCGGCACATCCGACGCCCTCCGCCGGCAACGTTCCACCCCCGGCGGACGTATATTCCTCGATGCTTTTTCCCCGCACTTTTCCACGGCGCCTCGCGCGCGCGTGCGCTCTCGGCGTGCTTGCCACCTGGCCCGCCGCATTGCTGCACGCGCAGGCCGCACCGCGCGCCACTGACACACTTCGCCTCTCCCTCGCCGACGCCGTCACCATCGCCATGCGGCAGAGTGACGAGGTCGGACTCGCCGCAACGCAGGTGGACGTCGCGAACGGCCAGTACGGACAGGCCCGCGCCAACCTCCTCCCGCAGCTGCGCATCACCGGCTCGTACCTCCACACGTACGAGAGCGCGCGCGGACAGGCCGTCGGCCAGGTGTTCAACCAGCCGAACACGTACACGGTCAACGGCAACCTCTCGCAGACGCTCTTCCAGGGCGGACGCCTCGTCTATTCCGCCCGCTCCGCCAACGACCTGCGCAAGGCCGCGCAGCTCGACGAGCACGAGGAGCGCGCGTTCGTCGCCGTGCAGGTCCAGCGGGCCTACCTCCAGGCACTCTACGCCGGACGCCTCGCGGAGCTCCAGGCGAGCAACCTGGTCCTCGCGTCGAATCGCCTCACGCAGGTCGAGCAGTTCGAGCGTGCCGGGCAGGCCGCCCGCTACGACGTCCTCCGCGCCCGCGTGGAGCGCTCCAACCTCGAGCCGCTCGCCATCCAGGCGGTGAGCGACCGCGAGCTCGCCGTGCTCGAGCTCAAGCGCCTCATCAACGTCCCCGTCGAGCAGCCCCTCACGCTCGTGAGCCGCATCGATCCCGCGTCGGCCATCGCACTGCTCGCCGCCATCGACGACAGCACCGCCGCCGCGCAGCGCGCCGCAGTGAGCGCCGCAGAGCTCACGCTCGAGGCGCGCAAGCTGGGCGTGAAGGTCGCGCGCGCGGACTACTTTCCGCTCATCACCGCGTTCTTCCAGCAGGGCTACCAGGCCTTTCCGCCCATCGGCTTCGGTCTTCCCACCCGGCGCGGCGCCCTCGACGCAGCGAGCTGCCCCGCAGGCTCCGCCGCGGACCGCCTCTGCCAGAACGGTGGCTTCTTTTCCGACCGCCAGGCAGGACTGAACTTCTCCTTCCCCGCCTTCGACGGCTTCCGCATTCGCTCCAACGTCGAAGTCGCGGCAGCGCAGGAGCGCATCGCGGCGATCCAGCTCCAGCAGCAGCGCGAGACGGTCTCCCTCGAGGAGGCGCGCGCACGCGCCGAGCTGCGCCGCGCACGCTCCGTGTTCGCCGCGCGCCAGCAGAACTCCGCCGAGGCCGACGAGGCCTTTCGCCTCGCGACGCTCCGCTTCTCGCGCGGCCTGAGCACGCAGCTCGAAGTGTCCGACGCACAGCTCGCGCTGCTCACCGCGCAGTCCACCGAGGCGCGGGCCACGTACGATGTCTACCTCGCGGCCGCCGAGCTCGCCCGCTCGCTCGGACGCACCATTCCGCTTTCCGCGGCCACGACGTCGCTGTCTTCTCCCTGATCAATGCCCCACCTGACCCTTGGTCCCCGCCGCGCCGCTGCCCTGGCGCTCCTTCTCTCCTCGCTCGCTGCCACAGCGTGCTCGGGTGACGCCAAGAGCGCCACGCCCGACGCCAGCGCTCGCGGCGGTGCCGCTGGTGGCGGCGGCAATGCCGGCCAGGGTGCGGGCGGTGCCACCAAGGGCGGCGCGGGCGGTGGGCGTCCGTCACCCTCCATCACGCTCGCGGCCACCGACGTGGCCATCGTGAAGCCCACCAACATCGAGGATGGCGTCGCCATCACCGGCGACCTGCACCCCATCGAGACCATCGAGGTCAAGGCGCGCATCGAAGGCGACCTCACTGGCGTCTTCGTTCGCGAAGGCCAGCAGGTGTCCGCCGGCCAGCTCCTCGCGCAGTTCGAGTCCAGTGAGCAGGAGAGCTCGCGCATCAGCGCCGAGGCCGATCGCTCCGCTGCGCAGACCGATCTCGCCAACGCATCGTGGACGCTCGAGCAGAATCGCACGCTCTTCAAGGCTGGCGCCATCGCCGAGCGCGACGTGAAGAACGCGGAGCAGGCGGAGGCGTCGTCGCGCGCCCGCCTCGCCGCCGCCACCGCACGACTGCGCGCAAGCGGCAACCAGGCGCGCGACACGCGCGTGCTCGCGCCCTCCGCAGGCATCATCGAGAAGCGTCTCGTGGAAGGCGGCGAGCACCTTTCGCGCGGCGCCACGCTGTTCAGCCTCGTGCGCAATGGCACGCTGGAGCTCGCGGCCGCGGTGCCCTCGCGCAATGCGGCATCCGTGCGCCCGGGGCAGACCGTGCACTTCATCGCCGACGCACATGCGTTCGACGGCAAGGTCGCACGCCTCAGCCCCACGATCGATCCAGCGACGCGCGCCGTCACCGTCTACGTCCAGGTGCCGAACCCCGGTGGGCTGCTCCGCGGCGGCACGTTCGCCACGGGCCGCGTGGTGAGCCGCGTGCTCACCGGCGTCACTGCCATTCCGTCGCAGGCCATCCGCCAGTCGCAGGACAAGGGCGCGCCGTTCGTCTACCGCATCGACGGCAAGACGATCAACATCGCGCCCGTGCAGATCGGCGTCGTGGACGATCGCGCGGGACTCGTGCAGGTCACGCAGGGCCTCTCCGCCGGCGAGAAGGTCGTCGTCGGCAACGTCGGCATCCTCGGCAAGGGCATGCAGGTCATCATTGCCGGCGAGGAGAAGCGCGGGAAGACGGTCAAGTAGCCGGCTCGTTGTGCATTACCCAGAACTGAAGGCCTGACGATGTTCCTCTCCGACGTTTCCATCCGGCGACCAGTGTTCGCCACCATGATGATGCTCACCCTCGTGGTGCTGGGCGTCATCAGCTTCAAGCGCCTCGCGATCGACGAGTATCCCGACGTCGCGTACCCCATCGTGGTGGTGAACACCGCGTATCCCGGCGCCTCGCCCGAGGTGATGATGCGCGGTGTCTCCAAGCCCATCGAGGAGGCGCTCAACACGGTGCAGGGCGTGAAGGAGATCAACTCCACGTCCTCCGAGGGCTCGTCCTTCGTGCGACTCACGTTCGAGCTCGGCGTGGACGTGAAGACGGCGCAGCAGGACGTGCAGGCAAAGGTCGCCCGCATCCGCCGCTCGCTTCCGCGCGACATCCTCGAGCCCACCATCCAGCAGTACGATCCGAACGACGCGCCGATCATGACGGTCGCGATGCGCTCGAAGGAACGCCCGATCCGCGAGCTCACCGACATCGCGACGTCGATCATCAAGGTGCGCCTCGAGTCGAACGAGGGCGTGGGCGGCGTGAACGTGCAGGGCGGCAACGCGCGACAGATCAACATCGAGGTCGACCCGAACGCGATGCGCGCCTACCGCCTCGCGCCGAGCATGATTTCCGATGCGCTGGCCCGCGAGAACCAGGAAGTGCCGGCCGGCCGCATCGAGGGCGCGATCACCGAGCGCCTCGTACGCGTCACGGGCCGCATCACCGATCCGCTCGCATTCGGCGACATCCCCATCACCGTGCGCAACGGCACGCCCATCCGCGTGAAGGATGTGGCCACGGTCGTCGACGGCGCGGCGCAGCGCCGCTCGGGCGCGGAGCTCCGCGGCGCCTCCGCCGTGTCGCTCGAGGTGCTCAAGATCGCCGGCGCCAACACGGTCGCCGTCGCGGACGGCATCAAGGAGACGGTGGGCGAGCTGCTCAAGGAGATGCCCGCCGACATCGAGCTCCAGATCATCCGCGACGACTCCGTGCGCATCCGCGAGTCACTGGCCGACGTCTACCTCTCGATCCTGCTCGGAGCCCTGCTCACGATCATGATCATCTACCTGTTCCTCAACTCCTGGCGATCCACGGTCATCACGGGCCTCACGCTCCCCGTGTCGATCATCAGCGCGTTCTTCATCATGTGGGTGTTCAACTTCACGGTGAACACCATGACGCTGCTGGCGCTGTCGCTCGCCATCGGCCTCCTGATCGACGACGCCATCGTGGTGCGCGAGAACATCGTCCGCCACCTGGAGATGGGAAAGAGCCACGAGGATGCATCGCGCGAGGGCACGGACGAGATCGGCCTCGCAGTGCTCTGCACCACGCTTGCCGTCATCGCGGTGTTCATCCCCGTCGCGTTCATGGGCGGCTTCATTGGCCGCATCTTCTTCGAGTTCGGCGTCACCGTCGCATTCGCAGTGCTCGTCTCGCTGTTCGTCAGCTTCACGCTCGACCCCATGCTCTCGAGCGTGTGGGCCGACCCGGAAGTCGAGCACGGCGTCAATGACGGCGGCGAGCACATGGCGGCGCAGCGCAAGAAGGCGAACCCGATTCGTCGCGTCGCGTTCGCGTTCAACGACTGGTTCGAACGCGTCGCTGACCGCTACCCGAACGGCCTGAACTGGGCGCTCACGCACCGCACCATCGTGCTCGTCGGCGCCTCGCTCACCATCGTCGCCAGCTTCCTCATCCTTCCGCTGCTCGGCTTCACCTGGATGCCGGACATCAACGGCGACGAGTTCTCCGTCAGCTTCCGCGCGCCACCCGGATCCAGCCTCGGCTACACCACGGGCAAGGGCAAGGAAGTCACGACGTTCCTCGAGAAGCTGCCCGAAGTCGACTTCACCTACATGTCGATCGGCGGTGGCGGCCGCGGCGGCCCGAGCTCGGGCAGCATCTTCGTGAAGCTCAAGCACGAGCGGAAGCGCACGCTCGCCCAGATCCAGGGCGACCTCCGCGTCCGCCTGAAGGGCATCCCCGGCATCCGCCCCACCATCCAGGGACAGTCGTCCATCTTCGGCGGGCGCCGACAGCCGATCGTCATCAACGTGCAGGGCCCCGAGGCGGCCCGCGTGAAGCTCGCGGCGGCCCGTGTGCTCGACGTCGTGCGGTCCGTGAAGGGCGTCGCCGAGCCCAACTCGAGCGAGGACGGCGATATCCCGCAGCTCGACGTACGCGTCGACCGCCAGGAGGCATGGCGCGCCGGACTCGGCGTCGGCAGCGTCGCGGCAACCCTCCAGCCGCTCTTCTCGGGGCAGCGCGCCACCACGTGGGAAGACGAGCAGGGCTACCCGCACGACGTCGTCGTCATGTTCCCCGACTCGCTGCGTGCCTCGCCCGAGGACGTGAAGCAGCTACCCGTCGCCGCCAGCGGGACGACGGCGAACGGCCTCACCGCGATGGTGCCGCTCTCGCAGGTCGCCGACATCCGCGCCGGCGTGGGTCCGCAGCAGATCGAACGGCGCCAGCTCGAGCAGCAGGTGTCCATCTCGGCGGGCGTCCTGCCCGGCTTCTCCATGGGCAACGTCGCCGCCGATGCCAGGAAGGCGATCGACGCGATGGGACTGCCGCCCGGATATCGCGCGGTGTTCACCGGCGACGTCCAGAGCCTCGACGAGACCAAGGGCTACGTGCTCGAGGCACTCGTCCTCGCGGTCGTGTTCATCTACCTCATCCTCGCGTCGCTCTTCGGCTCATTCCTGCAGCCGCTCGCCATCATGCTGGCGCTGCCGCTCAGCTTCATCGGTGTCGCCCTCGCCCTCTGGCTCACGGGCGGCAACATCAACGTCATGACCATGATCGGCGTGATCATGCTCATGGGGCTCGTGACGAAGAACGGCATCCTCCTCGTGGACTTCACGAACCAGCTCCGCGAGGGCGGACAGGAGCGGGCGCCGGCGCTCATGTCGGCCGGCCGCATCCGCCTGCGACCGATCATCATGACCACGGTGGCCATGATCTTCGGCATGCTCCCGCTGGCGCTTGCGCTGGGCGCAGGCGCCGAGGCACGGGCGCCGATGGCCCGCGCGGTGATCGGCGGCCTGGTGACGTCCACGCTGCTCACCCTGTTCGTCGTGCCCGTGGTCTACACGGTCCTCGACGACATCGGGGCCTGGGTCAGCTCCCGCCTCACCTCGGCGGCGGACCACGACGCCGGTGCGCATACGCCGGCGCCCGCCATGGGTGACGACTGACGCCGCATACGGGTGTTGGGAATCGAACTCTGCGCGCGGTGTCTGCTTGACGGATACCGCGCGCTGTCGTAGTAGCTTCGTTGAGTTGAATGTCTTGTTGTGCTGGCGCGCTCCGAAGGGGCACACGACGTGCACCCGGGGCCGCGACATCCGGATGACGAAAGAGTCCGACTGTCCTATCTCAAGAGGAGGCGGTAATGCCGCGCGGTGACGAGTTGAACGAAGAGCTCAGATTCTCCGATCGCGACGATGACGTCGATGATCTTGGCTACGGCGGCGGCGGCGGCGGCTCGTCGTCCTACGACGACGATGACGAGGAGGACGGCGGCTGGACGACCCACAAGGACGACAGCGACGACCTGTGGGACAGCACGGACGATTCCGACGACGATGATGAGGAAGGCGGCCTCGCGACCCCGGTCGTCGAAGGTGACGAAGAGGAGGAGGAAAGCCCCCTCGTCGTCGCGCGCGCGCCCAAGTCGGTAGGCCCCGGCCGGCCCATCTCGCCATCGTCCAGTGCGCCCAAGGCACCCGCCAGTGCGCCCAAGCCGGCGGCCAGTGCACCCAAGGCGCCAGTCACGCCGTCCAAGCACCCGGCTATCAAGGATCCGGGCAACAAGGGCTCGGTGAACCTGGGTTCCGCGTTCGCGGCAGAACCTGCAGCGAAGCCCGCAGCGCCCGCGAAGAAGGCCGCCCCGGCGCCGGCCAAGCCGGCCGCGGCGCCCATGAAGAAGGCCGCCGCTCCGGCGAAGAAGGCGGCTGCACCGGCGAAGAAGGCCCCTGCACCGGCGAAGAAGGCCCCTGCGAAGAAGGCGCCGGTGACGAAGGCCGCGCCGAAGAAGGCGGCCGCAAAGAAGCCGCCCATGAAGAAGGCGCCGGCCAAGAAGGCTGCGGCAAAGAAGAGCCCGGCGAAAAAGGCCCCGATGAAGAAATCGGCCAGCAAGGGCAAGCCGGTGATGAAGAAGGCACCGGCGAAGAAGGCACCGGCGAAGAAGGCACCAGCGAAGAAGCCGGCCAGGAAGGGCGCGAAGCGGCGATAGCACGCCACTCACATGGATCAGACGGGGCGCGGCCAATCGGCCACGCCCCGTTTGCATTCTCGCTTCCCACGGTCGCGGCCCACCCCTAATATCCCGCTCATGACACCCCTCGAGCGCCAGGTGCTCGATTCACTGCCGATCACCGTCTACACGGTGGATCTGGAAGGCCGCCTCACCTTCCTCAATCGGTCGTGGGCGCGCTTTGCGCAGTTCAACGGCGCACCGCAACTCTGCGACGAAGGTGCCGTGATCGGCGCCTCGATCTGGGACGCGATCTCCGACTCCCAGGCGCGCGACCAGATCCTTCAGGCCATGAGCGCGTTGAGCGAGGGACGCGCGACATCCATCAGCTGGGAATTTCCCTGCAGCTCACCCACCGAGGAACGCATCTTCCTCATGCAGGTGAGCCCCGTCAGCGACGCACACACGGTCATCGGCTACGCCTTCTCCACCGTGGACATCACGCCGAGCCACCGCTCGCGTGAGGTGCTCATCGAGACGGGCATGGCACTCGCGCGCGCGATCAGCGCCGAGCGTGTGCTCCAGGAGGTGTCGCTCCAGCTGCGGCGCACGATGTCGTGCGAGGCCGTCGCGATCGCGCTCGCCGACGACGGCTCGGACGTGCTGCGTCTCGTCCACCAGGTGGGTTACACGGATACCGACACATCCGCGCTCGAGGCGCGCCTCGGCAACGCGTGGCGTGATGCGGTGACCTCCGGCCAGGTCGTCACCCGCGCGCACGGCGATGGTCTCGAGATCACCGCACCCACCGCCGGAAGTGCGGGCGTGGTCGGCGCCGTCACGCTCTTCGCCTCCGAGCATCCCGCGTCGCACCGCCTGGAGGAAGTGAAGCGCGTCCTGGCGACCGTGACCGCGGAAATGGCGGCCGCCATCGAGCGCGCCTCGCTCGTGCGTCGCCTCGGTCAGAAGCGCCGCCTCGAAGCCATCGGCGAGGTGTCCGCGGGCGTCGCGCACGAGCTGCGCAATCCGCTCTTCGGTATCTCCTCCGCCGCGCAGCTCCTTCGCTTCCGCGTGAAGGACGATCCCGTCGTCGAGAAGAACGTCGGGCGCATCCTGCGCGAGGTCGAGCGGCTCAACAGCATGGTCACCTCGCTGCTCGAGTACGGACGCCCGAGTCCCGTGCACCTCATGCCGGGCGATCCGGACGCCGTGTGGGACGACGTCATCGAGAACCAGCGCGGGCGGCTCGAGAGCCGCGCGCTGCTGCTGCACCGCACGCGCGCGGAACCGCCTGTGCACTGCGCCATCGATGCGCAGCAACTGTCGCAGGTGTTCATCAACATCCTCGTGAACGCCACGGACGCGGCGCCCGAAGGCAGTGACCTCACGCTGCACTCGAGCGTGCAGCCGAACGGCGCGTGGCGGTGCCGCCTGCACAACGGCGGCGCATCCATTCCCTCCGACGTGCTGCCGCGCGTATTCGAGATGTTCTTCTCCACGAAGACCGGCGGCACGGGCATCGGCCTCGCGCTCTGCCAGCGCATCATCGAGGAGCACGGCGGGACCATCACGCTCGAGAGCGCGCCGGAAGCCGGCACGTCGGCTACGATCGTCCTGCCGCCCCCGTGACGCGGCGCGGCGCAGCATGATCTCCGTGCTCGTCGTCGATGACGACCGCACGGTGCGCGAGACACTCGCCGACTTCTTCGAGACGCTCGGCTACGCGGCGCGCACGGCCGCCTCCGCGACGGAAGGCCGTCAGGCAGCCGCCGAGCATGCACCGGATGTCGCGCTGCTGGATCTGCGCCTGCCCGATGCGAGTGGATTGACGCTGCTCGAGGCGCTCCGCGCCGACGACCCGGAGATCGGCATCATCATGCTCACCGGCCACGCCGACGTGCCAACGGCCGTGCGCGCGATGCAGCAGGGCGCCCTCGACTTTCTCGAGAAGCCCGTGGATCTCGAGGCGCTGGACGGCGCCGTCACGCGCGCGGCGGAGCTCGTGCGCCTGCGACGCGAGGTGTCCCTCCTGCGCGCACGCCAGGGTGAGTCCGTCACCGCGCTGCACGAGGACGCGATGACGCCCTCGCTCGAGCGTCTCATCCAGCTTGCCGCGCAGAACGATGACGTTCCCGTGCTCATCATCGGCGAGACGGGCACCGGAAAGGGTTTCGTCGCGCGACGCATCCACGATCGCTCGCGCCGCGCTGCACAGCCCTTCGTCGAGGTGAATGGCGCCTCGCTCAGCGCGACGTTCCTCGAGAGTGAGCTCTTCGGTCACGAGCGCGGCGCCTTCACCGATGCGAAGGTTGCGAAGCGCGGCCTGCTCGAGGTCGCGAGCCGCGGCACGCTGTTCCTCGACGAGGTCGGCGAGATCGCCCCCGAGGTGCAGCCGAAGTTGTTGAAGGTGCTCGAGGACCGGAGCTTCCGTCGGCTCGGCGGCACCGCCGAGCTGCGCAGCGACGCGCGCGTGATCGCGGCGACGAACAGGCCGTTGGCGGACCTCGTGCGCGACGGGCGTTTCCGCGCGGATCTCTACTATCGCCTTCAGGTCCTCACGCTCGCGCTACCGCCGCTCCGCGAGCGGCGTGACGAGATCGAGCCCTTGTCGGAAGGATTTCTCGCGCGCGGCGCGTCCTTGTCGCGTAGCGCACGCGCTGCCCTGCGCGGCTATGAGTGGCCGGGCAACGTGCGCGAGCTCAGGAACACCCTCTGGCGCGCGACGCTCCTCGCCGACGGCGGCACCATCGAGGCCCGGCACCTCGGCCTCGCGGTGCCCGGTGCCTCAACGCATGTGAAGGCGGCGGGCCCTCGTACGCTCGCGGACGCGGAGCGCGATGCGATCGCGGCAGCGCTGCGCGCGACGGACGGCAACAAGGTGCACGCCGCGAAACTGCTCGGCATCGCCCGCTCGACCCTGCTCGAGAAGTTGAAGCGCCTGCCGGAGCTCGGCTGACCGCTTTTCGGTCACCGCGTCACCGTGCATGATTCGTTATCGGGCATCTTCAGGCTGCCTGCAATAAGGTAAGTCATTGGTTCTAAAATAGTTACGGTTTTGCCCGTATTGGGAACGGATCTCGCTTTACAGCGCGGCGTGACCGACTCCCCAGTATCCACCGTGCCCTCCGTCCTCATCGTCGAGGACGAGCTCTGCATCCGCGACGTCCTCGTCGAGCTGTTCGACGTCGAGGGCGTGAACGTCCTTTCTGCCCCGTCGCTCAACGAGGCCCTGCACCTCCTCGCCTCGCGCCCCTTTCAGCTGATCATCACCGACATCCGCCTCGGCGGACACCGTGACGGCGGCTTCCGGGTCATGGCGGCGGCCGGGGTGCTCTCGCCCGACGCAACTGTCGTCGCGCTCACCGCCTTTCCCGACGACAACACGCGCGGCGCCTCACTGCGACTCGGCGCGGCGCACTTCCTCGAGAAGCCCGTCACGCTCGAGCGCATCGCCGAGCTGGCGGCTGGAGCCGGCGTGCCCACGGCCATGATTCCCGTGGTCGCCGGCCGGGACGCGCCCGGATAGACGCACGCCCGCCGGGGTGGCCCGCTGAAACCGACGCCTGTGTGGATGGGACGTGCTGGGTGCGGCGAACGGGTCAGCGGTGCCACTCCCATCGCGCGGGGAGAGGCGGCGGTTATCTTCCGCTGCTATGCCGGAACCGACTCCTTCTCCCGTCGCGCTGCTGCGGGCACATTCGCGCCACGCCCCCTGGAACGCGCGCGGCCTCGCCGCCCACGTGACGGCCCTCGTCGATGCCGCCGGCATCCGACCCACCAACGCATCCGCGCGCGTCGCGCCCAGTGCCCGGTCGGTGCGCTTCTACGTCGCCAACGGATTGCTCGACCGCCCGGAAGGCGCCGGCACCGCGGCCACGTACAACTACCGCCACCTCCTCCAGCTGCTCTCCATCAAGATCCGTCAGCGCGAAGGCGCTACGCTCGACGGCATCAAGAACGAGATGAAGGAAGTCACGGGCGACGCACTCGAGCGTCGCGTTGCCGCCTCGCTCGCACCCGCACTCGGCGCGCATGCCGATCGCGTGGTCCGTGACACCGACGAGGAACGCTCCGCGAGCTGGCGGCGCGTTCCCGTCGCCGACGGTATCGAGATCCACGTGCGGGACGACGCACCTGCCGCGCGCGACGAGGCACTGGTCGCCATGCGCGAGGCCGTGCGCGCCGCCCTCGGGCGCGCCGATATTCGTTAGGCGGTCCGGTTACAGCAGCCGGGAAAGCAGCGACGCGCCCGACTCGATCAGGTGATGGTACCAGGGACGCTTCCTGAACTCGGCGAGCGTCACCTCCTTCGATCGCGTCATGTCGTCGAGGAAGGTCGAGTCCATCTGCGCGCCGAGCCCCGGGTCGAGGAACACGAAGTTCGCTTCGTTGTTGAAGGCGAGTGAGCGATTGTCGAAGTTCATCGATCCGATGGAGCCCCACATGCCATCCACGATGAACGTCTTCGCGTGCATCATCGTCGGCTGGTACTCGAAGATGCGAATGCCCGCGGCCAGCAGCTGCTCGTAGCGTGAGCGCCCCGCCCACAGCGTCGTCTTCACGTCCGTCTCCTCGCTCACCGTCAGGATGCGCACGTCCACACCGCGCTTTCGCGCGAGCACGAGCAGCTTTCGGAAGTCGTCGTCGGGGACGAAATACGAATTGCTCACGTACAGCGTCTTTCGCGCACTCGCGATGGACAGCGCGATGAATCGCTCGGCCGGCGTGCTGCCCGTCGTCGGCGAGGCGAAGAACACCCCTGCCGTCAGCCCGCCATCCACGTCGGTGAAGGCCTTCTTCGGGAAGTAGATGTCGCCCGAGATGAGCTCACCCGTGCACTCGGCCCACGCTGCCGCGAACGCCGCCTGCAGCTCCATCACCGAAGGCCCCTCGAAGCGCGCGTTCGTCTCGCGCCATTGGCCCTTCACCCTGCCGTTGCCGAGCCAGTAGTCGGCGAGGCCGAAGCCGCCCGTGTAGCCGATCTCCCCGTCCACGACGATGACGCGCACGTGCGAACGGTCGCTCGCGTTGTGCAGCGAGTACCAGTGCAGCTGTCGCAGCAGCCCCACCTCCACCTTCGCCGCGCGCAGGCTATCGGCCCATTCCTTCTTCAGGTTCTGCGATCCGAACGCATCGAGCACGAGCAGCACGCGCACGCCGGCGCGTGCACGTTCCTTCAGGATGGCCGCCATCGTGTCGGCGACCGCACCTGGCTGTGAGTAGTAGTTCTGCACGGTGATCGTGTGCTTCGCCGAACGCAGGTCGCGCCACAACTGCGGGTAGGTGCCATCGCCGTTCAGCATCTGCTGCCCGTCGTTGCCCTTGGTGAAGTGGAAGCCTGTGTAGAGCTCCACGGATCGCAGGAAGAGCGAGTCCGTCACGGCCGGCGGCCCATCGCGGTCGCCGATGGCGACAACGGCCTGCACCGGAGTGCCGCGCGTCATCGACAGGAGGCCGACCAGCGCGAGCGACCCCAGCAGGAGGATGCCTAGCACCACTCCCACTCGCTTGACCCTGAGCATTTTTCGCATTTGTGCTTACGACATCACATACTTCATGCCACGAGGTCGAGCCCGGTTCTCGGGCTACGCGGGGATGGGAGCGGGAGGCGCATGGATTTCGCCGGACGTGGAGTCGTGCTCACCGGTGTGGGACACGAAGGTCAGGTCGGAGAGGCTGTTGCCGCGGCATTCGCCGAGCGGGGCGCGCGCGTGTTTCTCGTGGACCGGATGGAGTCTGAAGCGCGCGCGCGCGCGGACGCACTCGTGAAGCAGGGCCGACGAGCCGCAGGACTTGGCGCCGACCTCACCGACGAGGCGTCCGTCGCTGCACTCGCCGAGCGCGTTCGCGACGCCACGGGTGGACGACTGCACGCCCTCGTGCATCTCGCCGGTGGATTCGCCTCGAGCGGTCCCGTGGCCGACAGCGATCCCGCGATGTGGACGAAGCAGTTCAGCATCAACGCCACCACCGCCTATCTCACCGCGCGCGCGTTCCTGCCGCAGCTTCGCGCGTCGAAGGGCTCGATGGTCTTCTTCGCGTCGGAGGCGATCCTGCCCGGCGGTCGTACCAAGGGCATCTCTGCGTATGCAGCGGCGAAGAGCGCGGTCGTGGCGCTCATGCAGTCCATCGCGCAGGAAGAGGCGCCGAATGGTGTGCGCGCGAATGCGGTGGCGCCCACGAGCATTCGCACCGCGGCGAATATCGCGTCGATGGGCCCTGACGTCGCATACGTGTCGCGCGAGGACGTCGCACGCGTCGTCGTGTGGCTCTGCTCCGAGGAGGCGCGCGTCGTGAGCGGCCAGCTCATCCCCGTGCGTTGACCGGACCCGTGGTGGCGCGACGGCGGGTTGCATCGCGGGCGATTCGGCTCGACCGCTCGCTCGAGTCGTTGCCGCTGTTCCGCCTCAGCGACTCGGCCGACGACGGCACCATCAATTTTGCCGACCCGCAGGGACATCGCTGGCGCGTGCTCCCCAGCCCCGGTGACCGGTTGCCGGGCACGTTCGACCAGGACGTGTACGTCGAGCTGCTCCGTCGCTACCAGGACGCCGGCGCTCCCGCTGATGGCGCCATCTCCTTCACGCTCCACGCGTTCCTGCGCGCGATGGGGCGACGCGTGGACGGCCGCACGTACGAGCAGCTGCGGAGTGCGCTCGGACGCCTGGAACGGACGACGCTCGAGTCGCAGGGCATCTACGACACGCCCGCCGGCCGCGCGGACGTTTCCTTTTCCATCCTCACGTCGGTGGCGGTCGAGCGACGGCGCACGATGGATCGCGAGCAGCTGCCGCTCTTCAGTGCCTTCTCCGCATCGGAGCCCGGCGTGGCTCGCGTGATCCTCTCGGCGGTCATTCGGGACAACCTGGCGTCGGACCACGTGGTCAACCTCTCGCCGGCGTGCTACTGGTCGCTCGACTCACCCGTCGCCCGGCGACTCTATCGGCTGACGGAGGTGGCGCGCGAGGAAGAGCGACTTACCTGGCGCATCGCGCTCGACCGGCTCGCGGAGCAGATGCCGCTCACGCAGCGCTACCCGTCGCACCTCCAGCGGGTGCTGCAACCGGCGCACGACATGCTCGTGGCCGCTGGCGTGCTCCGCAACGCTGTCATCCGTCAGCACCAGAGGGAGTGGTTCGTGGACTACGTCCTGGGCTCCCGGCCGGCCTGACCCGTCCGCTTCGCAACGGAACCAGTGGTCTGGCACGTCGTATACAGTAGGACAGTCTTCTCTTCCTCCAGCAGGTTGGTTCATGCGACGTCGCTCCGCCCTACTCGGTCTTCTCGTGCTGCCGGTTGCTGCCGGCGCATTCCTCGCGCAGGATCGCGTCTCCACGGATGGCGCGCGTGTGCTCGATCAGGTCCTTTCGCTCGTCTCCCAGCGCTTCGTGGACACCGTGAGTGCCGCGGCACTGTACGAGAAGGCAGCGAAGGGACTCGTGAAGGAGCTCAACGACCCGTATAGCGAGCTCTTCACGCCCAAGGAGCTCGCGAGCTTCTCGCAACAGACGAACGGCAAGTATGCCGGCATCGGCATGCAGATCGAGGATCAGCAGGGCGCGATCACGATCAGCAAGGTCTTCCCGCATACGCCCGCCGAAGCCGCAGGGGTTCGCGAGGGCGACAAGATCCTCTTCGTCGATTCGCTGGCCACGCGCGGCTGGACGACGCAGAAGGTGTCGGATTACCTCATCGGCACCGCGGGTACGAAGGTCACCGTGAAGTTCGGGCGCCCCGGCGTCCCCGAGCCGATCACCACGAGCTTCACGCGCCAGGTGATTCACATTCCCGCCGTGCCCTTCGCCATCGTGCTCGACAACCGCATCGGCTACGTGCCCGTGCAGCGCTTCAACGAGACGTCGGCAGAGGAAGTGCGCGCCGCCGTGGCGAGCCTCCAGAAGGAAGGCGTCAAGGGCGTCATCCTCGACATGCGCGGCAACCCGGGCGGCATCCTCGACCAGAGCATCACGATGTCCAACCTGTTCCTCGCGAGCGGACAGGAGATCGTGAGCGTGCGCGCACGGCAGAACGAGACGCAGAGCTACGGCACGCGCGGGAACCCCGCGTTCCCGTCACTGCCCGTCACGGTACTCACCGACGAGTACACGGCCTCCGCGAGCGAGATCGTCGCCGGCGCACTCCAGGACCACGACCGCGCGCTGGTCGTCGGCCAGACGAGCTTCGGCAAGGGCCTCGTACAGACGCTGTATCCCCTGGACGGCGGCTACGCCCTCAAGATCACCACGGCCAAGTGGTACACGCCGAGCGGTCGCAGCATTCAGCGTGAGCGGAAGTGGATCAACGGCCGCTTCGTCGAGGAGCAGCCCGACTCGAACGAGACCGAGGCGAAGAAGAAGGCGCGTCCGGCGTACCGCTCCGATGCGGGCCGCCTCGTGTACGGCGGCGGCGGCGTGGCGCCGGACGTCCTCGTGCGCGACGACACGCTCACCACCGCCGAGCAGACCTTTGCGCGGGCCATCGCGCCGAAGTCGCAGGAGGTGTACGTCGTCCTCGCCGACTACGCGCTCGAGCTCTCGCGCAACGCGAACAAGGCCTTCACGATGCAGCCTGCCTGGCGCGACGAGTTCTATCGTCGCATCACGGCGAAGGGCGTCACGGTGGAGCGCGCGCAGTACGACGCCGCGTCACGCTACGTGGACCGGCTGCTCGAGCAGCGCATCGCGCGGTATGTCGCCGGCGACTCCACGGCGAAGCGCCGCGACGTCGCCTTCGACGCGCCGCTCAGGAAGGCGCTCGAGTTGATGGAGAAGGGAAGCTCGCAGAAGGAGCTCTTCACGCTCGCGGCAGCCGCGCAGCCGAAGGCGCCGGATACGAAGATCCCGGCGAAGGGGCAGACGGCGGTCAAGCCCTGACGGAGGCACCGTCGCCAACGTGAAAGCGGGCGCCACTTGAACGGGGCGCCCGTTTTACATTTGAGCAGAATATGCGCGCACCTCACCTGCTCGCCGCTCTCGCGGCCATCGGCGCCGGCACTTTCGCCTGCTCCCGCCTCGCTCCCAGCACCGCCGTGCAGGTCGCGGGGGAACCGGCCGAGCGGCACCTCACGAACATCCGCCAGCTCACCAATGGCGGCGAGAACGCCGAAGCGTATTTCAGCGCGGACGGGAAGCAGATCGTCTTCCAGAGCACGCGCAATGGCCGCACCTGCGACCAGGAATACGTCATGAACACCGACGGGTCGGCGCTGCGCCGCGTGTCCACCGGTACCGGCAAGACGACCTGCGGCTTCTTCTACTCGAACGACCAGCGCATCCTCTTCGGCTCTTCGCACGCGGAGCAGAAGGATTGCCCGGAACGCCCGGATCCGTCGAAGGGCTACGTGTGGCGTCTCGACCCGTTCGACATCTACACCGCGCGTCCCGACGGCAGCGACCTGCGCCGCCTCACGAACTACGGCGTGTACACCGCGGAAGCCGTGGTCTCACCGGACAGCCGGAAGATCGTCTTCACGTCCCTCAAGGGAGGTGATCTCGACATCTACACGATGAACGTGGACGGCTCCGACATCCGGCAGCTCACCACGGAGCCTGGCTATGATGGCGGCCCGTGGTGGTCGCCCGACGGCACGAAGATCGTCTATCGCGCGTGGCATCCCGTGGACAGCGCGCTCACGAGCTACCGCGACCTGCTCGCGCAGCGGCTCGTGCGCCCGAACCGCATGGAGCTCTGGGTCATGAACGCCGACGGCTCCGGCAAGCGCCAGATCACGCAGCTCGGCGGCGCCAACTTCGGGCCGTCGTGGACCCCCGACGGCAAGCGCCTCATCTTCTCGTCGAACTACCGCCAGCCGCGCAGCGGCAACTTCGACCTGTTCCTCATCGGGCTCGATGGCTCGGGGCTCGAGCAGGTAACGACGCACGACACGTTCGACGGCTTCCCGATGTTCAGCCCCGACGGGACGCAAGTCATCTGGGCGTCGAACCGCCACGACGCGAAGGCCGGCGAGACGAACCTCTTCATCGCGGACTGGCGCCCGTAGTCACCTGCGCGATGACGTCCAGCGCCTGCTGCGAAGTCATCGCGCCACTCTCCAGCGCGGACCCTGGGTCGCCCGGATCCTTGAGCAGGTGACCCGTGAGCACGGCGACCACGCGCTCGTCTCGCCGAATGACGCCGCGAGACACGAGCGCCTTGATTCCCGCAATGCTCGCCGCGCTCGCGGGCTCGCAGCCGATGCCGCACCGGTCCACCACGCGCTTCGCGGCGAAGATCTCCTCGTCGGTCACTGACTCCACGGCGCCGTTGGTGCTGCGAATGGCGACGACGGCGCGATCCCACGATGCGGGATCACCGATGCGGATCGCGGTCGCCCGTGTTTCCGCCTCCACGCGCAGCCGCGCAGAGAAGTCATCCTTGTACGCCTTCGCGAATGGCGCCGCACCCGCCGCCTGCACGGCGAGCAGCCGCGGCACGCGGTCGATCAGCCCGAATCGGTGCGCCTCCGCGAGCGCCTTTCCGAACGCGGACGTGTTGCCGAGGTTGCCGGCCGGCAGCGCGATCCAGTCCGGGGCATTCCAGCCCAGTTGCTGCAGCAGCTCGAAGACGATCGTCTTCTGCCCCTCGATGCGGAACGGGTTCAGCGAGTTCACGAGGTAGACGCCGAGCGTCTCGCTCGCCTGGCGCGCAAGCCGGAGGCATGCGTCGAAGTCTCCCTGGATCTTCAGCGTGCGCGCACCATATGCCACCGTCTGCGCGAGCTTGCCCGCCGAGATGCGGCCGTCCGGCACGAACACGAACGACGGAATCCCCGCCTGCGCAGCATACGCGCTGAGCGACGCCGACGTGTTTCCCGTGGACGCGCACGCGACGGCGCGCGCGCCGATGCGTTTCGCCTGCGTCACGGCCGCCGTCATGCCGCGGTCCTTGAACGAGCCGGTCGGGTTGTGGCCCTCGTGCTTCACGAGCAACCCGGCGACACCCGCATACTTCGAGAGCGCGTCGCGCGACACGAGCGGCGTATTGCCCTCGGGGTGACTCACGACCTGCTCGTCGCTCGCATCCAGCACGAGCTCCCGAAAGCGCCATACGCCGGAACGTGCGAGCGCACTCGTCGTGCGTCCCGACATCGACGACCGCTCGTCGAACAGCGCGCGCAATTCCGCACCGCTCGCTTGCACCTCGTGCTCCACGGCCAGCAGGCCGCCGCACTTCGGGCAGACGGACTCCGGAATGTCGAGCGCGAAGGTGCTGTTGCAGCTTGCACAGCGAACGGTGCTTGTCATGCGGGCAATGGGCTGACGGTGGTGCCGTTCGCGTCGATCACGGTCACGGTGGTGGTGCACACGATGTCCTGGCGTGCGTACGACTCGCGCATGGCTGCGGCCACCTGCTGCGCGCGCGCCTCGTCGTCCGCCACGGCGAAGGCCGTCGGACCTGCGCCGGAGATCGACATGCCGAGCGCACCCGCCTCCATCGCTGCCCGCTTCGCACCGAGGAATCCGGGGATGAGCGGCGCGCGCGCCGGCTCGGCGATGCGATCATCCACGGCGCGCCCGAAGAGGCGCAGGTCGTCGGCATAGCACGCTGCCACCATCGCGCCCACCTGTGCGAGCTGGTGCGTCACGATGGGCAGCGGGACCGATCGCGGCAGCGCCCTGCGCGCCATCGCCGTCGAGAGGCGCTGCGCCGGATGCGCAAGCACGAGCCACAGCCCCTTGGGGATCGGCAGCCTGAGCACGTCGATGGGATCGATGCAGCGAATGAGCACGATGCCGCCCATGAGCGCCGGCGCGATGTTGTCGAGGTGCCGGCCCGCAACCTTCGCTTCGGCCACGAGGCAGCAGTCGAGCAGCGACGCCGTGTCCAGCACGCCGCCGAAGAGCGCGTTCGCGGCAGCCGCTCCCGCCACCGCCGACGCCGCACTTCCACCCTGCCCTCCCGAAAGCGGCAAGCCTTTTCTTACCGTGAGCGCAATGCCGGCTGCGCGTGCGGTCGCGCCGTGCTGCTGCGCCTGATGGAACACGGCCGCGGCCGCGATCGCCGACGTGTGGCGCGACGCCGAGCGCGGAAGGTCGGGATGTCCCGAGTCGAGCACGATGACGCCCGGTTCATCGGTCCACTCCGCGATGACCTCGTCGCGCGCGCCCTCGATCGCACAGCCCAGCACGTCGAGGCCGGGGCCGAGGTTGCCGATGCTGCCTGGTGTGCTCGCGCAGACCCGGCCGGGCGGCGCCATCGTCATCGGCTAGTCAGGCGGAGGACGTCGCCGAGCACGCCGGCCGCAGTCACCTCGACGCCAGCGCCCGGCCCGGATACGACCAGCGGGCGATGCCGATACCGCGCCGTGCTGAAGACGAACAGGTTGTCGGTGCCGTCGAGCGACGCGAGCGGGCTGCCCGCAGGAACGCTCACCAGCCCCACCTTGACGCTGCCACGCGTGGCGCGGGCGCGATAGCGAAGCACCTCGCCGCGCGCCTTCGCATCGGCCATGCGCTGCGCCCAGTCCGCATCGCAGCTCGGGAGCGCGTCGATGAACTCGCTCGCGGACACGTCGCGCAGCGAGTCGGGCACGAGTGATTCGAGCGTGACGTCGGACATCTCTCCAGCATAGCCAAGCATCCGCGCGAGGATAATCCCCTTGCGCGCGACGTCCAGCCCACAGAGGTCGTCGCGCGGGTCAGGCTCCGTGTAGCCGAGCTCCATCGCCTGGCGCACCGCACTGGAAAACGACCGCCCGCGACCCATCTCGCTGAAGAGGAAACCCATGGTTCCCGAGGGTGAGCTGTCCACGCTGTCCACGCGGTCGCCCGATGTATGGAGCTGCTGGAGCGTGTCGATGACCGGCAGCCCGGCGCCCACCGTCGCCTCGTGCAACACGCGCCGCCCGTTCGCCTTCGCGTCGTGCGTGATGCGTCGCGCAACAGCACGGTCCGACGCCAGCGGCACCTTGTTCGCGAGCACGAGATCCATCCCATGCGCCAGTGCACTCGCGAGCGCCGGCGCGGTGTCGCCGCTCGCCACGTCCACGAGGATCGGGTGATTGAGCGCATGTGCGGCCATGTGATTCACCGCGTCGAGCGCCGATGCGCGGTGTCCGTCGGCGAGCGTGTCGAGCGCCTCGCCACGCTGCTTCGCCAGCACCGCCGACGCGAGCTGCCGGCTCGTCATGCCTCGCGGATGAAAGACGAAGCCGCTGCGGTCCACCAGCCCGACGATCCGCATCGCGCGCCCGCCCTTGTGCGCAACGGCGGCGAACTGCGTCACGAGCTCGCGCGCCACGCGACCCATGCCGAGCACGATCACGTCGGTCGGCTCCGTGCGTCGTGTCGCGCGTCCGCCACCCACCTTGTCGAGACGGAAGGCGTGGTGCACCGCGCGTACGGCCGCCGCCGCCTCGCTCTCCTCCACGACGAACGACACGTTGCGCTCCGACGCACCCTGCGCGATGGCGACGACGTTGACCTGCGCTGCGGCGACCGCGCTGAAGATGCGCGCCGCGATCCCCGGCGTGCGCGCCATGCCAGAACCCACCACGGCGATCGTCGTCAGTCGCGAGCGCACGCTCACCGCATCCACCTCACCGCGCGCCAGTTCGTCGGCGAACTCCGCACGCACGAGCGCGACCACTTCAGCGGCACGTCCCCCCGGCACCGTGAAGCAGATGGACTGCTCCGACGACGCCTGCGAAATCATCGACACCGAAATCTCGGCCGACGCGAGCGAGCCGAACACCCGTGAAGCGACCCCGGGGACGCCGAGCATGCCGGTGCCGCTCACGGCGACGAGCGCCTGCGTCGCCATGCCGGAAATGGCGCGCACCGGTGCACCGCGCGCCACTCGCCCCACGACGATCGTCGTGCCCGCGGCGTGCGGATCCGCAAATGGCCGCAACCGCAATGTCATGCCCGTTCGCAACGGCAGCAGTGTTCGCGGATGCAGCACCTTCGCGCCGTAATACGCGAGCTCGGACGCCTCGCGCGCATCGAGCAGTGGAACGACGCGCGCTTCCGGCACGATCCTCGGATCCGCCGTCATCACCCCCGGGACGTCCTTCCAAAGCACGACTTCCTTCGCGCCGATAGCGCGCGCGAGCACTGCGGCCGTCAGGTCCGAGCCTCCGCGGCCAAGTGTCACCACGGCGCCATCCTGCCCGGCCCCCGTGAACCCCGGCACCACAACGACATCATGCGCGGCGAGGGCGCGCTCGAGGACGGGCGGCGCCATCTCGTCCGTCCGCGCGAGGTCGGGTGCCGCGTCGCCATGTCGACCGTCCGTCGCGATGAGCATCGTCGCATCCACGACCATGCTCTTCAACCCGCGCGACACCAGCATCGAGCAGACGATGCGCGCCGCAAGCCGCTCGCCGTGTGCGAGTACCGCGTCCGTGAGCGCCAGCGCCGACACGTGATCGGTCGTGAGCGCGTGCAGTTGCTCCACGAGGAGATCGACGTCCGCCTCGATCGCGGTGCACAGCGCATCGCGCACCTCGGCGGCGTGCACGTCGCTCGTCACGGCGCGGGCCACCGCCAGGTGACGATCGCGAAGCTCCGCTGCGATCGCCGCGGCGCCACCATCGGACGTCATCGCGAGCCGCGACGCCTCCACGAGTGTGTTCGTGACGCCGAGCAATGCAGACGTGACCACGATGCGTCCGCCGCCTGTCCTGTCGGACAGCAGCAGCTCGCCGACGCCGGCAATCGCTGCCGCGTCGGCAAGTGCTGCCCCGCCGAACTTGTGCACGGTGGGCTGAAACATGCTGTTGCCTGTCATGAGGTCTGCCCTGGCCTGAAAACAGGAACGCGGCCCCTGAAGAGGAGGCCGCGCGTCATTCGTCGTGAGCGTTGCTTCTACTCGGACGCGACCGCGGCGCCTCCCGTATTGGGAGCCGTCGTCGTCATGCGCGTCGTCGAGGTGTTGGAGTGCATTTCAGTGTCGTAATATCGTCGTCGTATCTGTAACACGATCGGCGGTCGCGCCGGTAACCATCGATCCGCCCACCTCACGGAATTCGCCCATGGACTCGCCCTCCGTTCGTGCACCGGACTTTCCTGATACGCTGGACTGGATCCATACGGGCGGCCGGCGGCTCACCCTCGCGGATTTTCGCGGCAAGCTGCTCCTGCTCGACTTCTGGACGTATGGCTGAATCAACTGCATCCACGTACTTCCGCAGTTGCGGGAGCTCGAGCGGCAGTTTCCCGACGACGTGGTCGTCGTCGGCATCCACAGCGGAAAGTTCACCGGCGAACGCGAGACGCCGCACATCCGCGACGCCTCCATTCGGCTCGGCGCCGTCCACGCCACGCTCAATGACCGCCAGTTCCGCGTCTGGCGCGCGTATGCGGTGAATGCGTGGCCCACGCTCGTCGCCGTTGACCCACGCGGCTACGTCGTGGGCACTCACGCCGGCGAATTCTCGGCGAGCGATCTCGTGCCTTTCGTCGAGCGTGTGCTTGCCACGGCACGCGCTGCCGGTGCGTTGGCGTCCGGTCCACTCCACTTTGCAGCCGACGCGCCTGCCAATGCACCTGGCGAGCTCGCGTTCCCTGGCAAGGTCGTCGTGGACGGCAGGCGCATCGCGATCGCCGACAGTGCGCATCATCGCGTGCTCGTCGGCGCCCTGGACGATGCCGGCACATCGATGCACGTCGAGCAGCGCTTCGGCGGGGACGCGGCGGGATATCGCGACGGTCGTTCACCGCAGTTCGACAACCCGCAGGGCTTGGCGTTCGGCGGCGACACGCTCTACGTCGCCGATGCGGGAAACCATTGCATTCGCGCGATCGATCTGCGCGATGCCGGAGTGCGCACGCTCGCCGGCACTGGCCGTCAGGCGCGCACGTCAGCCGATCTCGACGCGGGAGCGTTGTCGTCGCCCTGGGACGTCGCGTGCGCGGGGGGTGAGCTGTTCGTCGCGATGGCGGGCATCCACCAGCTCTGGTCGGTGGACGCAGGGACAGGCAAGGCGCGCGTGCATTGCGGCAGTGGCGCCGAGGAGCTGCACGACGGCTCCCTCGCCGAGGCCGCCCTCGCACAGCCGATGGGCCTGTGCGTGTCGGACGGTCGCCTCTACTTCACTGATAGCGAGTCGAGCGCCGTGCGGAGCTCCGCGCTGTCGTCCCGCGGCCGCGTCGAGACGATCGTCGGCACGGGCCTGTTCGACTTCGGTGACGTGGATGGCTCGGGCGACGACGTCCGCCTCCAGCACCCCCAGGGCATCGCGCGCGCCGAGGATGGTCGGTTGCTCGTCGCGGACTCCTACAACGGTGCCCTCAAGTGGATCGACCCCGCTTCTCGCATCGCGACGACCTGGGTGGGCGGCCTCGACGAGCCCGGTGGTATCGCCCTGACCCCTGATCGCGTCTACGTGGCCGACACGAACCGCCATCGCATCGCGATCGTCGATCGCGCGAGCGGCGTCATCGCGGGCGAGCTGCACCTTGTGTTGTCACCCCGGGCGTAGCCTGTGGTTGTCACCCGAGCGTAGCCTGTGGTTGTCACCCCGAGCGTAGCGAGGGGCATGCACGTAAAAATCCGCGCCAATCGCCGTTTCAGATCAACGCGTATCCCGCGCCGCAGGCGCGGCCCCCCAGGCACCCACATTCTCACGCACGTGCGCCACGCTCCGCATCCCTGCCAGCACCACACCCACCCCCGGTAGCGCCGACACGAACCGCAACGCGCGCTGTGCATCCGTCGTGCATTCGCCAAACAGCTCGTGCATCTCGTTCGGCAGTCCCGACGTAAGCCGCCCCTGCATGAGCGGCGCGCTCGCCACCACGCCGAGCCCCAGCGCATCCGCCGCTTCGAGCACCGTGACGAGCTTCTTGCCCAGCGGCTGCGTCGGCACGCGTGCCGCCTCCGGCATCGCCAGGCTGACCGGGAGCTGCACCGCGCGGAAGTGGTGCGCCGTGCCTCCCACCTCACGCGCAATCGCCATCAGGTCGGCAAGCGTCAGGTGCTGCCGGTGCTCCGGCGTCACCCGCAGCCCGAGCCACGTCGCACAGCCGTACCCCGCGATCTCGTTCGCCGATGCACGCTCCTCGAGCAGCTCGAACGCCGTGCGAATGCGCTCGCGGAACGTCGCGCGATCGACGGCCAGGAGCTGTTCCTCGGGGTTGTGGAGGTAGTAGAGGTCGATGACCTCCAACCCGAGATTGCTCCTGCTCTGCGCGAGCTGGTGCGAGAGGAAGCGCGGCGCGAGCGAGTGCCCGCCGCGCACGAGGTCGTCCGGCGTGAGCACGCCCGGTGCGAACAGCGCATCCTCCATCCACGCGTCGTACGCGTCGCGCGACGACGGCGGCTCCCCGTCGAGTGCGACGTAGCCGCCCTTCGTGCACACCACGATCTCGTCGCGCCGGACGTCGCCCGCGGCGATCGCCTCCACCAGCGCCTGCCCCATCGCGCGCTCGGAACGCTGGCAGCGATAGTTGCTCGCGGTGTCGAGGAAGTTCACCCCCGAGGTGATCGCCGCACGTACGCTCCCGCGATACCGCACATCCTCCGCGTCCGTGCAATCGCCGAGGTAGGAGCCCAGCCCCAGGGCTCCCACCGTGAGCTTTCGTGGGAAGGCCTGTTGGAATTCGTCGATGAGGCCCTCGGTGCGCGCATGAAACCTGCGCGTCCCCACGGTGGAAGCACGAGCCGATGCGCTTTCGGCCTTGCGCGTTCGCCTGCTCGCGTCCGTTTCGGCGGTATCTGATTCGATGGTGCGTCGTGACATGTGGGCGGGAGGGTATGACGCTCCCGCCCGCGGAGCAAGTGTTGACGCCGTTGCCCTGTTGAGTACGGTGCCCCGCCGAATGGTCGGAGGCGGCCCCGGCGACTAGATTCTTGGGGCTTCGCGCGGCCGCCGGGAACCGGTGGACGGGCGCGCTCATTGGAACTCGAAACGAGAACGTGGAGTCAGCAAATGCCGGAGTTTGGCGCCTGGGCACAGCGGTGGTGGATGCCCGTCCTTTTCATCGTCGTCGCGGGGCACATCACCAACGTCTGTGTCACCCTCTTCCTCCATCGCGCGCAGACGCACCGCGGCGTCCGGCTCCACGCGCTGGCAGCCACGCCCATGCGCCTGTGGCTCTGGCTCACCACCGCCATCGTCACGAAGGAGTGGGTTGCCTGCCACCGGAAGCACCATGCGTTCGCCGACCGCGAGGGCGATCCGCATAGCCCCGTCGTCGAGGGCCTCCGAGAGATCATGCTCAAGGGCGCCTTCTACTACCGCAAGGCAGTGCGCCAGCCCGGGATGCTCGAGAAGTACGGAAAGGGCACGCCCAACGACTGGCTCGAGCGCCACCTGCTCACGCCGCTCAACTGGACCGGTGTGCTCGTCATGCTCGCCATCGACGTCTACCTGTTCGGCCTGTTTGCCGGTCCGGCCGTGTGGGCCGTGCAGATGCTGTGGATCCCCCTGTGGGCCGCCGGC
>JBDSTA010000277.1:0-4207 GCA_039928475.1 Gemmatimonadaceae bacterium | reverse complement strand
GAGACGGACGTCGCCTGGGTGGGCTATGCGAACGACCGGCTCCGTGCGCGCATGGAGCCCGCGCTGCGCGCGGCACTGGCGAGGCATGCGTAGCATCACGAGCGCGTCGGCGCCCGGGCGCCTCGACGTCATGGGCGGCATCGCCGACTACAGCGGCTCGCTCGTGCTCCAGCTTCCGCTCGACCGGCGCACCACCGCGACCGTCGAGCTGCGCGACGACGATCGCATCGAGATCGAGTCGCTGCGTGGAAGCGCCACGAGCCGCATCACCATCGGACTCGACGACTTCGCCGGCGCGAGCGCGCAGGCGATCGCGGCGCGCTACCCCGCGGGCAGCGAGCGCCACTGGGCCGCGTACCCGCTCGGCGTCGCGCACGCGCTGTTCGCGCGAACGAACGCGGTGGTGCGAGGCTTCACGCTTCGCATCGCGTCAGACGTGCCGGAAGGGAAGGGCGTGAGCTCGTCGGCGGCGATCGAGGTGTCGTCGCTCGCGGCGCTCGCGTCGGCGTTCGGTGTCGAGCTCTCGCACGAGGAGATCGCGCACGCGGCGCAGTGGGCCGAGAATCACGCGGCGGGCGCGCCCTGCGGGATCATGGACCAGATGACGAGCGCGTGCGGCCGTCGCGACCACCTGCTTCGCCTGCGCTGCCAGCCCGCGATCATCGAGGACCAGATTCCCATTCCCGCGGGCTATCGCTTCTTCGGCATCGACTCGGGAATCCGCCACGCCGTGACCGGCGCGGACTACGGCACCGTGCGCACGGCGGCATTCATGGGCCTGCGCATCATCGATGACGACACGCTCGACGGCTACCTCGCCAACCTCACGCCCGCGCAACTCGCGCGGCACACGCTGCCCGAGCGCATGCTTGGCGCCGAGTTCCTGGCGCTCCACGGCGGCATCGACGACGCCGTCACGCGCGTGAACCCGGCGACGACCTATCCGGTGCGCGTTGCGGCTTCGCACCCGGTGTTCGAGAATGCGCGCGTGGAGCGCTTCGCCGAGCTATTGGCCGAGCTGCCGACGAAGCCGGATGCAGCGCACGAGATGGGCGCGCTCATGTACGCGTCGCACGAGGGCTACAGCGCGTGCAGACTCGGGAGCGAGGGCACGGACCGCATCGTGGAGATGGTGCGCGCACGCGGGCTCTTCGGCGCGAAGATCACGGGCGGTGGCAGCGGCGGCACCGTGGCGGTGTTCGCGCGAGACAGCGAGGAGTCCATCGTGCGCGAGATCGCGAGCGGCTTCGGCGAGGTGTTCGCCGGGTCGAGCGACGGCGTTCGCGTTACCGAATGACGCCGCTGCCGTCTCCGCCGATGAACGCGGCGATGCGCTGCGCAGGCACGGCGTAGACGATCCGTCCGCGCGACTCCGCGTCGCCGCCCCAGATCACGCCGACCACGTTGCCCTGGGAGTCGAACACCGGTGAGCCGCTCGAGCCGTGTCCGGCGTACGAGTCGATCTGGAGGACGTCGTCCAGCCGCTTCGACACCGTGCCCGGCGTGCTCGTCGTGCGCGCAATGATGTCCATGCCCTTGCCCTCCATCGGCGTGTCCGTCGCGCCGGGATAGCCGATGGACGCCACCGCCGCGCCAACGCGCGCGAGTGCGCCTGCGCGACTGACACCGGCGACGACCGGATACGATCCGGGCCCTTCGATCTGGAGCAGCGCGAGATCGTCGTCGTCGCTCACGCGGACGATCTTCACCGGTATCCACTTTCTGGTGTTGGCGAAGATCACCACGATGCGCTGCGCCGGCCCCGCGTCGTTCTTCACGACGTGGCGGTTCGTGACCAGGAGGCCGCCCTTGGTGATGCCGAACGCCGTGCCTGCGAGGATCTTGCCGTCGAAGTCGCTCACGACCATCCCGACAGCGGCGTCGTTCATGGACACGATCTTCGTGACGTCCATCTGCGAGAACGACTGCTGCATCACGGCGGTGCGGTCGAGCTTCGCGGACAGCTCCGTGACCGAGCTTGCGTTCGCCGTGCCGCTCGCGACGCGCTGCCGGATGTCCGCGATGTCCTTCTTGCGCGCCTCGAGCTCCGCCTTGAGCGCGGCGACGTAGGCGCTGTCGCCCGGCCGCGATGACGCGAGCTTCGACTGGAGGTCGGCGAGCGTGCTCTCGGAGTGCGCGATGACGGTCATGAGGCTCGCCTCGCGCGCGGACGCGGAGCGCTGGTAGAGCGCGAACGCCACGACGATCGCCGCCAGCAGCACGCCGCCGCCAGCGAACATCGCGCGCTTGAGACCCTTCGTCTGCTCCTTCACCGCGACCGCCACGCGAACATTCGTGTCGAGGCGCGCCGACGGACGCACTGCCTCCGCCGCCGACGACGGTGTCAGTGGCTGCACCGACGTCGGCGGCGCATAGCCAACACCGCCCACGCCGTGCACCTCGAGCTTCGGGCCGTTGCGGCCGAGGCTCACGATGTCGCCCTCGTTGAGGCGGCGCTCCTCGCTGATGCGCTCCTCGTTCACGAACGTGCCGTTCGTGCTGCCCTCGTCGCGCACGAACCACGTGCCGTCCACCTTCCGCAGCTCGGCGTGTCGTGTGGAGACGTCGAGCTCCGCCTGCGGATCGAAGCGCAGGTCGCTCATCGCGTGCCGGCCGATGGAGACGACGGGCTTGTCGAACTGTTCGCGTTCCCCGGCACGCGTGCCGCTGAGGACGCGAACCTCGAGGCTCATGGCTTGGGCGTCGCGGTGGGGGCCGCTGCGGGCGCCGTCTTCGTGCTCACGACCGACGACGCCGTGCTGTACACCCACCACGTCGCGCCGATGAGGAGGAGCAAAAGCAGGCCCAGCGCGATCATCGTGCCCTTAATCCGCCGAACGTCCGACACCTGCGGCTTGAGGAGGAGGTCCGCGGGCCGCGGAATCTCCACCGACGGCATCCTGGCGGTGCTCCGCACGGCCGGCGTCTGCGCCGTGACCGCCTGCGACGACGGCGACGTGGTGCGCCGCGCCGCGGGGACCTGCCCGGAATCCGTCGCGAGCGGGAACACGCGATGACCCACCTTGTCGTGCGCCCCGGGCATCGACAGTCCCTCGCCATCGAAGCGCGCGGCGATGACCGTGATGTTGTCCGGGCCCCCATTCTCGTTCGCGAGGTCGATCAGCCGCTTGCACGCCGTCATGAGATCCGCCTCGTCAGAGACGATCTTCGCGATCTCGTCGGGCTTCACCTGGCCGCTCAACCCGTCACTGCACAGCACCAGCGTGTCGCCTACACGAATCTGCTGGTGCGTGAGGTCGATCTTGATCGCCGCTTCGGGGCCGAGCGCCTGAAGAATGATGTTGCGCCGCTCGCTCTGCTCGGCTTCCTCCTCGGTGATCTCGCCGGCCTCGATGAGCTTCTGCATCAGCGACTGGTCCTTCGTGATCTGGAGGGCCGTGCCGTTGCGCACGAGGTACGCGCGGCTGTCGCCGACCTGCGCGAGGTAGAGGGTATCGCCGAGGATGGCCGCGACCGTCGCGGTGGTCCCCATGCCGCGGAACTCGGGATGCTCGAGCGCATACTGGTGGATCTGCGCGTTCGCCGCCGCGGTCGCGGCCTTGATCGACGCCGCATAGGTCTCGGTATCCGGCGCGTCGGCGGAGGAGAATGCCTCGGTCAGTTCGGCGAGGACGACCTCGATGGCCATGGCGCTCGCGATCTCACCCGCGGCCGCGCCTCCCATCCCGTCGGCGACCATGAACAGCGATCCGCGGTCGCCCACGGTGTGCGTGCGCACCTCGGGCTGCAGCGTCGCGTTGCCGCTGGTGAGGTCGGCGACGACGAATGCGTCTTCGTTGTGCTCGCGCGTTCGTCCGACATCCGTACGTCCGAAGACGTGGACGATGATGTCACGGCGCGTTGATCCCGATGGTTGAGGAGCAGTCACGAGATCAGGGGCTTCCACATTCTTTGAGTGCATCGTCGAGATCGCCCTTCAGTTCAGAGTTGAGCTGCTCCCGACGAACGAGGCGCATCATCCTGCATCCCTTCTCCGCGCCGATGGCGATCATGCTCGCCTTCGCTTCAGTAAATGCGAGGGCGGCCTTGTCGGCCGGAAGGGAGATCTTCGATTCGAAATCGCTGACCTTCGGAATCGCCGCGCGAGCCGTCTTCTCGTCGACGATGGAGTTGGCGAGCGCTGTAAGGTCGCTGTTGTACGACACCGCCGCTGGCGCGCTGGGCCCAGGATTCCCTATCGGCGCTG
>JBDSTA010000276.1:0-17819 GCA_039928475.1 Gemmatimonadaceae bacterium | reverse complement strand
CAGACGCACTCATGCCACTACGAGCTCACGTCGAGCCGCGACTTCATCATCGACCGCCATCCGAAGATGGCGAACGTGTGGCTCGCCGGCGGTGGCAATGCGGAGGGCTTCAAGTTCGGACCCGTCGTCGGCGAGTACCTCGCGCAACGCGTTCTGGGCGACGACGGCGATCCGGCGATGGCGAAGCGCTTCAGGGTGCCCGCAAAGGAGTACGATCCTCCTCCGCCCCCCGCACCCGACACGACGGCGAAGAAACGCTAGTCCTGTTGTCGCCCCGAGCGCATGCGAGGGGCATGCACCTCCGCGACCTACATCGCAGCGACGCACTCGATCTCGACCCGTCCATTGAGCGCGAGCCCGTTCGCGCCCGCTGCCGTGCGCGCCGGCCGCTTGTCCGCGGGGAAGAACGTCACGTAGACGTCGCTCATCGCCTGCCGCTCCGCCATGTCGGCGAGGAAGACGGTGCACTTGACCACACGATCCATCGACGATCCGTTGCGGTCGAGCAGCGCCTTGATGTTCGTCATCGCCTGGCGCGTCTCCGCCTGGATGCCACCCGGCGCGAGACGACCGGTGCTGTCGGTGCCCAGCTGGCCCGCGAGGAAGATCAGCCCGTTCGCCTTCACGTACGACGAGAAGGGGCGGTTCGCGCCCGCAGGCACTGGCGTGTACTGCGGCAGCGCTGCGGAGGCCGGCATCGTTGCACACGCTGCGGATGACAGGCAGAGACCGACGAGCACCGCGTTCATGGACGTGCGTCGCATGCGTGGACCTTGCGTTGGTGTGAAGTGTGGCCGCGTGTCAGCGCGGGACGCGATGCTCGGACGTGCGCAGGATCGTCGCCGGGTCCGGCGCGTTGGGCTTCACGCGCACGCTCTTCGCCGGGATGCCGACATAGACGTGATAGGGACGGACGTCCTTCGTCGCCACCGCATTCGCGCCCACCATGCCCTGTTCGCCGACGTGAACGCCGGCGAGCACGGTGGCGTGGTAGGTCACGCGCACGCCGTTCTCGAGCACCGTGAGCACGTTCGTCACGTCGCGCTGGTCCACGATGCTGTGCGTGTGGCTGTAGATGTTCGCGTAGTCGGAGATCGACACGCCGTCGCCGAGCGAGATGCCGCCGCGATCGTCGAGCAGCACGTGCCGGTGGACGACGACGTTGTCGCCCGCCTCGATGTTGTGCCCGAACGTGAACTCCACGTGCTGGAACGCCTTGAAGTTCGCGCCGCACTTCCTGAAGAGCTTCTGCGCGAGGATGCGGCGGAAGCGCACCGCGACCCCGACGTTCTGTCCGCCGAGCGGCGTGCGATCGAACGAGTACCAGAGCCAGAGCAGGGGCTTCACTGGCTGGAACTCTGCGTCGATGCAGTCCGCGTAGAACTCCGGCTCGAGCGTGATGTTGCGCGAGTCGAGAGACGAGAGCGCGAGGCGCGTTCCAACGGCGATGGACTCGTCGTTGACGGCGGTCTCCCAGTGTCCGGCGTACTGCGGGTAGCAGATCTCCGTGAGGACGTCGCGGCAGAACACCGCACGGTCGTTCGCGGGATCCTTCTCGGCGGCGTTCAGCCGCCCCTCGATCTGCTCGAGCCAGGCGTCGGCGATCTTCGCATTGCCGGAGTCCGGCAGGCTGCGTAGTGGTAGGAATGGCATGGCTGGAATCTAGGCTCGTCGGGCCGGATTGTCGTCACCCCGAGCGAAGCGAGGGGCATGCACCTCCCCTGAACCCCTACGGCGTCGCCGGCGCCTGCTGCGTCCGCGACCTGATCGACGCCCGTTCCTTCTCGATGTTCCGCAGCACCGTCGTCCATCCCGTCGTCCGCTCGCTCCCCAGCGAGATCGTCAACGGCTGGTTCACGTCGAGCGCGTCCTCGAACAGGTACAACGCTGCCTGCGTCTCCCTCGGCTGCACCCGCTGCTCGCCGAACCGCGCCGTCAGCGGGATCACCTCGATCGGACGATACTCGTGTCCGCCCGACGCAATCGTCAGCTCGAGTGGCGAGAACCGCGCATCCGTCGCGAGCCCGAAGAACTGCACGTACCACAGGTTGCCGCGCTGCAGCCCGCGCTGCCGGACGATCCGCTCGATCGTCGTGCGACGGCTGTCCGCGATGTCGCGCAGCGCGCGATACGAATCGGGCGCCAGCGTACGGATCACGCTTTCATCCAGCGGCGTGAGGCGGACGATGAGGTCCGTCTGGCGCAGCTCCACGGCGATCGCCTCCTGCTTGAGGCGCCCATAGCCGGAAGGCACGATGCCCGCGCCATTCGTGTCCGCGCTCGCGATCGCCGGCGTCGCCGGGCGCGCCGCCGGCGGCTGCTGCGCGCAGCCGAGGCTCGCGTGCAGCGCCACTGCCGAGACCACGAGCATCGTGCCCTTCATTCCGGCGCCCCGTCCGGTGCGGGCGCTTCTACGGGCGATTCGATAGCTGCCTCCGCAGGCACCTCCATGACCGGCGCCGCGCGCCACGACGGCTGCTGCACCAGCGACACGACCGCCTCCGCGAGGTCATCGCGGCCGAAGCTCGTCTCCGCGCTGAACGGGATCATCTGGTCCTCGTCGAGGTGCAGCGACAGCGCGAACTTCTTCACGCGCTCGGCGACCTGTCGCGGCTTGAGCTTGTCCGTCTTCGTGAGCACCACGATCGTCGGCGCCTCGATGTCCGCAAGGAATTCGAGCATCTGCATGTCCTCCTCCGACGGGTCGTGCCGCACGTCGAGCAGCTGTACTACCCCGCGCAGCGCGGTGGAGGTCCGGAGGTAGCCCTCGATGAGCGGCAGCCACTCGGCCTTCCGTTCCTTCGCGATGCGCGCGTATCCGTAGCCCGGAAGATCCGCGAGCACGAACCGCTCGTTCACCTTGAAGAAGTTGATCTCGCGCGTGCGCCCCGGCGTGTTGCTCACGCGCGCGAACGCCTTGCGACGCACCAGCCGGTTCAGCAGCGACGACTTGCCCACGTTCGACCGGCCGGCAAACGCAACCTCCGGCAGGTCATTCGTGGGGCGCCAGCCGTCCGCCGTCGCCATCGGACCGATGAACTCGAGCGACTTGATGACGAGGGGATCCTTCGCGTCGCTCAATGGGCCACCATGGTTGCGACGTCGTCGTCGGCGCGCACCAGCACGGAGCGCGCGAGCGCGACGGACAGCACCTCGTCCATCGTGCGCACGGGATGGAACGTGATGCCCGCGCGCACCTCCGCGGGAAGCTCGTCGAGGTCGCGCGCGTTCTCCTGGGGCAGGATCACGTGCGTGATGCGATTGCGCAGCGCCGCCACCGTCTTCTCCTTCAGGCCGCCGATGCCGAGCACGCGCCCGCGCAACGTGATCTCTCCCGTCATCGCGACGCCGCCGCGCAGCGGCACCCCCGTGAGCGCACTCACGATCGCACACGCGATCGCGATGCCCGCACTCGGCCCATCCTTCGGCGTTGCACCGGCAGGGATGTGCACGTGGATGTCGCGCGAGCGCAGGAACTCGCGCTCCAGCCCGAACGTCGCCGCGCGCGCGCGCGCGTAGCTCAGCGCCGCACTCGCCGACTCCTTCATCACGTCGCCGAGCGTGCCCGTGAGCTGGAGACGTCCCCGCCCCGGCACCACGCTGACCTCGATCTCGAGCACGTCGCCGCCCACACTCGTGTATGCGAGTCCGGTCGCCACGCCGACCTTGTCCTCGATCACGTTCGCCTCGGGATCGAACGGCGGCACCCCGAGCATCCCTTGCAGCATGTCTCGACTGACGTTGTCACTCCGAACGGGGTGAGGAGCCTTCACTTCCGTTTGCCTTTCCGCTCGCGCCCGAGCGAGCTTGCGCGACAACCGCGCGAGCCGCCGCTCCAGGTCGCGCACGCCGGCCTCTCGCGTGTACCCGTGCACGATCGCCGGGATGACATCGTCGTCCAGCTTCACCGTTGCCGGGTCGATGCCGTGCTGCTTCAACTGTCGCGGCAGCAGGAACTGCCGCGCGATCGCGTACTTCTCCTGGTCCAGGTAGCCCGCGAGACGAATGATCTCCATGCGGTCGCGCAGCGGCTCCGGAATCGTCGCGAGCGAGTTCGCCGTCGTGATGAAGATCACCTGCGAGAGATCGTAGTCCGCCTCGAGGTAATGATCGTTGAACGCGCGGTTCTGCTCCGGATCGAGCACCTCGAGCAGCGCCGCCGACGGGTCGCCGCGATAATCGCTGCCGAGCTTGTCGATCTCGTCGAGCAGGATCACCGGGTTCACCGTCTCCGCGCGGCGCATCGCCTGGATCACGCGGCCGGGCATCGCGCCGATATACGTGCGGCGATGTCCACGGATCTCCGCCTCGTCCCGCACGCCGCCGAGCGACATGCGTACGAACTTGCGCCCGAGCGCGCGTGCGATCGAGCGGCCGAGTGACGTCTTGCCGACGCCCGGCGGTCCCACGAGGCAGAGAATCGGCCCGTCGAGCCGCTCCACGAGTGACAACACGCCGATGTAGTCGAGCACGCGTTCCTTCACGTCCTCGAGGCCGTAGTGATCCTCGTCGAGCACCGTCCGCGCGTGCGCGACGTCGAGCACGTCGTCGGTGCGCTCCTTCCACGGGAGCGCCGCGATCCACTCGAGGTACGTGCGCGCCACCCCCGACTCCGGCGACATCGACGACAACCGCCGCAGGCGGCGCAGGTCGCGGCTCACGCGCGCGAGCACCGCTTCCGGTAGCCCCTTCGCCTCGAGCTGCGCGGCAAGCTCGTCGGAGTCGTCGGCATCCTCGCCGCCGAGCTCGCGATGAATCGCCTTGAGTTGCTCCTGGAGGTAGAACTCGCGCTGGTTCTGGAACAGCGAGCCGCGCACGTCGTCGTCGATCTTGCGCTCGAGCTTGAGCAGGTCGATCTCGCTGCTCAGCGTCTCGCCGAGGACGCGAAGCAGGGCGCTGAAGTCCGCGCTCTCGAGCAGGTTCTGCCGGCGCTCGAGCCGCGTGCCGAGATGCGCCGCGATGCCGAATGCCTGGCGTGCCGGCGTATCCGCGCTCTGGATCAGCGTCACCAGCTCAGCGGGCAGCCGGCGGTGCACGGCCACGTACTCCTCGAAGAGCGTGATCGCCCGTCGCAGGTGCGCAGCGCCTTCGTCGCCCTCCGTGAGGGCCAGCGGCACCAGCGGCTCGACGACCGCGCGCAGGCAGTCCGACCCCGGCACGTACCGCGCAACGCGCGCGCGCGCGATTCCTTCCACCAGCACCCGCACGGTGCCGGTGCCGAGCCGCGAGAGCTGCCGCACACGCGCCACCACGCCGACGCGGTAGAGATCCGCCGCAGCGGGCTCCTGCGTCTCCGGGTCCCGCTGCGAGACGAGCAGCACGAGGTTGTTCCCGGCGTTCGCCGCCTCGAGCGTCGCGAGCGACGCCGCGCGTCCCACCAGCAGCGGCATCACCACGTACGGGAACACCACCACGTCGCGCAGCGGCAGGACTGGAAGCCGGTCGCCGCCGTTGAGCGTCTCGCCGTCGATTTGAAACGAAGTCATCGAGAAAGATAGTCCGTCAGTCCGACAGTCTGACAGTCTGACAGCAAAAGGGCACACCGTGAGGTGTGCCCCGTAAAGCTTCCTGACTGTCAGGCTGTCCCGACTGTCCCGACTCTCAGGCTTCCTTCTTCCTCTTGCTCGGCGCCAGCTCCAGCAGCGGCGCCGTCCCATTCAGCACACTCGACTCCGTGATCTTCACCTCGACCACGTCCTCGCGCGTCGGCAGGTCGAACATCACGTCCGTGAGCAGCTCCTCGAGGATCGCGCGCAGGCCGCGCGCACCCGTGCCGCGCTTGAGCGCCTTCTGTGCGATCGCGCGAAGGGCCGAGTGCTCGAAGGTGAGCTTCACCTCCTCGAGGTCGAACAGCTTCGTGTACTGCTTCGTCAGCGCGTTCTTCGGCTCCTGCAGGATGCGCACGAGGCTCTCCTCGTCCAGCCCCTCGAGCGGCACCGTCACCGGCAGGCGGCCCACCAGCTCCGGGATCAACCCGAAGCGGAGCAGGTCGTCCGGCTCGACTTCCGAGAACGCATTCTTCGACAGCGTCGCGAGCTTCACCGGATCCGTCTCGACCTTCGAGAAGCCGATCTGGCGGCGACCGGTGCGCGCCTCGATGATCTTCTCCAGTCCGTCGAAGGCGCCGCCGCACACGAAGAGGATGTCCTTCGTGTTGATCTGGATGTACTCCTGCTGCGGATGCTTGCGGCCACCCTGCGGCGGCACCGACGCGACCGTGCCCTCGAGGATCTTGAGCAGCGCCTGCTGCACGCCCTCACCCGAGACGTCCCGCGTGATCGACGGATTCTCCGACTTGCGGGCGATCTTGTCGATCTCGTCGATGTAGACGATGCCTCTCTCGCACTCGGCGACATTGAAGTCGCCGGCCTGGAGCAGGCGGACGAGGATGTTCTCCACGTCCTCGCCGACGTAGCCCGCTTCCGTCAGCGTCGTGGCGTCCGCAATCGTGAACGGCACGTCGAGGATGCGCGCGAGCGTCTGCGCGAGCAGCGTCTTGCCCACGCCCGTGGGGCCGATGAGCAGGATGTTCGACTTGTCGAGCTCTACGTCGTCCTCGCGGACGGACGCGGAATTGATGCGCTTGTAGTGGTTGTACACCGCGACGGCGAGCGCCTTCTTCGCGCGCTCCTGGCCGATCACGTAGCCATCCAGCGTGTCCTTGATCTCCTGCGGAGTCGGGACCTGCGTGATGGCCTCGGCGACCTCGCGCTCCTCGTCCTCCGCGAGGATCTCGTTGCAGAGCGCGATGCATTCGTTGCAGATGTAGACGGACGGGCCGGAGATGAACTTCCGGACCGAATCCTTCGACTTCCCGCAGAACGAGCAGCGGAGGTGCTTATCGTGCGACATGGCGGTGGCTCAACGAGAGGCGCACGCCCGCGGGAGTGCCGGGCCGAGGTAGGTACCGAGACATAACATAGCATTCTTCCCGGTCAAGATAAGGACGACTGGCCCCCCGCCGGGTCATTCCGAGCGGAGCGCGAAGCGCGGAGTCAGGGCATCCGCGCTTCGGCCCCTGAATTCGACTACTTGATCCCGGCCGCCTGGGCCGCGATCACCTGCGGGTCGACGATGTCGCCACGATTTGTGATCACGTGATCGATGAGGCCGTAATTCTTCGCCTCCTCGGCCGACATGAAGAAGTCCCGGATCATGTCGCGCTCGATCTGCTCCACCGGGCGGCCCGTATGCTTGCTGTAGATCGTGTTGAGCTGGTGGCGCAGGAAGAGGATCTCCTTGGCCTGGATCTCGATGTCCGCCGCCGTACCCTGCGTGCCGCCGGAGGGCTGGTGGATCATCACACGTGCGTGCGGAAGCGCACTCCGCTTGCCCTTGCGGCCAGCCGCGAGCAGGAACGAGCCCATGCTCGCCGCCAGGCCCATGCAGATCGTGTTCACCGGTGCCTTCATGAACTGCATCGTGTCATAGATCGCGAGGCCGGCAGAGACACTGCCACCCGGCGAGTTGATGTACACGAAGACGTCGCGCTCCGGATTGTCCGCCTCGAGGAAGAGCAGCTGCGCAATGACGATGTTCGCGACGTCGTCGTTGATCGGCGTGCCCAGGAACACGATGCGGTCCATCAGCAACCGCGAGAAGATGTCGTAGGTGCGTTCGCCCCGGCTGGAGCGTTCGATGACATACGGCGGGTAGATCGTAGCCATTGGGGTGCTCACTGTTCGGTACCGTTGGTGACCTCGTTTCGCGCCAGCAACCACTCGAAGACCTTCTCCTCGGTGATGCTGCGCTCGATCTCCGGAAGGCGTCCCGCCTTCTGGAGCGACGTGTAGACCTGTCCCGGATCCGTGTTGCGCTGCTCAGCCACCTTGGCGACGCGCTCGTCCACATCCTTCTCCGAGGCGGCGAGACTTTCCTGGTTCGCGATCGCCTCGATGAGCATGTCGCGGCGGACCTGCTTCTCCGCCACTGCCGCAAACTCGGTGGCGAACGTCTCCTTCTGCTCCTCGGGGATCTGGTACGCCTGCATGTAGGCGTCGATCATGCGCGACACCCAGCTCGGCGGCACGGGGAACGGGTTCGCCTCGGCGACCTGGTCGAGCAGCGCCTGGCGCACCTGCGCATCCGCATCGCGCGTGGAGTGCTCCTCGAGGTCCTTGCGAATCGCCGTCTGGAGCGCCGCCACACCGTCGAAGTCGCCGACCTCACGTGCGAACGCATCGTCGAGCGCCGGCGCCGACTTCCGCTTCACCTCGTGCAGCGTGACACGCACGTTCTTGGTGATGCCGCGCTGCGTCTCGTCCGGGAAGTCCTCCGGCCACTTCACCAGCTTCTCCTTCGTCTCGCCGGGCGTGAGCTCCATGACGAGCTCCTCCACACCGGGGATCGCCTGCCCGCCGCCCAGCACGAGGTTGTAGGGACGCCCCTCCGGCATCTCCTCCTCGGCGCCTTCCGGCGTGGCGAGCAGCACCTTCACCATGTCGCCTTCACGCGGCTGCTCCTCGACGGGCGCCCACGACGCCTTCTGGTCGCGCAGGGTCTCGATCTGCTCGCTCACGGTCTGGTCCGTGACGGCCTTCGCCACGCGCGTCGCGCGGAAGCCATCGGTCTTCTTGAGCTCGATGGTCGGGCGTACCTCCAGGTGCAGCTCGAACGTGAGGGGCTGGCCCTCGTCGAACTTCACGTCGTGCACGTGCGGCTGCGCGGCGACGTCGAGCTTCTCGCGCTCGATCACCTCCTTGAAGGCTTCCTGCACGAGCGTCTCGAGGACCTGCTGGCGAATGGCGTCCTTGAAACGCTTGCGCACCATCGCGGCGGGTGCCTTGCCTGGACGGAAGCCGGGAAGGCGAACGGAGCCGGCATATTTCCGCGCCGTCTTCTCCTCCTCCGCATGCACCGCGGCGAGAGGGACGGAAACCTCGACGAGGCGCTCGACGCCTTCGTTCTTCTTGGTCGTGATCTGGATGTCCATTTCTGTCCTAGAAAACCGTGGTGCCGGCGTCTGGTTCCCCGATCGGGAGTGCGGACGCAGAATGCTGCCTGAAAGCTAACCGCGGGGGCTATGACGGGTGTAGGTGTACACCGGCCCCTCGGGGCGGCACCATTGATGCCCGAAGCGGGTATCTCCGCACCAGACGCAGTCGACACGCCGTCACGCGGCCACCGACCTGACTCCCTCGCGACGTATGCACATCCGCTTCATTCGCTCGAGTGCACGCGCCGTCATGCTGGCGCTCATCGCCGCCTGCGCCCACGTCGCGGATCCCGCACCGGGCCCGAGCGTCGATGCGCCGACCATCCGCCTCACCTCCCCGAGCGGTGACATCGTATCCGTCGGCGGCGTGGCAATTCGACTCAGGGCCGAGTTCGTTGGTGGCGACAGGGATGGGCAAGTGGTCACGGAACCCATCCTCTGGGCGTCGCAGTCGCCAGGCGTCGCGACCGTGGACGTAGGCGGACTCGTTGCAGGGAAGACGGTGGGAACGACGGTCATCACGGCGACGCTCGCGACGAATCCCACGGTGAAGGCCAGTACATCGCTCAGCGTCGTTCCCGCGATCGTGCACCTGCGCCCGGAGCGCGACAGCATCGGCGAAGCCGGCGGCAGCGGCGTTCGGCTCTTCGCGCAGGTTGACGGCATCACACCTCCGGCTCCCGCGGGACAGCAGCCGATCGTGTGGACGTCGCTCTCCCCGGAAATCGCCAGGGTGGACGCCTACGGGGTCGTCTGGGGCCAGTTTCCGGGCCGGGCCGTCATCGTCGCGAGCGTCCGCACGATGCCGGAGATCGCGTCTTCGATTGCGATCACCATCACCCCTGACACTGATCCGCGGGCGCAGGCGCACGTCGCGCTTGGCGATTCGCTCATTGACACGCTCACGCTCACCTACGGCCGCAAGGCCATCGTCCTCGACCTCGCGGCGAACGACGTCGTGGACATGGTGACCAGCGGGAGCGCGTACTACCTCACATCGGTCATCGACTGGTATCTGAGCCCGCCCGACATTCCCTCGGGCAACCTCTATCTCGCCCGGCGGCCGCCACGGGCGGGCACCTATCATCTTGGTGCCCGCGGAGCGGAGCCCTATTGCAGTTCACTCGGCTGCATAAGCCAGGACGGGCCCTACGTCTTCAAGATCCGGCGCGCAGGACCGGTGCTCGTGACGCCTTCTGCCGGCACCGCGATGACGGTGCGCGAGGGAGAGGTGCGCACCGATTCCATCTGGGTGAAGAATGCCGGTACGGGCACCATGACGGTGAACGTCGCCGCGAATGTGCCGAGCGTGCAGCTGCTCACACCGACGCTGTCCGTTCCGCCCAGCGGGATGACCACTGAGACGAATCCGTTCCGCTTTCCCGCGGGCGCTTCAGCGATCGTCCTGCGCGTGGACGGCCAGCAGTTGCACCGCGGAACGACCACCTACCTCACGCTCACTGTCAGTGCACCCGGCGCCTGGTCCTCGCAGCATCCTGGGAAGGATACCGACGTCGTCTACGTCCCGATCCTGGTCACGTCGCCATGATGCGTGCGGAACGTCGTGCGCCGCTCACGCGTTCCCGATCATCTCCGCCACGATCTTCCCCGAGCTGAGCACACCGGGAATGCCGGCGCCGGGATGCGTGCCCGCACCGGCGAAGTACAGGTTGCCGATGTCCTCGCTCCTGTTGTGTGGCCGGAACCAGGCCGACTGTGTAAGGATCGGTTCCACGGAGAACGCGCTCCCCAGGTAGCTGTTGAGCTCATCGCGGAAATGACGCGGGTCGATCACGCGTTCCGTGACGATGTGCTTCGACAACTCCGGCAGGTGATGCGCTTCCAGGTGCGCCATGATCGCGTCCCGGTAGGGCTTCGCCGCCACGGCCCAGTCCACGTCGCCGCCAAGGTGTGGCACCGGCGACAGGACGTAGAAGCTGTCGCCGCCCTCGGGCGCGAGTGACGGATCCGTCGCCGTGGGGCGGTGCAGGTACAGCGAGAAGTCGCGCGATAGTGTCTTTCGCGTGAAGATGTCCTCGAGCAATCCCTCGTAGCGCGGCCCCATCAGGATCTCGTGATGCGCGACATCGTCGTAGCGTCGATCCGTACCGAAGTAGATCACGAACAGCGACATCGAGTAGCGCATGCGCTCGTACCGCCGGTCGCTGTTCTTCGGGCGGAACTCGGGCGCGACGAGGGACCTGTAGCTCTGCGCCACGTCCCCATTGCAGACCACCGTATCGGCGCGAAGCACCTCCCCATCCGCGAGACGCACGCCCGTCGCCCGCCGCGTCCGCGCATCCACCTCGACCTGCTCCACCTCCGACGACAGGCGCAGCTCGCCGCCAAGCTCCTCGAACAGGCGCACCAGGCCAGCGACGAGGGCCCCCGTCCCGCCCATCGCGAACCACACGCCCCAGCGCTGCTCGAGCGTGTGGATCAGCGCGTAGATGGACGTGCTCTGGAATGGATTCCCTCCCACGAGCAACGGATGGAAGCTGAACACCTGCCGGAGTCGCGCATCGCGAATGTGCCGGTTCACGAACGCGGACACGGATCGGTCGGCGCGCAGGCGCACCAGGTCGGGCAGCACCTTCAGCATGTCGGCGATGCGCTCGAACGGCGTGTCGATCAGCGCCATGCCCGCCTGGAAGATCGCCTCCGTCGCCTCGGCGAAGCGGAGGTAGCCCGGTACGTCGCCGGGAGAGAAGCGGCGCACCTCCTCGATCACTTCCTGGCGCTTGCCGGTGTAGCGGAACACGGACCCATCGTCGAACCGGATGTTGTAGAACGGATCGATGGGCACGAGGCGCACGTAGTCGTCCGTCTTCCTGCCGCTGCGCTCGAAGAGCTCGCGAATGAGCCATGGCGCCGTGATGATCGTCGGACCGCCGTCGAAGGTGAAGCCGTCCTGCCGGTAGACGTACGCCCTCCCGCCCGGCTGGTCCCGCTTCTCCACGATCGTGACCTGGTGTCCCTGCTGCTGGAGCCGGATCGCCGCAGCGAGTCCGCCGAACCCGCTCCCGATCACTACAACCGTCATTCCGAGCGAAGCGCGAGGCGCGAAGTCGATGAACGTGCACTCGGCAGCAGACCGAGGGCGAGCGCGAGCGGCACCGCCATGGCCAGCGCGCCGAACACCACCGCCCACCACATCCCGCGTCCCGCGCAGATGAGGATGGGGAACACCCCGTTCACCGCGTACAGCACCAGGGGCAGGCGCGAAGGCGACACCTCCGCCGCCCACCGCGTCGGCGGCACGATCGCGAGCATCACCCGCGCGACGACGAGTCCCGTCAGCAGCCACCCGAGCCAGTTCGTGAGCGGCATGCCGTAGAACGCATCCGCGAGGAACACCCGCGACACGGGCGACAGCGACGCAGGCGCTGGGAGGTGCCAGAGCCAGTGCGTCGTGTGCACCATCGCCGGATCCATCGACACGTCCCACGCCGTGAGCACGAGCGCAGCTACCGCCGCCCACCGCCACCGCGTCGCGCTGTCGTCCGCCGCGCGCAGCACGCGCCCGCAGATGGCCAGCGACGCATACAGCATGAAGAACCACGACGTCGGGATGTTGAATGGCACCCGCCCGCCGATGAGGTAACCGAGCTGCGTCGTGTACGAGTACGGCCCGAAGGGATACCCCGTCGTCGTGCCGAGCAGCTCCGACGACAGCGAGATGGTGAACGCCGCGACGAAGACGATCATCGCGGTACGCCACCCGAGGCGCGCCGCAGCATGCCAGATGCCGGCAATCGCGCCCAGGACGACCGTTGTCTGCCCGCCGAACGCGAACATGATCGCTGCCACGCGCTGGTTCGTCGGGGTCATCAGCCACGCCGGCGCCGGCGGCGCCAGGAACGTCGCGAACGCGATGCCCGAGAGCACCAGCAGCGCCGCATGCCCCACCAGCGCCGCACCCGCGACACGCTCCTCCTTGCGTACGCCTACGCCCATGTCACCACCGGCGGCGCTGCCGGCACGTCGGCCACCGTGCCCAGCGGCGTACGCCATGCCTGCCACAGCACGGAGGCGCGCTCCGCCGTACCGAGCCGCGCACGCGTCGCGAACGTGTCGTACTCGATGCGCTCGATGGCGCCGAGGATTCCGGCATAGCCCACCGCGCACGCCGTCGCACAGCGTCGCGAGTCGGGGGAGAGCAGGGGAATGCCCGGCATCGCGTACTCGTACAGGCTTCGCGCGCGCGCGATCTCGAAGCGCATCAGCTCCTTCCACGCATCGTCGTGCGCGAGCCGCGCGCCGAGCACGGCGTCGCGCGTCAGCCCGAACCGCTCGAGGTCCTCTGTCGGCAGGTAGCAGCGTCCCGCGCGCGCGTCCTCACCCACGTCCCGCAGGATGTTCGTCAGCTGCATCGCCGTCCCGAGCGTGCGCGCGTGCACCGTGGCGCGCTCGCGCACGCGCTCGTCGCCCACCACGCCGAACACGTGCGTACACATCTCGCCCACGCTGCTCGCGACGCCCTCGCAGTAGCGGGAGAGCTCATCCCACGTGTCGTATTGCGCCGGCGCACAGTCCCGCGCGACGCCGTCGAGCAGTTCTCGAAGCACGCAGGCCGGCACGCCGTACTCGCGTGCGGCAAATGCCAACTCGCGAAACACAGGGCCCGACGGCCGGCCCTCGAGCGCCGCCTCCAGTGCGTCGCGATACTCGCGCACGCGCAACGCGAGCTCGCTCGAGGCCCCGGAACCGGTGTCCACCAGGTCATCCGCGACCCGGCAGAACGCATACATCGCAAACGCCGCCCTGCGCTTGTGCGCGGGAAGGAATCGGCTCGCGAGCCAGAAGGTGCGCGCATGGGCGCGCACGATCTGTTGGCAGTGCACAGCATCCGCTGGAACCATGGGAGCCAAACGCGCGGGCGCGCCGATTGTTCCCCCTTTCCGCTCCCCGCCTGGCGAACCAGCGGGGCTCACGGAGGCACTGCCGTTGTCAGCGCCGGTAGACGAGCTGGTCTCCGCCCACGGTGTTCAGGACGATCGTCCCACCCGACGCCGTGCCGGAGAACGAATATCCATTCACCTTGTCGTAGAACGACATGTACGCGATCTCGCGAACGTTGGACCAGCTGCCCGCACTGATCACGTTGTCCACGCTCGAGTTGCCCTTGAATGACGTCTTGAGGCTCAACGCCTCCGACCACTGCCCGTCCGTCGTGACGATCAGCTGTCCGCTCAGCACCTCGCGACGTACGCTGTCAGAGCGCACGACGACCGGCAGCACCGTGCCGCCGTAGGTCACGAGGTGATACGTGCCCGCCAGCTGCTCGGGGCGCGTGCTCTGGTCGATCTCGTTGTTGCAGGCGCCAAGGAGGACCAGTGCGGCCAGCGCGAGGATTCGTCTCATGGTTCAGCACCGAGGTGGATACGGGGACACGACGGCGTCGTCATGCGAGAGAGGGGACTCGAACCCCTATGCCTTGCGGCGCCAGATCCTAAGTCTGGTGCGTCTGCCAGTTTCGCCACTCTCGCCCAGACTGCAACGTAAGCGGCTCTGTGGAAACGGGATAGGAGCTCAACGGCGTCGTACGCCCATTGCAGACGAGCCGACGCTGCGCTTGGCAACCCGTCAACGCAAAGCGGGCCTCCGGATCGCTCCGGAGGCCCGCCGATGCCACCTGGATTGTGTGAGCTACTGCACCGACAGCGTCACCGCGCGCGTCCCCGTGCCGACGTCGTACACGAGGAACGTGACCACGTCGCCCGTGCGCACCTTCGCCAGCACGGCGTCGAGATCCGCCGCCGAGTTCAGCACGCGACGCGGGCCGGGATTGAGCACTTCGAGCAGGATCGTCTGGTCGGCACCGAGCTTCCGGTACGCCGGACCCGTGACGCTCACATCGCTCACCATCAGCCCCTTCCGGTATTGCTCCGCCACCTTCGTCCGCAGGTCGGACGACACCGGCTCCACGGCGATGCCCATCTTGTCGAACTTGCGCGCCTGCGCCGGATCACGTGCCGGCGCGACCTCCTCCGCGGACGCGACCACCGTGGGGTCGGCCGGCGCTTCCTGGAGCTTCACCTTGATGCTCTTCTGCTTCCCGAAGCGCATCACGTCGAAGTTCACCGTCTCACCCGGCTTGTGGCTGCGCACGATGCGCTGGAGCGTGCTCACGCGATCCGTCGCCTTGCCATCGGCCGCGATGATCACGTCGGCGCGCTCCATGCCCGCATTCTTCGCAGCGCTCACGCTGTCCGCGTCGTACGTGTAGTCACGCACGACGACGCCCGTCACGTGGTCGAGCCCCGCGGCACGCGCATCTTCCGGCGTCGCATCCTGGATCTGCACGCCGATCACCGCGCGGCGGATCTTGCCGTACGAGATGAGGTCGTCCATCACCTGCTTCGCCAGCGTCACCGGGATCGCGAAGCCGTAGCCGGCGTAGTAGCCGGTGCTGCTCGCGATGGCGGAGTTGATGCCGATCACCTCGCCGCGGATGTTCACGAGCGGGCCACCCGAGTTGCCGGGGTTGATTGCCGCGTCGGTCTGGATGTAGTCGGTGATCGCGTAGTTGTTGCGCAGGAGGCCCTGGAGCGGGCGCCCCTTCGCGCTGATGATGCCCGCGGTCACGGTGAAGTCGAGGCCGAGCGGGTTGCCGATCGCCACGACCCACTGGCCCACGCGCGCGAGGTTGTCGTCGCCGAGGTTCGCCACCGGCAGGTTCGTGCCGTCCACCTTGATGACTGCGACGTCCGTCGTGGGATCGCGCCCGATGACCTTCGCCGTGAAGCTGCGCTTGTCGAGCAGCGTCACCGTCACCTTGTCGGCATCCGCGACCACGTGGTTGTTCGTGAGGATGTACCCATCCTTCGACACGATGAAGCCGGTGCCGCTCGCCTCCTGCGGACCCTCCTGCTGCGGCTGCTGGTCGAAGTTGCGGAAGAAGTCCTCGAGGCCGGGCGGCACCTGGCCGCGCGGTCGCGTCGCGCGGACATTCCGCGCCGCGCGCTGCGTCTGGATCGAGACGACGCTCGGCGTCACGTGATCGGCGATCGCCTCGAAGGCGCTCCCCGTTTCCGCGAGCGACTGCACCTGCGACGATGCCACCTTCGCGCCGGCCTTTCCGTCCTGGGCGAAGCCGAAGCGCGTGAGGTCGAATCCGGACGCGAAGAGAAGACCGCACACGAAGGCGGTCACGACAGCCGCGCCGAGGCGCGCGCGAGAATACCGTGTTCCCATTCTACCGTTCCTCATGAGGTTCGACGTTGCTGCACTGCACCTGACAGTCATACACGCCAGCGGGCGCCGCGTGTTCCATTATAGACACGTACGGCGCCCGCCGGGTTTCCGATGTGCTGTCATTCCGAGCGAAGCGAGGAATCTGCACCTCGCCGCGCCTGGCGCCCGCTACTTCTTGTTGTCGTCCACGATCTCGTAGTCGGCCTCGACCACGTCGTCCGCCGGCTTGGACCCACCGCCGGCATCCGCCGCGCCAGCAGCCCCGGCGTCCCCGGCCGGCGCTTCCGCCGATGCCTGGTTCTGCGCGTAGAACGACTGCCCGGCCTCGCCGAAGGTCTTGCTCAGGTCCTCCTGCGCCGCCTTGATCTCGTTCATGTCGTCGCCGCGCAGCGCCTTGCGCGCCCGCTCGACCGACTCGTCCAGCTTGGTCTTGAGCTCCGCCGGCAGCTTGTCCGACCACTCCTTCGAGTTCTTCTCCACCTCGTACGTCATGCTGTCGAGGCGGTTCCGCGTGTCGATCTCCTCGCGGCGCTTCTTGTCCTCGTCGGCGTTCTTCTCCGCGTCCTTCACCATCTTGTCGATGTCGGCGTCGGACAGTCCGGAGGAGGCCTCCACGCGGATCTTCTGCTCCTTGCTGGTGGCCTTGTCCTTCGCCGCCACGTGCAGGATGCCGTTCGCGTCGATATCGAACGTCACCTCGACCTGCGGCATGCCGCGCGGAGCGGGCGGAATCCCCGTCAGCTGGAATTTCCCGATCGTGCGGTTGTCGCGGGCGAGCTCGCGCTCACCCTGGAGCACGTGAATCTCCACCGTGGTCTGGTTGTCGTCCGCGGTGCTGAACGTCTCCGACTTCTTGGTCGGGATCGTCGTGTTGCGCGGGATGAGCACCGTGGTCACACCGCCGAGCGTTTCGATTCCAAGGGAAAGCGGCGTGACATCGAGCAGCAACACGTCCTTCTGCTCGCCCGTGAGGACCGCGCCCTGGACTGCCGCGCCGATGGCGACGACTTCATCCGGGTTCACGCCCTTGTTCGGGTCCTTGCCGAAGAACTTCTTGACCTCGTCCTGGATCTTCGGAATTCGGGTGGAACCACCAACGAGCAACACCTCGTCGATGTCCTTCGGCTCGAGGCCGGCATCCTTGAGCGCCTTGCGCATCGGCTCGAGCGTGCGCGTGATCAGGTCGTCCACGAGCTGCTCGAACTTGGCGCGCGAGAGCGTGTAGTTCAGGTGCTTCGGGCCGCTCTGGTCCGCGGTGATGAAGGGCAGGTTGATGTCCGTCGAGTTGGTGCTCGACAGCTCCATCTTGGCCTTCTCCGCCGCCTCCTTCAACCGCTGGAGGGCCATCGGATCCTTCGCGAGGTCGATGCCCTGGTCGCGCTTGAACTCGCCGACGATCCAGTCCATCACGCGCTGGTCGAAGTCGTCGCCGCCCAGGTGCGTGTCGCCGTTCGTGGACTTCACCTCGAACTGGCGCGAGCCGTCCACGTCATACAGCTCGAGGATGGAGATGTCGTACGTGCCACCGCCGAGATCGAACACGGCGACCTTCTCGTCCTTCTTCTTGTCGAGACCATAGGCGAGGGCGGCCGCCGTGGGCTCGTTGATGATGCGGAGCACATCGAGGCCGGCGATCTTCCCCGCATCCTTCGTTGCCTGGCGCTGCGCGTCGTTGAAGTAGGCCGGT
>JBDSTA010000275.1:0-44873 GCA_039928475.1 Gemmatimonadaceae bacterium | reverse complement strand
AGAGCCCTCGTCGCCCATGAGCGACAGCGCGGCCTGCGCCGCGAGCGCGCTCTCGGCGCTGAAGTCCGTGCCGACGACGACGCGCTGCGGCGGCGACGCGATTGCGCCGCTGACGGCGAGCACCGGGCTGCGCGCGAGTCGTATCGTGCGGATCACCGTCTCGCGCTGGAGCAGGCGGTCCACGACCGAATGCCGGCCGATGCCCATGATGATGAGGGGCGAGCGCTCGCGCGCCGCAACGTCGGCGATGACGTGCGCGGGGTCGCCCAGCTGCACTTCCATGCGCCAGGCGCCGGGCTCGCCGCTCGCCTCGCGCACCAGCGCCTCGAGCCGCGCCTCGAGCGCGGCCTCGCGCTCGGCGTCGAACGAGGGCGGCGGGAGTCGCGGTTCCTCCCCGAAGGCGTGAATGGGAAGCGGCTCGAGCACCGAGAGGGCAAGGACGCCCGCTGGCGAGAGCCGCGCAAAGACGCGTGCCGCGTGCAGTGCGGCGCTCGGGTCTCGTCCACCAACCGCGACGATGACCGGCCCGAGCGTCTCCACGTTTGCGGTATATGCGCGAAGGGGTGCGACAATGGGTGCGTGTGGCATGGAGCTCTCCGGTCAGGAATGAGTTGGACGAACGCGAAACCGGAGTGGCGCGGCCATCAGGCGAACACGGACATCGCGCGCGCGAATCGCGTGTGTATCGTGCTCGCATGCGCTGACCAGGCACCTCGCGGATTCGCCATTTCGAGCACGCCATGCTGGGCGTGCTGCTCGCGGGTGCGCTGGCGTCGTCGGTGGTCGCGGGGCTCGCGGTGACGCACATCGTCCTGGGCGTCGTCATCGCGTGCAGCGTCGTCGTCGGGATGCTTCCGGTGCGGCAGCGCGGGGGCAGTGTCGTCGCGGGCGCGGCGCTGCGCGTGCTCTGGATTGCGCTGGCGGCCGTGGTGATCGCGCGCGTGCTCGAGCAGAGCGCGAACACGTTCTACACGGCGGCTTCGCTGCTGGACGGGATGCTTGCCCTGCTCGTGCTGCACCTGCTGTCGCGCGTCATGCGATGGGTCGCCGTGGAGATGCGTGACAGCGCCGCGACGCTGCCTGCCGTCGCGCTCGCGGACGCACTGGCGAGCGTGAGTGCGTGGATGCTGCTGGCGTTCTGGGTCCTGGTGGTCCTCGAGCGACGGCACGTCGCGTCCGTGGCGCTGGTGTTCACCGGGACGTTGCTCGTGCTGGAGTGCGCGATGCTCATTCCCGACGCGCTCGCGGCATGTGGACTCCTGCCGCGCGGGCTCGACGCGCGCCGCCGGTAGGTCGTCGTCGGGAAAGGCATTACATGCCGTCGGGAAAGTGTGCGCGAAGCGCACGCAAAACTCCCGATGCCTCGGCGCCACTCGTCACGCGACCATTCGGCATGACCAGCTCAACACCGGTGCTCTGGATCGGCAGCGCGCGACCTGGTGGCGGACGTGAAGCTCAACCCGAAGAAGTACATCAGCGTCCGGCTTTTCTGACAGGAGCATCACGATGAGACGACTCATACTCGGCGCGGTGGTGATGGTGCACGGCCTCGCGCATGCAAATTTTGCGATCTACGCGGCGCACTCGGGCCCGGCGTGGCTGGTGCAGGCGCTCTGGGCACTTGCGCTGCTCGGCTATCTCTCCGCAGGCCTCGGCATGCTCCGTGTGCCGGTGATCCGCGATCGATGGAAGCCGCTGCTGATCGTGGGGACGGTGAGCTCGATGATGCTGCTTTTCCTGATGCGCGACCTCCTCGGCTCACTCGGCATCGTGATCGACGTGCTGCTCCTGGTACTCGTGATGGAGTGGGCACAGCCGCGCGTGGATGCGGACGTGAACGTCGCATGCGCGGTGGGCGCCGATGGCCTCGGACACTCGACGCTGCATCGCGTGGCGTGGGGTGTCGGGAGCGCCATGCTGCTGTGGGTCACGGTCGTGGTGGTAACGCGGCCCGTCACGATGCACTGGGGAACGACGACACAGGAGCGCATGGCGAACCTGCCGGGCGACGAGCTCACCGATGCGCCGAGGTACCGGATCGATCACGGCATCACGATCGCGGCGCCGGCGGACTCCGTGTGGCCGTGGCTCGTGCAGCTCGGACAGGACCGCGGTGGCTTCTACAGTTACGCGTGGCTCGAGCGGCTGGCGGGCGATCACATCACGAATGCGACTCGCGTGCACCCGGAGTGGCAGGGCATCGAGGCGGGGCAGCTCGTCCGCGCGACGCAGCGCGACTACGCCGGCGGGCGGCTCGGCGAGCTGGGCTGGCACGTCGTGCGTGTGGAGCCCGGCCGCGCGCTCGTGCTGGAGAACTGGGGCGCGTTCGTGGTGCAGCCGATCGATGCGCAGACGTCGCGTTTGCTGATCCGCACGCGCGGACCGGGCACCCCGTCGTTCGCCGGCATCGCGCTCGGCCCGCTCAACGTGTTCGTGTTCGAGCCGGCGCACTTCATCATGCAGCGCGGCATGATGCGCGGCATTCGTGCGCGTGCCGAGGCGATGGTCGCGCAACCGATGCGCACGGGAGCGAGGTCATGAAGCGGTTCGTCCTGATGGCGGCGCTGCTCGCGGCGCCATTCGTCGCGCGGGGCCAGGAAGCAGCCTGCACGTACCAGGCATGCGCACTGCGGCTGGCGCCCGTGTGGAATGGCCTCGACGTGGTGAAGGGTGCGCAGGGACAGCGCGTCACTGGGCTTGGCTTCTTCTGGGTTTCCGACATCCGTCCGGCGCTCGCCGCGAACGACTCCGCGTTGCGCTATGCGCGCGAGGCAATGCACGTGAGGCGCGTTGCGGCGCTGCTCACGGATGCCGGCGGGGCGGCACTCGCATTCGTTGCCGTTCGCGGGATCGCAAATGGGACGCTCTCACGCGGCGATCGCGTCGCGGCCGCGGCGGGAGGTGCCGCGTTCGTCGCGAGCGTTCCGCTGCAGTTCGTGGCCGACGGGCTGCTGAGCAAGTCGGTCTGGTGGTTCAACAGCTCGCTGCGGAGGTAGCGATCAGGCTGTCGTGGGCGCCATTGGGATGACGAAGATCACCGTCGTTCCCTGCCCCGGCGCGCTCTCGACCCAGATGTATCCACCGTGCGCCTCGATGATGCCGCGCGCGATGGGGAGGCCGAGTCCGGCGCCGTGGCGGCGCGCGGAATTTCCGGGCGCCTGGTAGAACCGGTCGAACACGTGCGGCAGCTGTTGATGCGGTATGCCCGCGCCGGTGTCGCGAACGGACACTTCCATCATCTCCTCCACCTGCCGCGCCGAGATCTCGATGCGGCCGCCATTGAGCGTGAACTTCACGGCGTTGCCGACGAGGTTGGAGATCACCTGCGTGATCCGATCGGGGTCGGCCATCACATCGGGCAGCCCGCCGTCGATGTTGATCGCGAGCGTGATGCCTTGCGACGTCGCCAGCGGACGCAGGGAGTACGCGGCGATCTCGATGAGGTCAGCGAGCCTCGACGGCCGGGGGTTCACCGAAAAGCGTCCCGACTCCAGGCGCGTGACGTCGAGCAGGTCCTGGATGAGCCGGTCGATCTGCTCCGCTGCCTGGCGAATGATCCCCACGCGCTCCACCACGGACGCGGGCAGCAGCCCGCCCTCCGCGATGATGCTGTTCGCGAGCATCTTCACCGCGTTCGCGGGATTGCGGAGGTCGTGCGACACGATGCCGATCATGTCGTCGCGCGCCTTCACAGCCTGGCGCAACGCGTCTTCGGCTTTCTGCCGGGGACTGATGTCGCGCAGCATCGCGGCATAGACGTGCCGGCCGTCCATGACGATCTGCTGGATGGATGCCTCGGCGGGAAACTCCTCGCCGTTCTTGCGCAGCCCGCTCAGTTGCTGGCGCTCGCCCATCTGGCGCGCCTGGCCATGCTCGGCGCCGAAGCCGCGAACGTGGCCGCTGTGCGCAGCCCGGAAGCGCTCGGGCAGGAGCATCGCGAGTGGCAGGCCACCGACCTCGGCGGCCGTGTAGCCGAAGATCCGCTCGGCGCCCGTGTTGAAGAAGATGATGAGCTGCTCTTCGTCGACGGCGACGACCGCATCCGACGACATGGCCATGAGCCCCACGAAGAGGTCTGGCGGGAGGGTGTGGTTCATGGCCGCCGTACGGGCGGCCCGCTGTGCTTCTTTCATGTGCTCCCGTCGGGAGTTCTACCTACGCCGGCGTCAGGGCCAGCAGTACGAATGTTCGTGCAAGTGCCTGACAGAAGCCAGTCTCCTCCGGCCGCAGATTGCCTGAGACCAACGAACCTGCCAAGAGGGCCTTGAATGCCGAACGAACCCCGTCCGACTGATACTATAGATGTGCTCGCAAAGGAGACCACGTCCCGCCGCTCATTCCTGCGGACGGCCTCGCTGAGCGCCGTGGGCGCTGGGGCGCTGGTGGCGTGCGGAAAGGGGACGTCGAAGGACATGACGGCCGCTGCGCAGGCGACGGGCGGCACGATGGGCGCGCACGACACCGCGAAGCCCACCGCGGCCAGCGCCGCCGAGTCGATGGACGCGATGCACGAGAAGGGGATCAAGGCGTTCCCGGCGAAGACCGAAGGCAAGGGCGCGCAGCTGCTCGCGCCCCGCATGGACAGGAACGTGAAGGTCTACGACATCACGGCGAAGGTCGTGCAGTGGGAGGTAGAGCCGGGCCGCAAGGTGGAGGCGTGGACGTACAACGGCGTCGTGCCGGCGCCGACCATTCGCGTGCGCGAGGGCGACCGCGTCCGCATGATCGTGAAGAACGAATTGCCGGAGTCCACGGGCGTGCACTTTCACGGCGTCGAGCTGCCGAACGACATGGACGGCGTGCCGTACATCACGCAGCCGCCCATCAAGCCCGGCGAGACGTTCACCTACGAGTTCACCGTGCCCAATTCGGGCTCGCACATGTACCACTCGCACCACAATTCGGCCAAGCAGGTCGGTCTCGGCCTCCTCGGCGCGTTCATCGTGGAGCCGAAGGACAAGTCCGGCGAGCCGAAGGTGGACGTCGACCACGTGTTCATCCTGAACGACGGCGCGCACGGCTACACGTTCAACGGGAAGAGCTTCCCGGCGACGGAGCCCATCGTCGCGAAGCTCGGGCAGAAGGTGCGCATCCGCTACATGAACGAGGGGATGATGATCCACCCCATGCACCTCCACGGCATGCACCAGACCGTGATCGCGAAGGACGGGTGGCCCTTGTCGAATCCGTGGAAGTGTGACACGCTCAACATCGCGCCCGGCGAGCGGTACGACGTGATCATCAACTGCAACAATCCAGGTACGTGGGCCTTCCACTGCCACATCCTGCCGCACGCCGAGAGCGATCACGGCATGTTCGGGATGGTCACAGCACTCATCGTCCAGAAGTAGGGGCTCGTCATGACGACTTTCGATACGATCCGGGTGGTGCTCGCCGACGATCACCTCGTGGTGCGCGCCGGATTGAAGGCGCTGCTCGCGACGAATCGTGACATCGAGGTCGTTGGCGAGGCGGCGAACGGGCAGGAGGCGCTCGCGTTGATCGAGCGCCTCAAGCCCGACGTCGCGGTGCTCGACCTGGACATGCCACTGCTCGACGGCATGTCCACGACGAAGGAGCTCGTGAAGCGCCAGTCGCCGACGCGCGTGCTCATCCTCACCATGCATTCGGAGGACGAATACCTCGTCATGCTGCTCGAGGCCGGCGCGGCGGGCTACCTGGTGAAGAACGCCGCGGACCGCGAGCTCGCGGACGCCGTGCGGGCCGTGGCCGCGGGCGACTCGTACGTGCAGCCCTCCGCGGCGCGTGTGCTGGCGAAGCGTGTGGGACGTCGCGCCGAGCATGCGGATGAGCGCGAGATGTACGAGTCGTTGAGCGAGCGCGAGCGCGACGTGCTGGTGAACGTCGCCAGTGGCTACTCGGCGTCGGAGATTGGCGAGCGGCTGTTCATCAGCCCGAAGACGGTGGAGACGTACAAGCAGCGGATCACGGAGAAGCTGCACCTGTCGCATCGCGCAGACTACGTGCAGTTCTGCCTGAAGCTCGGGCTCCTCAAGACCGCGTAGGGTGCTCCAGCCGAAGCTCTTCTCCACGCTTCGCACATACGATCGCAGCCAGTTCGCCGGCGACATGGTCGCTGGCGTGGTCGTGGGCATCGTGGCACTGCCACTGGCCATCGCGTTCGCCATCGCGAGCGGCGTGTCGCCGCAGCGCGGCCTCTGGACGGCGATCGTCGCCGGCTTCCTCATCTCCGCGCTCGGCGGGTCGCGCGTGCAGATTGGCGGGCCGACGGGCGCGTTCGTCGTCATCGTCTACGGCATCATCCAGAAGTACGGGGTGGATGGGCTGACGATCGCGACACTGATGGCGGGGGTGATCCTCGTGGTGATGGGCATGGCGGGGTTCGGCGCGGCGATCGGATTCATCCCGCATCCGCTGGTGACCGGATTCACGAGTGGCATCGCGCTCATCATCTTCTCCGGGCAGGTGAAGGACTTCCTCGGGCTCCGCATGGGCGCCGTGCCCGCGTCGTTCGTGGGCAAGTGGGATGCCTTCTTCGAGCATGCGGGCGCGGTGACGCCGTCGGCGGCCCTGCTCGGGTTCCTCGCGCTGGCGATCGTGCTGTGGTGGCCGCGCCTGAGCCGCCGCATTCCCGCGCCGTTCGTCGCGTTGATCGTGACGTCGCTCGTGGCGTGGTGGCTGAAGCTGCCCGTGGAGACGATCGGCTCCCGCTTTGGCGCGATCGACGCCTCGTTTCCCCGGCCGGTGCTACCCCACCTCACCGTGGAGCAGGTGACGGGGCTCGTGGCGCCCGCGTTCACCATCGCGTTGCTTGCCGCCGTCGAGTCGCTGCTCTCCGCCGTCGTGGCGGACGGCATGATCGGCGGCCGCCATCGTTCCAACGTGGAGCTCGTGGCGCAGGGCGTGGCGAACATCGTGTCGCCGCTATTCGGCGGCATTCCCGCCACGGGCGCGATCGCGCGCACCGCGACGAACGTGAAGAGCGGCGGGCGCACGCCCGTCGCGGGCATCGTGCACGCGCTCACGCTGCTCCTCATCACGCTCTTCGCCGGCCGCCTCGCCGCCTACATCCCGATGGCCACGCTCGCGGCGATCCTCGTCGTCGTCGCGTACCACATGAGCGACTGGCGCGGATTCCGCGCGGAGCTGCGATCGCCGAAGAGCGACGTGGCGGTGCTGCTCACGACGTTCGCGCTCACGGTGCTCGTTGACCTCACGGTGGCGATCGCCGTCGGCATGGTGCTCGCCGCCTTCCTCTTCATCCGGCGCATGGCGTCCGTGACGAGTGTGCTGGAGGTGACGGACGACCTGGACGAGGGCGAGACGCTCGACGTGCGGCGCGTTCCCAAGGGAGTCGAGGTGTTCGAGATCTCGGGCCCACTGTTCTTCGGCGCCGCCGCGGCGTTTCGTGACGCGCTCGGCAACGTCGCCGAGAAGCCGAGGGTGCTGATCGTGCGCATGCGGCACGTGTCGGCGGTGGACAGCACGGGGCTGCGCGCACTGGCCGAGCTGGTGCACCGGAGCCGCGGGCAGGGCACCTATGTGTACCTGACGGAGGTGCAGATGCAGCCGCTCGTCGCCCTCACGGGCTCGGCAGCGCTGGAGGAGATCGGGCGCGAGAGCGTGTTCGAGACGCTCGACGGCGCACTCGACGCGGCGAGGGAGTCGATGACGCGGAAGTCAGGGCTGCACTTCATGGCGCTGAAGGGGGCGTGAGGGGAATACTCCCCACACGGCCGTAGGGCGCTGACCCCGAAAGTTCAGCGAGCGTCCGGACAGGAAAGCCGGGTGGAAATGGCGATTCTTCACCTGCAGATGAGGAATCGCCTTTCCGCCACGACTCACTCCCGGATACCTCCGATGACGCATACCGCCTCGCTTCCCAGCCAGTCCGTCGTTGCGCGCGGCGCGCTGTCGGCCCTGCTCGCCACGGCAGCGCTGCTCGCCACGTTCTCGCTCGCCGGGTGCGGCGCGCCGGCCGTGGCCGCGGATATCGGAGAGCGTGCGAGCGTACCGGTGCGCACGCCATCGGACGAGATCGTCGGTCAGGAGGTCGCCGTCGTGACCAGGGCGCCGAACGTGCCTGCCCCGATCACGCGCACGCACGCGACGAAGGTCATCGTCAACCTCGATGTGATCGAGAAGACCATGCGCCTGGCGGACAGCGTCGAGTACACGATGTGGACGTTCGGCGGCAGCGTGCCGGGCTCGTTCATTCGCGTGCGCGAGGGCGACCTCGTCGAGCTGCACCTGAGGAACGCGGCGAACAGCACGATGCCGCACAACATCGACCTGCACGCTGTCACGGGCCCGGGGGGCGGCGCCAAGTCGTCGCTCACGCTGCCGGGCGGCGAGTCGGTGTTCACGTTCACGGCGATGAACCCGGGACTGTTCGTCTATCACTGCGCCACGTCGCCGGTGCCGATGCACATGGCGAACGGCATGTACGGCATGATCCTCGTGGAGCCGAAGGCGGGGCTGCCGAAGGTGGATCGCGAGTTCTATGTGATGCAGAGCGAGTTCTACACGAAGGGCAAGTTCGGCGAGCACGGCCTCCAGTCGCTCGACATGGACAAGGGCGTGGACGAGCGGCCGACGTACGTGGTGTTCAACGGCAGCGTGGGCGCGATCGCGGGCGAGAACGCGCTTCAGGCGAAGGTCGGCGAGCGGGTGCGCTTCTTCTTCGGCGACGCGGGCCCGAACCTCACGAGCTCCTTCCACCTCATCGGCGAAGTGTTCGATAACGTGTACGGCGAGGGCGGTTCCGCTGTCACGCAGCACAACGTGCAGACGACGCTCGTGCCCTCGGGTGGCGCCGTGATGGTGGAGCTGGGGCTCGAGCAGCCGGGCGACCTGATCCTCGTGGACCACTCGATCTTCCGCGCCTTCAACAAGGGTGCACTGGGCGTGCTGAAGGTCACGGGCGCGGCGAACGCAAAGGTGTTCGCGGTGAAGAAGTCCATCGGCGCCGTGGGCGAGTAGGCTCATGTTCCTCCCCCTGCTTCTCGCGGCCCTGGCTGGCATGACGCATGTGCCTGCGGGATCCTACGAGCAGCTCTACGGGAAGGGCGAACGTGTGGCGGTGCGCGCGTTCTCGCTCGATCGCGATGCGGTGACGCGCGGACAGTACCAGTCGTTCGTGCGCGGGCACGCGTCATGGCAGCGCGATGCGGTGGGCCGCGACATGGCGGACGCGGGCTACCTCGCCGACTGGCGCTCGCCTCGCCTGGCCGGCGGTGCGCTCGATGCGCCGGTCACCGGCGTGTCGTGGCATGCGGCCAGGGCGTTCTGCGAGTCGCACGGGAAGCGACTGCCCACCGTGGCAGAGTGGGAATACGCGGCGGCGGCGAGCGAGCATGTGCGTGATGCGTCTCGCGATCCTGCGTTCCGGGCGCGCGTCCTCGAGGCGTACGCCAAGCGTGGCTCGGGCGCACGTGCGGGCACGAGCACGGCGAACGTGTATGGCGTGCGCGGCCTGCACGACCGCGTGTGGGAGTGGACGCTGGACTTCAATCCCGCCGCGACCGCCCACCGTCACGGGAGCGCCGGGCACGAGCATCACGCGTATTGCGCCAGCGCTGCGCTCGGCGCGGCGGATCCATCCAACTATCCAGCATTCATGCGGTACGCCGTGCGGTCAGGGCTCAACGAGCGCTCGACCCTCTCGGCACTCGGCTTCCGCTGCGCCGCATGAACACCTCAACCGGAGCGTCGACAATGAAGGACTCCCTCGCCTGTGCATGCAGCACTGGCGCCATCAATGGTGACTGCACCATCGATGCGGTCATCGCGCGGCATCCTGCGTCGATCCACGTGCTCAACGCCTATGGCGTGGACACGTGCTGCGGCGGCGCCCAGACGATTCAGGAGGCCGCATTGCACATCCACGTCGATCCCTCGGAGCTGCTCGCGTCCATCGAGAGGGCGGCGCAGCCATGATCTCCGTGTTTCCCGTTATTGCGGCGAAGAGCGCCGTCGCGGCGAACCCGGCCAGGCCGGCGTCCGCGGTCGTGCACGATTCCCCCGACGCGCGGCTGGTGGTGTTCCGGCTTGCCCCGGGACAGGCCGTGCCGCCGCATCGCAGTGAGTCCACCGTCGTGATCCAGGTGCTCGCGGGCGCGGGGCAGTTCAACGGTGAGGATGGTCAGACGCTGGACGTCACCGCGGGCGACGTCATGGTCTACGCGCCGAACGAGCTGCACGGCATGCGCACGTGCGACGGTGAGTTGCTGCTCCTGGCGACGATCACGCCGCGTCCGGGAACACGCTGATGGAGTGGTTCGTGAAGGCCTTCCTCAAGGCGAGCCTCGCCTGGCTCGCGCTCGGCGTGACGCTCGGCGTCGCAATGGCCGCGCACCCCGTGTGGACGGTATTCCGCGCCGCGCACATGCACATGGTGCTGCTCGGCTTCGTGACGATGATGATCTATGGCGTCGCGTACCATGTCATTCCGCGCTTCACCGGCTTCCCGCTGCACAATCGCCGGGCGGCGGGGGTGCACTGGTGGCTGTCGAACGTCGGGCTCGCGCTGATGTCGTGCGGGTTCATCGAGCGCGTCTTCCGCGCGGGTGCCGGCACCTTCGTGCTCGCGACCGGTGGCGTGTTGTCAGCGGCGGGGGCGTATGTGTTCGTCTACCTGATCTGGCGCACCGTTGACGGGCCGGTGGCCATGCGGAAGGCGGCGGAGCGGGCGCGCTCGCTCGCGACCATTCAGGCGCGATGACGTCGCTGGTCCGGCGGTTCCTCAAGACCGGCATCGTGTTCCTTGCGATCGGGCTTGCGATCGGCGCGTGGATGATCGTGCAGCGCGAGCTCGGCGGCGGCCTGCCGTCGCCGTGGGTCACGAGCGCGCACACGCATGCGATCCTGGTCGGCTTCGTGATGATGATGATCCTCGGCGTCGCGCTCTGGATGTTCCCCCGTCCCGCCAAGGGCGATACGCGCTACGATCCGCGCCTCGCGGAGGGCGCGTACTGGATGCTCACGGTAGCGACGGCGTCGCGGGTGCTGGGTGAGCTCGTTCGCGCGACGACCGATGCACCGTGGTTGCGGTGGTCCGTCGTCGTGGCGGGGCTGCTTCAGGTCGCCGGGCTGCTCATGTTCTTCGCCACCATGTGGTCGCGCATCCGCGGCGTGGGCAGCGCGGCGCGCGAGGCCGCCGGCGAGCGATTCTGAACGGGCGGCACGTCGAGGGTGGTAATGAAGTCCCCGACGAAGCGGCTCACCCGTGTCCAGTCGGTGAGCTCATGGTCGCGTGATGTGTCGGTCGGACCGCCGGCCTTCTTCGAGATTCGCCGCATCATCCAGCGCACGAAGGGATTGTACTTCGTGTAGGACATCGCGCCGGCGATGGTCGCGGTGGTGCGCGGCTGCCAGCCGGTGGCGAGCAGGAACGTGTCGAGCATGTGTCGCGCGTCGAGCTGCTGCGACTCCCACTGCCCGGCGGCGGACGCGCTCACGGAGAAGAACGCCGATGGCATGGCGTTGAGCTCGTCATGGTGAGCGGCGACGAAGCGCTGGACGGAGCGGCGATGCTTGCCGCCGATCACCGAGCTGCCGATGACTGCTGCGTCGTACGCCGCGAGGCCGATGGGCGCGGCGGGATGGTCGGCATTCGCGATGTCGGCCTCATGGCCGATGGATGACAGCGTGTCGGCGATGCGCTGCGCGATGAACGATGTGTGACCGTAGGTCGATCCGTAAAGGACGAGGACACGCACGATGCTCCCGAGGACGAGTATTCGCTACGCCGAATGATGCGTGTCGTGCGGCGCGTGCGCTGTCCGGTAACCAGTGACAGTGGCACACCGGGCCTCGCGAGGGGATCACGCGCCCGCACCGTCTCGCTTACGGCACCCGCCGCGACTCGATCCTCGCGCCTTGCACCGTGAGCGGCGCATCGAGTCGAGCCCGTTCGACGTGCATCGGCGTGAACACCCTGGATGTAAACGAACGCGGTGCTGGTGTACCCTTCCGGGCACCGTTGTTGGTGATCACTGCTTCCTGCGTCCCGGGAATAGCTACGATGTCCAGCGTGAACGCCTCGCGCGGCAACGTCACCCTGACCGGCGTGGAGACCTCCATCGGTACGTGTGGGTGAGCTGCTCGTCAGGTGAACGCATGGGAGGGCACCACGCGATGATTGGCGGGTAAGGCACTCATCATGCGCCCAAACGTGCTGGTCGTGCGAACATACGCCCTTCGTGGAGCGCGCCTGTGGCTGGTCACTCGGGCCGCGCTGTCCGCAGTGCTCTTGCTCGCGCAAACGAATCCGGCGCAATTGCCCGCTGCCCCTATCATGGGAATTGTCCTCCTCAGCGTCGGCGTGAGCCTCCTCGAGACTCACCTGCGCCGCGAACGCGCATTCCTCGGCAACCTCGGCGTACGTCCACTCGTCATCGGGCTCCTGTTCGCCGCGCCCGCCCTCATCGGCGAACTGGCGATCCGCGCCGGTGGAACCGTGTTTCGGTGAAGCCGATCCTCATCGCGGATTCCATCGCGAAATCGTTCGGAGCGCGACGCGTGCTCACCTCCGCAACCCTTCGTGCCGTGCCGGGAGAGTTGCGCGTGCTCCTTGGGCGGAACGGCGTCGGCAAGTCGACACTCCTCAAGATCGCTGCAGGATGGCTTTCATCTGACAGTGGCGCGATTCACTTCAACGGGCGTGTCCATGCGTCGGCCAGTCTCCCGGAGTTGGCATCAGCCGGGTTGTTCTACCTGCCGGATCACGATCTCCTTTCCACCGCATTCAGCATACGCAGGCAGCTCGAGATGATCCGCCTCCAGTTCGACGGAAGCGACATCGGGGCGGCGGCGAGCCAGTTGGGCATCGCGGCGCATCTCGACAAGCGTCCATTCGAGTTGTCGGGTGGCGAGAAGCGACGAGCAGAGCTTGCTGCCGTACTCGTTCGACGCCCGATCTGCCTGCTGGCCGACGAACCGTACAGGGGGCTCGCGCCGAAGGATGCCGAGGACCTGACCGCCACGTTTGCAGGTCTTGCGGCCGGGGGAATGGCAGTCGTTGTCACCGGCCATGAGGTGCAGACGCTTCTCAGCGCAGCCGATCACGTCAGCTGGTGCACCAGCGGCACGACGTATGACCTGGGGCCGCCAGCTGTCGCATTGAAGAGCCATGCGTTTCGGCAGGAGTATCTCGGCTCGCCGGGCCTTGGGTAACGGCCGTTCTCGCGCCTATTGTGCGCGACCGTTGCGACTCGTCACTATTGGAGTGTTCGTGCTCGCCCGCCCGCTCACCGTACATCCTGGGTTCACATGAAGCGCGTCACCGGTATCGGCGGAATCTTCTTCAAGGCCAAGGACGCACCCGCACTCCAGGCGTGGTACAAGGAGCATCTCGGCCTTGACGTCCAGCCGTGGGGCGGCGCCGCACTCGACTGGGTGGACGCGGACGGCAAGCCCACCGGCGGCACGACGGCGTGGCTCGTTGCCCCGCAGGAGAGCGAGCAGTTTGCGCCGAGCGAGGCCGCGTTCATGGTCAACTACCGCGTGGACGACCTGCACGCCCTGATCGCCGCACTCAAGGCGGAAGGCTGCAACGTCCTCGACGAGATCAATGACTCCGAGTACGGCAAGTTCGGCTGGGTCATCGATCCCGAAGGCAACAAGGTCGAGCTGTGGCAACCGCCGGTGGGTGGCTGAACGAGTCGCCGCCAATTACGGATACGCGATCTCGACGACGATCTGCGCGCCATGCTCCAGTGCCTGGTGCACGGGACAGCTTCGCACCACGCGGCCGAGCATCATCAGGTGCTGATCACCGGGACGCTCGGCGAGCATGACGCGAACGGCGTAATTGCCGGCGGTCGCCTGCACCTCGACGCGCACGCCGTCCGTTGGCAATGACCGCGCGGCGAGGAACTTGTGCACGTAGAGCGCGATGCAACTGCCGAGCGCGGCGCCCAGCAGCTCGACAGGCGTCGGCGCGGTGTCGGTCCCGCCGGACGTGATGGGTTGATCCGACTCCACATGATGCCCGCGCACCCGTGCGCTGAAGCGCGAGCCTGCGTCGTGCGTGACGACGATGGGAACACGCGTCGCGAGTGTCATGACGCCTCCACCGCGCTCTCGGCGCAGAGGTATTCCACCACGTCCGCCGCCGAGTAGCTGGTGCGCCCGCGGGCGAAGCTGGTGAGCGATACGAGGTCGTCGCCGCTCGTGATGAGTGGCGGCTCCTCGCCCCACGCGCGCTTCTGTGCCTGTCCGATGTTCGCCTCGAGTCCGTTGCACAGGCAGCGACGACCAACGGTGTCCGCGACGTCGCCGCCCTTGGCCACGTACTGGTCCACCGGCTCGGCGGGGCAGCGATAGCCGACGCGCCCGTTCTCGGTGCGATATGCGGTACGCAGGTAGCCGAGGTCGCACTTTCGTTCGCGCGTCTCGTCCTGCTGCGACACGGCGTCCAGCTGCACGATCTTGAAGGGATATCCCGTGGGTGACGCGCGCGGGTCCGTACGGACGCGCACGTCGCCGGATGCGATGCCGTCCAGCACGGCGCTCTTCAGGTCGGGCGCGAGACCGGATTCGTCGGCGTAGGCGAACAGCGTGCCCACCTGCACTCCTGCCGCGCCCTGTTCGAGCGCATTGCGGAGCGCCTCGGGCGTGCCGGCGCCCCCGGCGAGCCAGAATGGAAGTCCGAGCTCCCGCATCTTCGCGAGGTCCACGACGTCGCGCTCGCCGTACAACGGCTCGCCGTCGTCGTTGAAGCGCGGCTCGCCGCGCGGCGGCGCGTTGTGCCCGCCCGCCGTCGGTCCTTCGACGACGAAACCGTCCACGCGGCCGGTCGCCTTGCGCGCGAGCGTCGTGGCGAGCGAGCTCGCCGACACGATGGGAATGAACTTCGGCCGCAGGAGCGGCGCGTGATACCCGGGCAGGTGCACGGCGGGATCGAACACGAGCTCGTCGGGTGATGCGCCCGCGGGGCCTTCCACATCGAACTTGATACGCGCGACGCGATGTTGCGCGAGCGCGTCGAGCACGCCGGGAATCTCGCGCGGGATGCCGGCGCCCATCAGCACGTAGTCCACGTCGGCGAGCATCGCCCCGTAGAGCGACGGCAGGTTCGGCATCTGCACCTTCGTCAGCAGGTTGACGCCGACGACACCATCGTGCCCTTCCTTGGCGAGCCACACCTCGACGAAGTTCGCGAGGATCGCGAGCCTCGCGCGGTCCACGCTCACCATGCGGCGAAACATCGGCACCGTCGCATACGGAGTACCGCGGCGGCCGAGCGTCCGGTAGAACCGTTTCATGACCTGCTCGCACACGTCGGCCATCGGGAACGCACGCATGGCACGCTGCACGTGGCCGCCCTGGTCGCCATCCTGGAGCCGGCGAACCATCACGGTGTCGATGGCGGTGCCGGACACGACGCCAAGCTGGCCGAGCCGGGACACGGCGCGCGCGAGCTGCCAGCCCGAAACGGCGATGCCCATGCCGCCCTGGATGATGCGCGGATGTTCCATCATTCCTCGACCTCCAGGTGGCCCTTCATGCCGAGCGCCGCGTGCGGATCGCACTGGAAGTAGTAGCGCCCCTTCGCGAAGGTGACGTGGACGTCGTAGGTCTGGTCGGGGAGCTGGAGCATCTCGCTCGCAGGGGGCAGGCCGGTCCTGCCCGCGTTGGAATCAGGCAGGAAGTGCACGTTGTGCACGCCGGACTTGAGCGTGAAGCGCACGATGTCGCCGGTGTGCGCCTCGATTGTGGCGGGCTTGAAGTAGTTGCCGTCGGCGTCGCTGTAGGCTTCGACGACGATCACCTTGCCGCTCGCGGCAGGTGCGGCGTCGCGCGACTCGGTGTTCTTCCCGGCGCCTGGTGTGCTGGGCTGCTCCTTGCCACACGCGGCAACGATGCCGAGGGCGAGGAGGGCGGTGACGAGGCGGGTAGATGACTTCATTGGATTTGAGGTGTGTGGTTGAGGTGCAGGTCCCTCGCTACGCAACCGATGTCGGGACTAGAAATCCTTCCTCGAGAAGGCACGGAGGCCGAGCCAGGCGGGAGTGACGATCCACACGCACAGCGCCAGCGACGCCGCGAGGAGGCCCGTGTTGCCGCCAAGCCACTGCTGGAACACAGCGCCGGTGTAGCCCATCAGCGCGGAGATGTCGAGCCGCAGCAGGAGCATCACGCGCGCGAGGTCGATGGGGTTCGCGAGCGTCATCATCAGCATCGGGCGCTCGAGCGGATGGCCGTCGAACGCGGCGACCGTCGCCATCACGAGCCCGTCGTAGACCACGGCGCAGAGCATCCACACACCGATCGCGGCGCCGAGCCCGCGAAGGCGGTCCGTGCACGCGAGCGCGATGCAGAACGCGATGGCCGCGAAGGCGAGCGTGAGGGCGACGGCCGTGCCGCACAACAGCGCAAGCACCGCAGGATCCGCCCCTGCCCCACCGCGCATGAGGAACGGCATGGTCGTCCCGAGCACGACGCCGAGACACAGCGGGCCGGTAAGCCCGCCGTACAGCCCGAAGTAGAGCGAGCGCCGGTCCACCGGCTGCGCGAGGAGCAGCTCGGTGAACTCGCGTGCGTTGTAGAGATAGATGGTGCCGAAGACCAGCGTGACGAGCGGCACGACGTACAGCACGATGCTCCCGAGACTGAGCACCGCGCGCGCGTCGCCGCCGGTGAAGCGGAGCAGCCCCTCGCCCACGATCCAGAAGAAGGCGACGTAGGCTGCGAGCCAGCGGCTCCGCACGACGTCGCGCGCCTGGAACTTCGCGACCGTTCCCGCGAGCGCGCTCATGCCGCACGCTCCCCGAGCATCAGCGCCGCGATGGCGCGCTCGGTGGTGGCCTGCGCGGTCTGCCGCTTGAGCTCGCGCACGTTGCCCGCGAAGCGCGCCTGACCCTCGTGCAGGAAGACCACGTCGTCCGCAAGCTCGTCGACGTCCGCGAGGATGTGCGACGTGAGGATCACGGTGCTCCCATGCTCCCGCTCCTCGAGCACCCGGCGCTTGAGGATGCCGGAGGACACCGGGTCGAGGCCCGTGGTGGGCTCGTCGAGCACATAGAGCGTGGGCGAGAAGAGGAAGGCGGCCGCGGCGTTGACCTTCTGCCGGGTGCCCCCGGACAACACACGCAGCCGCTTGTCGAGACTCGCACGAATCCCGAACTCGTCGATGAGGCGTTCGTCCGTCTCGGCGACGCCGCGCAACTCGCGCAGCAATGCGAGGAAGTCCGCGCCCGTGAGGTTCTCGGGGAACTGCGCGATCTGCGGCATGTAGCCGACCTGCGCGCGGTACGCCGGCGCGGCGCCGACGGGCGCGCCGTTGAAGGTGAGGAGCCCGGAGTCGGGCTTCACGAGGCCGAGGAGCGCCTTGATGAACGTCGTCTTGCCGGCGCCGTTCGGGCCGACGATGGCCGTCACGCGTCCGCGCGCGATGTCGAGGTCGAGGTCGCGCAGGACGGGCGTGCCGCCGAAGCGCTTGCAGAGGTCGCGCGCCGCGATCATTGCAGTCTCCGCATTGAGGGGCTCGCGTCGGCGAGCGTGGTCGGCGTCATCGCGGGCATCACGCGCTCCGCGGTGTCGAGCAGCTCCACGAAGGCGCTCCGCAGCAGGAGCAGCGCGCTCTCGTGGCGCTCGACGATCATCGAGAACAGGCGCACGGGGCGAAACGGCACGTCGCCCACGCCGTTGCCATCCAGGTCGTATCCACGATACGCATCCCAGTAGTTGCCCTTCAGCACCGTGCTCGGCGCGCGGCTGTCCGACGACACATCGAACGTGTTGGCGACGAAGTTGTTGCGGGTCATCCGGGCGTCTATGGTGCTGGCGTCCAGCTTCACCGCCCAGCCATTGCCGACGAAGTCGTTGCGGTCGGCGACCATGCGGTTCGCGCCGTCGGCGACGAGACCGGTGGTATTGCCCGTGAAGACGTTGTGCTCGAGGCGGGCGTCGCTGATCTCCTTGAGCAGCAGGCCATACGCCGCGGCGCCCCAGTTCTTCTCGAAGCGATTGCCCGTCATCTGCACGCGGTGCGTGTACATCACCGCGACCCCGGAGCCGTTGCCATGGAACGTGTTGCGCAGGTACCGGCAATCGTCGGAGTACATGAAGTGCAGGCCGTAGCGCAGGTTGCCCTCACTCACGTTGTCCCGCACCTCGGTGTCGTGTACGAACTCGAAGTAGATGCCGTCGCGAAAGCCGGACACCCTGTTGCTGGCGATCACGACGTCGCGCGACGACCAGAGATGGATGCCGTTGCCGGAGCTCGTCTCGGTCTTGTTCGAGGCGGAGAGCACGTTGTCCTCGATGCGGCAGCCTTCCACGCTCGCGAGGTAGATGCCGAAGAAGGCATCCTCGAAACGGTTGCCCTGGATGATGCAGTGGTTCGCCTTCGCGACGCGGAGCGCGGCGCGATCCTCGATGAAGCTCGTGCCCACGTGCGCGAAGGTGAGTCCGCGCACCGTGACGTCGTCGGCCGAGATGAGCATGAGACCATGTTCGCCCCTGCCGTCGAGGATGGCGGCGCCGCGCCCGACGATCTCCACCGCCTCCGACACCTCGATGACGGGTTCGCGGTACGTGCCGGCGGTGACGATCACTCGCCCGCCGGCGCGCACCATGCGCAGCGCCGCCGCTATGGAACGCACCGGCCCTGTGGGTGCGACGACGACGGAGTCCAGCCGCGCGCGCGCCTGCGCGCCTGCGCCTGGCGCGAACACCATCAGTGCGGCGAGGGCCGCTGCCAGGGGCGCGGCGGTGACCCGCACGCGCCGCATCCCCAACCAGAGCGCGCCGCATCCCAGCAGGAACGCCGATATCGCGAACCAGCTGCCTGCCGCCGGCCACGACTCCGCCACGAAGTTGAGCAGCTGCTTGCTGCCGATGAGCGGCGGCTGGTACGTCATGCCGGGCACCTTGATCACCGCATCGGGCGCCAGGTTGTGGCCATAGTCGTACGACCACCGGTAGAACTCGACCAGACCCCCCACGCCGGCCAGCGCAAACGACACCAGCCAGCCCGCGAGCAGCGAGCGCAGGCCCGTCAATGCGGTGAGTGCCGCAAAGATCGCGAGGCCGCCGACCACCCACGGCATCATCCGCAACACGGGAATGATGCCGGGGTCGATCGCCTTCATGCCGATGTAGTGATTGAGCCCGTTGATGTTGTCCAGGTCCGCGGGCTTGATGCCGGTGATGGTGTTCAGGCGAATCAGCATGCCGAGCCCCTCGGGATACTGCGGCGCATGCAACTGGATGCGCCACAGCGGCACGAGGAACGTGCCCAGCAGGAGCAATGCGGACAGCGCGACGAACAGGCGCGCCCGCATCGGAAGCCTGGTCACTTCTTTCCGCCCTCGTCAGCGGTCCTGCTCATCTGCGCCTTCGCCTTCGGGCTCGTGTTCGCGCTGAGGGCGACGTTCGAGCCCGGCGCGGACACGCGGAGGTACCCCTGCATCTCCTGGTGCAGCGCCGAGCAGAAGTCGGTGCAGTAGAACGGGTAGACGCCCGCCCTGGTCGGCACCCACTTCATCGTCTTCGTCTCACCCGGATTGAGGATGAGCTCCGAGTTCATGGCGCCGAGCACCGCGAAGCCGTGCAGGATATCCCAGTCCTGCTCGATGTTGGTGACGTGGAAGTAGACCGTGTCGCCGAGCGTGATGCCCTCGAGGTTGTCCGGGGCGAAATGGCTGCGGATGGCGATCATCTTCACGTGCACCTGCCTGCCCGTGCGGGTGATGCCGCCCTCGCTCTCGGCCTTCGTCAAGTACGGGTGCGTGGACTCGGACAGCTTGTAGAACTTGACCTGCTTGTCCTGGATGAGGCTCGCCGGGATGGCCTGCGCGTAGTGCGGCTCGCCGATCGTCGGGAAGTCCAGCAGGAGGCGCATCTTGTCGCCCGAGATGTCGAACAGCTGCGCAGACTGCGCCATCTCCGGGCCCGTGGGCAGGTAGCGGTCCTTCGTGATCTTGTTCATCGCCACGAGGTACTTGCCGTACGGCTTCCTGGAGTCGCCGCCGGGAATCATGAGGTGCCCGATGGAGTAGTACGTCGGCGCGCGGTCAACGACTTCCCACGTCCCGAGCTTCCACTTCACGACTTCCGACGAGATGAACATCGACGTGTACGCGTAACCCTTGCCGTCGAACTCGGTGTGGAGCGGGCCGAGGCCGGGCTTCTGGACTTCACCCGCCATGACCGATCCGTACTTGAGCACCGGTATCCCGTCGATCTCCTTCTCGAACGCCTTGTCCTGGATCGCCTTCAGCAGCTTCGTGAACGAGTGCACGGGGATGACCGTGGCGAGCTTGCCGCCGGCGACGATGTACTCACCGCTCGGGTCGACATCGACGCCATGCGGCGACTTCGGCGTCGGAAGGAAGTAGACGACGCCGGCGCAGTCGCGCGGGTCGAGCATCTTCACGCTCGTCTTCGTCTCCGACTTCGCCGAGCGGCTGCCTTCGTCCATGTAGTTGTGCACGTACTCGGACGGGAACGCCTTCGCCTTCCCCTCCGCCACGCACGCCTCGGCGCGCTTGTAGTTCACGGCCGCGATGAAGTCCTTGTCGTTCTGCGACGCGTTCGTCTCGAGCTTCGTGTTGGCCTGCTCGCTGTTGTACGAGGTGAAGAAGAACCAGCCGTCGGACGGACCCTTGCCCGCGTGGCCCAGGTCGTAGTCATAGCCCGGCATCATCACCTGGAAGGCGATGTCCATCTTGCCCGGCTTGTCGGCCGTGATGAAGGACAGCGTGCCCTTGAACGCCTTCTTGTAGTCGGCGATGGGCATGTCGGTATTCGGGATCGGCACGCTGAAGCGCGTGGCCGACACGATGTACTTGCTGTCCGGCGTGGCGAACGGGGACGCGTGACCGCCGGCAGCGTTCGGGATCTGGATGATCTCATCCGTCTCGAAGCGCGTGAGGTCGATGCGCGCGATGCGGGGCGTGTTGTTGCCGTTGATGAAGAGCCAGCGGCCGTCGGGGACGCCGTCCGTCTGCGACAGCTCGGTGTGATGCGTGTCGTCCCAGGGGATGAAGCCGAACGTCGTGTTCAGCATCGGCTTCGTCTCCTCGCTGTAGCCCCAGGCATTCTCGGCGTTCTGGGAGAACACCGGGATCACCTTGAGCAGGCGCCCTGATGGCAGGCCGTACACCGACACCTGCCCGCTGAAGCCGCCGGACATGAAGGCGTAGAGCTCGTCCTTCGAGCCCGGTGCGACGTACACGCGGGATGCGGCGTCTCCGCTGACGAGGTCACCCGACTTGGTCGTCGCACGGTTGCATGCGAAGGTGAGCACACCGGTCGCGATGACAGCCGCGCCGAGCCAGAAGCGATTTGATTGAGGTTTCATAGCGAAGGTCCGATGATGTGAGCATTCGTCCAGCGGTGATTGCCACACAGCTCCCCGATCGTGGTCGCGACGAGCGGCTCGCGGGCGATGCGGGTGATGGTGACCCAGCGCCGGTGCGCGGCGCAGGGGAACAGCGAGTCGCACGGGCGATCCTCGAGGACGCAGCGCGCGGCCGCGGGCTCGGCATCGGCGAACACGTCGATGACATCCGCGACGGAGATGAGCTCCGGGGTCTTCGCGAGCGAGAAGCCGCCCGTCGGGCCGCGCATGCTCGTGAGCACGCCGCTGCGCACGAGCGCGTTCAGCGTCTTCGACAGGTAGTTGCGTGGAGCGCCGAGCACCGTGGCGATCTCGTCCGCACTGACGCGTCGCTCGCCGTAGTGTCGCGCGAGCAGCACGGCAGCTCGCACGGCGTACTCGGCGGTGCGTGGCATCATCGTCATGGCGAGCGGCGCGATTTCATCATGTCCGTATGATGAATCCGCCGGGCTTGACGCACAGTCGGGCGAACGGAGCGAATCGTGACGGGAGAATTGCGGGCGCAGGCACGGATAGCCTGACAGCGATTGCCTTACGTGCGCCTTGTCCCCGTTGCCCTGACGGCGCATGACGCCGCTCCGCATACTGTAGGACGTGGGCACACAGGAGGCACCATGGACGACTCTAGGCCGATGCCGCGATTCACGACGCTACCCGACGACGACGCCCGTGCGCTCCTCTCGCGCAATCATGTGGGACGCCTGGCCTTCAGCTTCCACGATCGCGTCGACATCCAGCCCCTTCATTATGTACGCGACGGCGACTGGCTCTACGGACGCACCGAGGTCGGCTCGAAGCTCGCCACGCTCGCGCATCATGGCTGGTGCGCGCTCGAGACCGACGAGATACGCGGACTGTTCGACTGGGACAGCGTCGTCGTGCGCGGCAGCTTCCAGATCCTCGATCCCGAGCTTGGCTCGGCCGACGCGTACAAGCGCGGCATCGAGCTGCTGAGGAACTTCGTGCCGGGCGCGCTCACCGAGGATGACCCGACGCCGAAGCGGCTGGTGGTCTTCCGCATCCACATCGACGAGATCTCAGGGCGCTCGGCACGGCGCTGAGCCGTCGACGGCGCGTCAGGAGGAACGACTACACGACGGCGCTCCGATGACTACGCAGGTTCCAAGAGGCTCCCCACAGCCCGTGGGCTCGGGTTCGGCGACATTCCCTTCCGGGCACACGACGATCCCTCGGGGGAGCAGCAGATGCATGTATTGCCAGGAGCAGCCGCAGCGGGCCGGCCTCACATCCGCGCAGCGATGTTTGTGAGCCTCCTGCCCATGCTGCTCGCGGCGCAGCCCACCGAGTCCCTGCCGTTTGCGGCGGGCGAGCGCCTGACGTACGTCGCGAAGGCGGGCCCTGGCCTCAACGGCAGTGGCGAGATGTGGGTGGACGGCCCCGTCGACATGCGCGGGGTGCAGGTCATCACGCTCCACTCGGAGATGCGCGGGGGCTTCGGCTTCCTCAAGGTGAGCGATCGTGCGTCGTCATCCTTCGATGTGGCGCGCATGGCATCGATGCATTACAGCAAGGTCGAGCGCTATCCCATCGGCAAGCACGCCGAGGAAGTGGAGATCGACCCTGCGACGCGAAGCTGGCGCGCGACGGACGGACGCAGCGGCACCAGCCTCACCGACCAGCCGCTCGACGAGCTGTCGTTCGTGTATGCGCTGCGCAGCATGACGCTGCCGGCCGACTCCGCGCTCGTGCTCAACCGTCACTTCGACGCGAGCCGCAATCCCACGATCGTGCGCTCGCTCGGTCGCGGCAGCGTGACGACTCCCGCCGGCACCTTCACGACCGAGGAAGTGGAGATGCGCGTGCGCGACCCGCGCCGGTACAAGGGTGAGGGCGTGATCCACTTCTCCTTCAGTGCCGACGCCTGTCGTCGTCCCGTGCGCATCGAGAGCGCCATCCCGAACGCCGGCACGGTGGTTCTTACCCTGTCGGCCGCCGCGCCGGTCATCGCCGCATGCGCCCCACACTGAAGCGGAGCGTCCCCTCCGATGACAGCATCCGCCTCGCGGCGTTGCGCGTTCCGCTCGCGCTCAAGCTGGTGGGTGCGAACGTGGCCGCGATCGCCGTGGTGCTCGCCGCGTGGATCGCGACCGGCGGCTCGGTGAACACCGTTGTCGCCGCCTGCATCGTGCTCGTGATCGCGGTGCAGCCGGCGGCCGTGCTCGTGGCGCTGCGGCCCATTCGCGACCTCGAGATCGTCGCTTCGCGCGTGTGGGACGGGGATTTCGGCGCGCGAGTCGTGCGCTCCCGCGTTGCCGATCGCGGGGTGCTCCGTGTGGGCTCGATGTTCAACCTCCTGCTCGACGGCCTGGTGTCCGATCGGGCGCGGCTGCGCGCGCTGGCGTCCGAAGTGATCGCGATCGGCGACCAGGAGCGCACGGCCATCGCGAAGGCACTCCACGACTCGACGGCGCAGCACGTCGCCGCGCTCCAGTTCCAGCTCTCCGTCGCGGCGCGCGAGACCACCGATCCATCGTTGCGGGAGCGCCTCGCCTTCGCGCGCGACTCGGCGGAGCTCATCCTCGAGGAAGTGCGGAGCCTGTCGTACGTCGCGCGACCCGCGCTGCTCGACGACCTCGGGCTGGAGGCGGCACTGCGCAAGCTCGCGCGCGACGCCGCTGCGGCGAATGCGTTCGACGTGGACGTCGTGGCGCCATCGTCCGCGTCCCGGTTGCCGTCCACCGTGGAGGCGCTGCTCTTTCGCGTCGCCAATGAAGCGTTGCGCAACATCGTGCGACACGCGTCGGCGACCGCCGTGCGCCTCAACCTGCGACGCGCGCCGACGTTCGTGGCGCTCGAGATTCACGACGACGGGGCCGGCTTCGAGATCCCCGGCAATGGCGAGACGCAAGCCGGTGGCGGGCTGCAGTCGCTGCGCGAGCGCATCGCGCTCGTGGACGGCTGGCTCGAGATCACCACTGCACCGGGGCTGGGGACGACGCTCGTCGCGACCGTGCCCCTCGCAACGTGACTCCAGGAGGGATCATGCAACTCGACCTCATCCGCGTCGTCATCGCTGACGACCACACGGTCGTCCGGGCCGGCCTCAAGGCCGTACTTCGGACGGCGCCCGACATCCTCGTGGTGGGGGAGGCCGCGAATGGCCGCGAGGTCATCGCGGTCGCGACGCGCGAGCGGCCGGACGTCATCGTGATGGACCTCGCCATGCCGGAGCTCGACGGCATCGACGCCACGAAGGCGATCGTCGCGGCAGAGCTTCCGTCGCGCGTGCTCATGCTGTCCATGCACACGGAGGAGGAGTGCCTCGTCCCCGTCATGGAGGCGGGCGCCTCGGGCTACCTCGTGAAGGCCGATGCGCATCGCGACCTGGTGGACGCCATTCGCGTCGTCGCGCACGGCGACTGCTTCGTGCGGCCCTCGGCAGCGCGCATCCTCGCGAAGAAGCTCTCGGCGATCGATCCCGTGGCCGACGACCGTCGCCGGTTCGAGGCACTCACGCCACGCGAGCGCGCGGTACTGCGCTTCGTCGCGCTCGGGTTCACCTCGGCGGAGGTGGGCCAGCGCGTGTTCATCAGCGCGAAGGTGGTCGATGCGCACAAGCAGCGCATCAGGACGCTGCTTCACCTGACGCACCGCTCACACTACGTGCAGTTCGCGCTCCGCCTCGGCCTGCTGAACGACGTGCACGCTACGCCGACGCAGTGACCGGGATCGTGAAGGCGAACACGCTGCCTTCGCCGGGCGTGCTCGTCACGGCGATGGTGCCGCCGTGGGCCTGCACGATGCCCTTCGCGATGGCGAGCCCGAGTCCGGCCCCGCCGCGATGCGTGCGCCGGAGCTGCCAGTAGCGATCGAACAGGTGCGGAAGGTGCTCGGCGGGAATGCCCGCGCCGGTGTCCGTCACGCGAAAGCGCACGGCGTCCGCCGGATCCTCGCACGAGACGTCGATCGTGACGGATCCGTCGCGGCTCGTGAACTTGAGCGCGTTGCCGAGCAGGTTGAAGATCACCTGGAGCAGCCGCTCGGCGTCGGCATCGATGTTGGGAAGGTCCGCCTCGGCGTGGGTGCGCAAGTGGACGCCCGCTGCGGCCGCCTGGGTCGCGAACAGCGCCACCGATGCGGTGACGATCGACCCGGGATCCACGGGCTCGCGCCGCAATGAGAGCCGGCCAGCCTCGAGGCTGGTGACGTCGAGCAGGTCACGGATGATGCGTTGCGCCCAGTCGGACGACTGGCGGATGATGTCGGCCATCGAGCGCACGTCTGCCGTGCTCGGCGGCAGCGGATCCGCGAGCGCGCTCGCGCACATCGCGATGGTGCTGAGCGGGTTGCGAAGGTCGTGCGAAACGACGGCCAGCACTTCGTCGCGCGACCGGCTGGCTCGCTGGGCGGCCTCGTACAGGTTCGCGTTGACGAGCGCGAGCGCCGCGCGGCCGGCAACATGCGCCGCCAGCTCGACGTCGCCGGCCGTGTAGGCGCGCGTGCGTGCGAAGCAGGTCATCACGCCGAGCACGCGGCCGTGCGTCTCCAGTCGAATGGCCATGGCGGCACGGGCGCCGTCGAGCTCGTACGCCCCGGCCAACGCGTGGAAGGCGGTGTCATGCGCGTCGAGTGGGACATTGGCGTGAGCCAGCGCGACTTGCGCGCGGGGGCTGTTGGCCAGGTCCACGACGCAGGCGTCGCCGAGTGCCGGCACCGCGACCGCCTCGAGGCGGCGCATGGTCTCGTGCGCGTCGAGCGACGACGCGAGCGCCTCACCCGCGGTGATCAGGAAGCGGCGATTGGCGTCTTCACGCGCCTGTTCGGTGACGTCGCGCAGCACCGCCGCGAGATAGGTCCGGCCCTCGTGTGCGAGGCGCACGATGGACGCCTCCGCGGGAAACTCCTCGCCGTTGCGACGCACGCCCGACACCCGCCCGCGGTGCGCCATGAGGCGCGTCGTGTCGCGCGAATCGGCGAACTCGCGCATCTGGTGTGGATGCGCTGTTTGCGCCGCGCGCGGGAGCAGGATCTCGAGCGGCTGCCCCAGCGCCTCCCCCGGCTCGTAGCCGAAGGTCGCGCTCGCGCCGCGATTGAAGTGGACGATGCGTCCGTCCTCGTCGACGACGACGATCGCGTCCACCGACAGGTCGAGCAGCCGGACGAGCGTTTCTGGTGCGACGAGCGGACCTTCCATGTCGGGAAAGCTACCGGGCACGGCGTGGTGCGCCCATACGGAGTTGTGCCATTTGTTGTCGGGAACATCCCGACACAACAAGGGGCATATCTCCGATACGCCGTGCACGATGCGCACTCCATCATTCACGGGTCAAAGGAGGAGCGAATGGGAGTGCGAGCGAGTGTGGAGTCCCCCGTCGAGATACCAGCCGTCACGCTGGCGAGCGCGGGCAGTGCGCTGTCATCGCGGCCCTACGTGCGCCGTGGCGTCACCACGTCCGACCGCATGCTGCGCGTCCTGCTGGTGGACGACCATGTCGTCATGCGCCACGCGATCAGGCTCATGCTCCAGCGTTCCGCCCCGGACGTCAACGTGGTTGGTGAGGCGTCGTCGGGACACGAAGCCGTTGCGGCCGCCATGCGACTCATGCCGGACATCGTGATCATGGACCTCGACATGCCGGACGGCGACGGCGAAGAGGCCACGCGCGCGCTGCACCAGGCGTTGCCCGCGACGCGCGTCCTCATCCTCACGATGCACGAGGAGGAGGAACGGCTCCTTCGCCTGCTGCGCGCGGGTGCGCGCGGCTACCTCGTCAAGGACGCCGAGGATCACGAGCTGCTGGATGCTATTCGCGTCGTGGCCGCTGGTGACGTGTTCGTTCGGCCCGCAGTGGCGCGACGCCTTGCCGCGATCACGGGCGAGGCGAACGCCGCGGCGCCGGCGAACCCGCACCTCACGCAGTTCGAACGACTCAGTGATCGCGAGAAGACCGTGCTGCGACTGGTCGCCGTGGGTTACAACGGCCCCGAGATCGGCAGGCAGCTCGGCATCACGGCGAAGACGGTGGACACCTACAAGCAGCGCATCGAGGAGAAGCTCGGCATCTCGCACCGCACGGGGTACGTGCGCTTTGCGCTGATGGCCGGGCTGCTCAAGGCATGAAGGCGTCGCGGGAGTCGCTGCGTCCTGCGCTCCCGCTGGTGTGGCTGGTGGCTGGAGGCATCGTCGCGCTGTCCGCGGGCAGCGTGATGGCGCAGCGCGTCCTGTTCGCGGGGCTCGTCATCGCCGGCGCGCCGCTCGTGTGGCGCACCGTGCGCGCGGCGCTGGCGGGCGAGTTCGCCACCGACATGGTCGCGAGCCTCGCGGTGGTCGCCGCGATGATCGAGTTCCAGCCGCTGGCGGGGCTCGTCGTCGTGCTCATGCAGACCGGTGGCGAGGCGCTCGAGGCCTACGCGCAGGGCCGCGCCTCCGACGCGGTGCGCTCGCTCGAGGAGAAGGCGCCTCGCCGCGCGCACCGGCTGGCGCGCGTGACCGACAACCTGACGCAGGAGATCGACGTCGGCGACATTCGCGTGGGCGACCTGCTGCTCGTGCGACCGGGCGAGATGATCCCGTGTGATGGTGTCGTGGTGCAGGGCCGTTCGCAGGTGGACGTCTCGCAGATCACCGGCGAGCCGATGCCGCTGGCGGCGGATGTGGGCAGCGCGCTCTCGAGCGGCTGCAGCAACCTCGACGGCGCGCTCACCATTCGTGCGACGGCGCTCGCGCGCGACAGCCAGTACGAGCGCATCGTCGAGCTCGTACGATCGGCGCAGGCGCACAAGGCGCCGCTGCAACGACTGGCCGACGAGTACGCGCGCTGGTTCACGCCGCTCACCCTCGCTGTGTGCGCGATCGCGTGGTTCGCGAGCGGGGACGCGTCACGCGTGCTTGCGGTGCTCGTCGTCGCCACACCCTGCCCACTCATCCTCGCGACGCCGGTGGCGATCATCGGCGGGATCAACAGGGCGGCGCGGAAGCTCATCATCGTGCGCACCGGCGGCGCACTCGAGCAGCTCGCGGGCGTGGACACCGTGGTGTTCGACAAGACCGGCACGTTGACGATCGGGCGGCCAGCGGTGAGCAGCATCGTCCCGCGCGCGCCGTGGTCGCGCCGCGAGCTGCTCGTGCTTGCCGCGTCGGTGGAAGGGCGTTCCGGCCACCTGCTCGCGCGCTCCGTGGTGAACGCGGCCGCGGATGAACACGTGGCACTCGAGGCCGCGACGGAGATCGAGGAGGCGCCCGGCCAGGGACTGCGCGGTGTGGTGGGCGGCCGCGTCGTGCAGGTTGGCGCCCGCTCCTGGGTGCATGCGAACGGCGGCGCGAACGGAGGCGCGAACGGCAGCGGCGCGGCCGGCGATGCGCCGGGCCTGCGCGCCTGGATCGCCGTGGACGGCGCCGTGGCGGGCACCATCGAGTTCGCCGACCAGCTGCGCCCCGGCATCATTCCATTGCTCGCCGAGCTGCGCGCGCTGGGCATCGAGCGTCAGCTCATCCTGTCGGGCGACTCTGCCGTGCACACGGCAGCGATCGCTGCGGAGGTGGGCATCGCCGATGCGCGCGGCGAGCTCCTGCCCGCCGGCAAGGTGGACACGGTGCGCGCGCTCGTCGCCGGCGGGGCGCGCGTGCTCATGGTGGGCGACGGCACGAACGACGCGCCCGCGCTGAGCGCAGCGACGGTGGGGCTCGCCCTCGCGGGACACGGTGGCGGCATCACGGCGCAGGCGGCCGACGCGGTCATCCTCGGCGACGACATCGCCCGCGTCGCCGACGCCGTGCGCATCGGGCGACGCACCATGCGCATCGCGCGCGAGAGCATCGTCGTCGGGCTGGGGCTGAGTGGCCTGGCGATGATCGCGGCGGCGACCGGGCACGTGGCCCCCGTCGCCGGCGCGGTGCTCCAGGAGGTGATCGACGTGGGCGTGATCCTCAACGCACTGCGCGCGAGCCGCGACATCGCGTAAGGCATCCCCGACGCCGGCGTGTCGGGAGAATCCCCATCGGCGCGTAGGCAGGGCGCCGGAAACGTTCAACACATCGCCCGACACCCGCGGACACCTGTTGCCCCGACATTCCCTCCTGCACGGCGCGATGTACGCGCCTCACAATCAGGAGACTGAACATGCGCAACTTCCTGCGGACCGCGATCATCGCCTTCCCGCTACTGGTACCCAGCCTCGGTTGGGCCGTCAGCCCCGAGCTGCTCTCGCTCCAGCCGGAAAGCAAGCTGTGGGTCGAGGGCGGTTCGACGATCAAGGCCTGGAGCTGCAAGGCCGGTGACGTCACCGCCGTCATCGACGGCGCCCCGAACGCCGTCTCGCAGGTGGGTGCCGGCGAGAAGGGCGTCAAGAGCGTGAAGGTCATCGTCGCCAGCGAGAAGATGGACTGCGGCAACGGAACCATGAACGAGCACATGAAGAAGGCGCTCAAGGTCTCCGACAACCCGAACATCGAGTTCAAGCTGGCGAGTTACGACGTCGCCCGCGGCGGCGAGGGCGTGACGGGCACGCTGAACGGCCTGCTGACGCTCGGCGGCGTGACGAAGCCCATCGCGATCGCGGCGACGGGCAAGACGGAAGGCGGCGCGCTCCACGTCAACGGCTCCTACGAGCTCGCGATGACCGACTACGACCTCAAGCCGCCCACGCTCATGTTCGGCCGCATCAAGGTGCGCGACGTGGTGACCGTGAAGTTCGACCTGCTGCTCAAGAATTGATTCTCCCACCGTCCCCTACGAGAGGACTACTACCATGACTGCAAGATTTCTAATGCTCGCGGCGCTCCTGGGCGCCACCCCGGCGCTCGCACAGCAGCCCAGCGTGCGCGTCGCCACCAACGCGAAGTCCGATACGAGCGCGGTGGCCGACAGCAGCGCGGCGAAGCCCGCCAAGAAGAAGGAGGTGCGCTACATCGTGCCGGCCATCGAGATCGCGCACATGCGCGCCATGGACCAGCGCGGCCTGAACGTGTACGAGTCGCCCAAGGGCGAGGACGTGCCGTTCGACGGCTACAAGCTGTCGTGGGGCGGTGCCTTCACGCAGCAGTACCAGAACCTGACGCATGAGAACACCGCGACGGCAAAGGTCGTCTCGGGCGTGAACGCGAACCAGCTCATCGCCATCGGACAGGGCTTCAACAACGCCGTCGCGAACCTCTACCTCAACGTCCAGCTCGCGAAGGGCATCCGCGTCGCGGTCGAGAGCTACGCGTCCGCGCGTCATCACCAGGAGACGTGGATCAAGGACGGCTACTTCCTGATCGACGCCTCGCCGATCGAGAACCCGGTCCTCGACAACATCATGAAGTACGCGACGCTCAAGGTCGGGCACTTCGAGGTGAACTACGGCGATGCGCACTTCCGCCGCAGCGACAACGGGCAGACGATGTACAACCCGTTCGTCGGCAACTACATCATCGACGCCTTCACCACGGAGATCGGCGCCGAGGCGTACCTGCGCAGCAACGGCTACATGGCGATGGTCGGCCTGACGGGTGGCGAAGTGCATGGCCAGGTCACGGCACCGGGACAGCGCGGACCCACGTACCTCCTCAAGCTCGGCATGGACAAGGAGCCGCTCGAGGGCGTGCGCTTCCGCCTCACCGGCTCCATGTACAAGACCGACCGCTCGGCGAGCAACACGCTGACCTCCGGTGATCGCGGTGGCTCGCGCTACTACGACGTGCTCGAGAACTCGGCGTCCACCGAGACGGCGAATGCCTGGTCGGGCGCGGTCCAGAGCGGCATGCGCAACATGGTCACGGCGTTCGCGGTGAACCCGTTCCTCAAGGTCGGCGGTGCGGAATTCTTCGGCAACTTCGAGACCTTCACCGGTGCCGGCGCGACCGAGCTCTATCGCCGCACGCTCCGCCAGAACGTTGGCGAGGCCCTGTACCGCTTCGCGGACAACAAGCTCTACGTCGGTGGCCGCTACAACGTCGTGAACGGCGAGCTCGCCGGCTTCACCAACGACATCAACGTCACGCGCAGCCAGTTCGGCGGCGGCTGGTTCGTCACCCCGAATGTCCTCGCCAAGCTCGAGTACGTGAACCAGGCGTACAACAACTTCCCGACGACCGACATCCGCAGTGGCGGCAAGTTCAAGGGCATGATGATCGAAGGCGCAGTGGCCTTCTAAGCCTATCACTGGAGATCAGGGCCATGACACCGACCACGATGACTCGCCCGTCCGTCGCAGCGCAGGGACTGACCCGGAAGCGTATCGAAGAGGGACCGATCCTGCTCGCGACGAAGCCCTTTGACGGAACGGATGCACCACTCGCCGTCGCGCGCTGGCTGGCGCGGCGCGAGGAACGCGAGCTCGACGTGGTCAGTGTCCTGGAGCAGAACGACGCCCTCGCCGTCTCGGCGGGGGCGCCCCCCCTTCCGATGCGCTACTACGAGGAGGAAGTCGCGTCGATCACCGCGCGCATGCGCGCGGCGCTCGATGCCCACTCGGACGGCGCGCTGACATCGAGGGTCGCGGTGCTCGACGGCCCCGCCGCCCCCATGATCACCGAGCGTGCACGGGAAGTGGATGCGCGCGTGATCGTCGTCGGCACGGGGCGCCACGATGCCTTTGGACGCATCGTGTACGGCGAGCGCGCACTGCAGATCGTGCGGCTCGCCGACCGCCCTGTGCTGGTCGTCCCGCGCGACACGCGCGCCGGTTCGTTCATGAATGCGATCGTGTCCGTGGACTTCGGTCCCGCGAGTCTCCGCGCCGCACGCGCGCTGCTGCCCATGTTGTCGGAAGGCAGCCGCGTGACGCTCGTGCACGTTCGGCCGGACCTGCCGGAACCGCCCGACCGTCATGGCTACGAGGTGCGCTGCGACGACCTGTTCGATCGCTTCCGTATGCAGCTGCGTGTACTGCCTGGCTTCACCGTGGAGACACGGGTCCTGTGGGGGGATGCCGCCACGGTGATCCAGGCGTACGCGCAGCACAATCACGTGGATCTCATCGCCTGCGGCCGCCGCCGCACGCACTCGCTCGTCGAGCGCTTCATGCTCGGCAGCGTGTCGTCGGCGCTGCTGCGGACGGTGTCGTGCCCCTTGCTGATCGCACCGGAGCAGCCGGAGGCCGTGACGGAACAGCTCAGCAAGGTCCTGACCGGCGTCCAGACGTGGCGCCGTGACCGCTGGGCCGAACAGCTCCGCGCCATTTCCCTGTCGTGCGCCGGACGCCCCGTGCGGCTGGGAGTGGAGGCGGACGTGCTGCACGGCGGCCGCTCCATCTCGCAGGACTACGTGCTTCGCTCCGTCTCCTTCGATCCCGACGTCGGGGCCAACGAGCTCTCCATCCTGCTCGCTGATGCCTCGCGCCCATCCAACCTGCTGAACGTGAAGTTCACGGACGTGACGGGACTCACGGCATTCACGGATGCGAGCGGCGCACTCACCCGGCTCGTGTGCGATCGTGACGCGGGGCTCGTGACGATGACGATGACGACCGACTGATCGCGCAATCCGCAAGCTGCAGTTCACGTCACCTTCATCCCGCAACCATATGCGCATCGTCGACCGCAGCCTGCCCATCTCCAGCACCGCGGACGGCGCCAACTGCGGCGCGGTCTGCGCCTCGACCGGCGAGCCGTGTGACGGCGACGGCCGATGCGGTACGACCCAGACGGCGGGTGCCGCCACGATCGACGCCGGATTGCCATCCCTGCGCGGGCGCCGCGTGCTGCTCGCCACGGATGGCTCACCGGCGTCGGATGCCGCGACGAAAGTGGCGTGGGAGCTCGCGACCAGGCACGGCGCACTCGTCGAGATGCTCCACGTCGTCGACGATCGTCCGTCCCTCATCCCGCCGCCGCTCGACGTGATGCTCGCGTTCACCGACGAGGTCTCGCGCGAGCGCACGTACGACGACCAGGTGCGCGCGCTCAAGTGGCGCGCCTCGCACATCGTCGATGCACAGGTGGACTGGGAGCCGCGCATCCTCTTCGGCACCCCGGCGCGCACCATCGCGTTCGAGGCGCACGCCGCCGACGCCGCGCTCATCGTCATGGGACTGCGGCGCTACAGCCGGGCTGATCGCATCACGAACGACGAGACGACGCTCTCCACCATCCGCGTTGCGGGGCGTCCCGTGCTCGCCGTCGTGGGCGAGGCGGATACGCTGCCGACGCGCGTGCTCTCCGCGATGGACTTCAGCACGGCGAGCGTCGCCGCGGCGCACTTCGCGGCGCAGGTGATGCGCGCGCATGGAAAGATCACGATGGCCTATGTGCCACCGCTCGCGGGATACCATCCGGACGACAACACACAAATCATCCACGAGCTGGGCATCGCGGCCGCCTTCGAGCGCTACGCCAGCGTGCTTCGCGCCCATGACTGCACGGTCGATCATGTCGTGCTTCACCACGAGCTCCGGCGGCCGATCGCCTCGGCGATTGCCGACCATGCGGAGCTCATGCACGCGGACATGATCGCCGTCGGCAATGTCGGCCATGGCCGGATGGAGCGCTGGCTGCTCGGCAGCGTGAGCCAGGACCTCGTGCGTGACGCGAAATGCTCGCTGCTGATCGTGCCGGCCGCGCCGGGGCACGACGACGACGCCTCGCCCTGACATGCCCGCCCTCGCTGCGGCGCTCCTGCTGTTCGCGGACGCCCCCGCCGAGTTGCTCGCGCGGTCAGGGCACGCGGTGGTGTCCGTTCCCGCGAGCTCGCTTCAGCGCGGACGCAACTGAACCGTCCCCTTGAAGCTGCGCACCTGGATGCGGGCTCCCTCCATGCCGCTCGACGTCGCGAGCGTCATCCCACGCCCCTCGCTGCCGGCGGCCGGCCGCTTCTTCGACCAGAGGTTGTCGATCGCGCCCGTGATGGTGGACACGTCGATGTCGAGGCTCGACTTGACGGGAAGGCTGATGTCGATCGGACCGCTGTGCGTCTCGAGCTCCACGTGTGCACTTCGCGAGAGCGACGACGCGAAGGAGATCGCACCGCTCGTTGCCTCGAGCTTCACGCGCTCCACCTCGCCACCGCTCGCGCGGATCGCGCCGCTGATCGTGGACGCGCCCACGTCCTGGCCGCCCTGCAGCGTGATGTCGCCCGTGGCCGTCTTCGCGCGCATCCACTCGGGTGAGCCGTCCACGACGACATTGCCATCCATGCTCTCCGCGCGCAACTCGCGCGGCGAGCCGTGCACCGTGATGGATCCTCCAACGACGTTGAGGTCGAGCCCGCCCGTCACGCCGGTGACCTCGATCGCCGCACTTCCCGTCTTCACCCACACCCGCGCCCCCTTCGGCACGCGCAGCTGAAGTGAGCCGTCCAGGGGCTGCGCATCGTCCGGCATCTCGATGTACATCTTCATCCCGGTCGGCAGCTCCACGGGCGCACCGCTCGCGAATGCAACGCGCGCGCCCTTCGGGATCATGCCGGTGAGCTCGACGCTGTCGCGATCCCACCCGACGACGCGCACGGCCCCGACGGCGGCCACGAGCCGCACCGACACCGTGGGACTCGCCGAGTGGCCGCGCAGCACCTTCTGCTGCGCGCCGGCCACGGCGGGGAGCAATGCAACGAGCAACAGTCGCTTCATGTGCGCGGGGCGAGCTCGGTGGCGCGGCGCATCAGGTCGATCTTCCGCTCGTAGTTCGACGCGAAGAGCGCGGCGAGCGCACGATTGGCCGGATCCTGCGTGAGTGCCGCGCGCGCCTCGGCGATGGCGGAGTCCGCGACGCGCAGGCTCCGCTCCACCGTGGCAACGGTGCTCGGCGCGAGCGAGTCGCGTCGTTCGTCGAGCGTGCGCTGGAGCGCGTCCACGCTCCGCGTATAGCCGTGCTCCGCATTCGCGAGGACGACGGGCAGCTCGGGCGCGGCGGGCCGCGATGGTGCGGCCTCCGCGGCCTGTTGCGTCGCGCCCCGGTTGCGCAGCGCGAGCGCAGTGATCGCCGATGAGGCGACGGCGACGACGAGTCCCGCGGCGATGAGCTGCCGGGTGCGGAATGCCATGCCGGTACGCGGCAGCGCGACGGCGTCGCGTGGCTCGAGGCCCGCGCGAATATCGGCCCAGAGGTCCGCCGGCGGCGCGATGTCGCGCGGCAGCTCGGCGCTGAGCTGGTCGAGTGTCGGTCTGTCAGTCATAGGCTCAGTGCCTTCATCAGCAGTTGGCGCGCGCGGTGCAGCTGCGCGCGAAGCGTTCCCGCGGCGAGGCCCGTCATGCGTGCGATCTCGTCGTGCGAATATCCCTCGACGTCGTGGAGCACAAACGCCCGTCGCATGCCCGGCGGGAGTGCCGCCACGGCGCGCTCGAGGTCGATGGCCGTCGCGACGTCCCGTGGCGCCGCGACTCCTTCCAGCATCTCCAGTCTCTCGTCGCCGTCGTCATCGTCCGCGAGCGTGATGCGCGCACTGCGACGCTTTTCCGATCGCCGCTGCATGAGCATCGCGTTCACGGCGATGCGATGCAGCCAGGTGGTGAGGTTGGCGTCGCCGCGGAAGGATGGCAGCGCCTCCCAGGCGCGGACGAACACGTCCTGCGTGAGCTCCCGTGCCTTGACCGTATCGGCGGTGAGGCGCAGGCACAACGCGTACACCCGGCCGGCGTGGATCCGGTAAATCTCGTTGAACGCGTCCACGTCCCCGCGCTGCGCGAGCGCGATGCGGAGGGCGTCGGCCTCGGCGGGCCTGTCTGCGGCGTTTGGAAAGACCAAGGAGAGCACGGTGGCCATCTGATTCGTTGGATGCCAGTCGTGCTCACCGTGCTTATCGGGCATGGCAAATTATGGTCTTCGTGGTGCCTGGACGTCAGAGGTCGGATGTCGGATGTCGGATGTCGGATGTCAGAAAGGGCCGGTTTGCGTGCGGCGTGCGGCGGTTCAGCTGGAAGTGCAGGTGGCAGGTGCAGGTGCAGGTGCAGGTGCAGGTTCCTCGCTTCGCTCGGAATGACGAGCCGAAGTCCCGCCGCACGCCGCACGCCCACCGTCCGTTCTCCACCGCCGCACGCCGCACGCGAGCCGTCAGTTCACGACCGCCGCACGCAAACCGTCAGTGAAATCAGTCCGCATGTATCTTGATCCAATGCTTCCTCCTGGCCCTGCGCAGCGCTTCCCCGGCGAATTCGCCCTTCACACCGCGACGCGCCCGCTGCAGTTCATGCCAGGCCTCAAGGAACGGTTCGGCGACATCGCGATGTACCACATCGCCGGGCAGCCCATCGTCCTCCTCAGCGACCCGGAGCTCATCCGCGACGTGTTCATCACGCACGCGAAGCGCTTCCACAAGGGACGCGGCCTCGAGCGCGCGAAGATCCTCCTCGGCGACGGACTGCTCACGAGCGAGGACGACTTTCACCTCCGCCAACGCCGCCTCGCACAGCCGGCCTTCCACCGCGCGCGCATCAACACCTACGGCGAGACCATGGCGACGTACGCCGAGCGTCGCGCTTCGCACTGGAAGGACGGCGACGTGCTCGACATGTCGCGCGAGATGGCGGCATACACGCTCGCGGTCGTCGGCAAGACGCTCTTCGACGCCGACATCGAGAACGAGGCGCACGAGATCGGCGAGGCGCTCTCCGCCGCGATCGCCGTGTTCAACTTCTCCGTGCTGCCATTCGGGGAGCTGCTCGTGAAGCTGCCCATCCCACCCGCGCGGCGATTCCGGCGCGGACGCGAGCGGCTCGACGCCACGATCTATCGCATGATCGCCGAACGGCGCGCGTCCGCCGAGGACCGCGGCGACCTGCTGTCGATGCTCCTCCTCGCGCACGACACCGAGGGCGACGGCACGGGCATGAGCGACCTCCAGCTGCGCGACGAGGCGATGACGCTGCTCCTCGCGGGCCATGAGACGACGGCCAACGCGCTCGCGTGGACGTTCTACCTCCTCTCGCAGTCCCCGGACGCCGAAGCTGCCCTCCACAGCGAGCTCGACGCGTTCGGCGACGCGCCACTCGGCGCCGACGACGTCGCGCGCCTGCCGTACACGCGCGCCGTCATCGCGGAATCGCTGCGTCTCTACCCGCCGGCGTGGATCGTCGGTCGTCGCGCGCTCGACGAATACCGGATCGGGGACTTCACGGTCGCGCCGCGCACCATCGTGCTCATGAGCCAGTGGATCGTGCACCGCGATCCCCGCTGGTGGCCCGACGCCGAGCGGTTCATGCCGGAGCGCTGGCTCGCGGGCGGGAGCGCGACGTCACCCGATCGCCCGAAGTTCTCCTACTTCCCCTTCGGCGCCGGCACACGCGTGTGCATCGGCGAACAGTTTGCCTGGATGGAGGCGATCCTCGCGCTCGCGACCATCGCGCGCAGGTGGAAGCTGCGGCTCGCCGCAGGACATCCTGTGGTGCCGCAGCCCATCGTCACACTGCGCGCGAAGCACGGCATGCGGATGGTCACGCACGCACGTTGAGCGGCGACGTCGCGAAGTGGGCGACGAGGTCGGCAGGATCGTCGTAGATCGCGATGGCGTTGGCGAGCTGCTCGTCGCTCCACCCGCCGCCGCAGCGCAGCGCGATGGTGGACACCCGCGCGCGCTGCGCGGCCTCGATGTCGTACGGCGTGTCGCCGATGAGGAGCGCATTCGCCGCGAAGCGCTTGGCCTTCCGCAGCGCGGCGCGAATGATGTCCGGATCGGGCTTCGAGGCGCTCGCGTCGCCGGACGACGCCGCGTCGTCGATCAGGTCCGCGACGCCGGCCTGCTCGAGCGTCGCCCTCACATCGCTCGCCTGCGCGGACGTCGCCACCACGAGCTCGAAGCCTTCGTCCTGGAGCAGGACGAGCATCTCACGCGCGCCGCGCGTGGGCCGAAGCGACGGCAGCACCTCACGGAACAGCTTCCCGCGAGACTTCCCGATGCGCTCCGCCTCGCCGCTCTCGGCATCGAGTCCCGCGAGCATGGGGAGGATCTTGTCGCCGCCCATGCCGATGAGCGGGCGCACCTGCTCGAAGGGCACGACATAGCCGTGTTCGGCAAGTGCGCCCGCCCATGCGCGTGCGTGCGCGTCGTTCGAATCGATCAACGTGCCGTCGATGTCCAGCAGGATGACCTGGAGGGCATCACCGGGCGGGTGGAGTGAAGTCGTCATCCCCGCTGCACTTGGCATGACCGGTGCCGTGAGCCCGCGTCGCGCCGTTACCTTGGGTGCCATGACCCGCAACATGCGCCGAGCCGAGGTGCTGGTGGTCGTGCTGTGGGCGGCCGCCGTGATGGTGGCGACCATCCAGCAGGGCATCACGCACCAGAACAACAACTTCCTGATCTTCCGCGCCGCATCGCTGCACCTGCTGCACGGGCAGGACCTGTACGCCGCCTACCCCACGCTGCACTTCGACTTCTACAAGTACAGCCCGAGCTTCGCGCTGCTGTTCCTTCCGTTCGCCGTGCTGCCGCTCGCGCTCTCCATGCTGCTGTGGAATGCGCTGAACGCCGGCGCCCTCTGGGTGACGATGGGGATGGTGCTTGGCCGGCGCGGCGCGCTGGTCGCGCGCGCCATCGTGTTCCTCGACATGCTCGGCTCGCTCCAGAACGTGCAGAGCAACGCGCTGGTGACCGCCCTCATCATCGTCACCTTCGCGGCGTACGAACGGCATCGCATGACGTTCGGCAGCATGGCGGCGAACGTCGGCGCGATCATCAAGGTGTTCCCGTTCGCGGGGATCAGCTTCGCGATCTTCCATCCGCACAAGGTGCGCGTCGCGCTCGCGGTGGCGATCGGCTTCGCGTTGCTGGTCGCGCTCCCGCTGCTCGTGACGCCGGCGCACACGCTCATGGCGCAGTATGCCTCGTGGCGCGCGATCGAGTCGAAGGACGCGCTCGACCGCGGCTTCACGGTGATGCAGATGCTCGAGCTCGTGCTGAAGCGGGGCTGGCCCAACTGGCCGATCCAGCTGCTCGGCGTGCTGACGCTCGTGGCGCCGGTCGTCGTGCGCGCGGCGATGCGCGCGGACTGGACGTTTCGCCTGCTGTATCTCTGCTCGGTGCTGGTGTTCTGCGTGATCTTCAATCACCAGTCGGAGAGCCCGACGTTCGTGATCGGCGTGGCGGGCGCAGCCATCTGGTTCGCGATGCTCCAGCGACCGACGCGATGGGAGTGGGTGCTGTTCGCGTTCGTGGTGGTGTGCACGGTGCTGGCGTCGTCGGACGCGATGCCGCGCGCAATCCAGAAGTCGTTCTTCGACCCCTACAGGTTCAAGACGGTGCCGTTGATCCTGCTGTGGGTGGAGCTGCAGAGGAGGCTGTGGAGCGTTCGGCGCGCCTCGATGGAGTCGACGCTCTAGCGACGACCGCTCTTCCGAAGGTGAGCCCTCGCGGTGCAGCTTTGGCCCGAGACAACCAGTCCTCGGGGAACGATGCCCATCGAACTGTCCCTGCTCGCCGACGTTTCGATCTTCCGCTTTCTCGACGACGCAGAGCGCCGCACCCTCGCCGGCCTCTTCGAGGAACGTTCATTCGACGTCGGCGAGACCATCTTCTACGCCGGCGAGCCCGGCGACGACCTCTTCCTCGTCACCAGCGGCCGCGTCGACGTCTTCATCACCAGCGACACCGGCGAGAAGATCGTCCTCGCCGAGGCCGCGCGCGGCGACGTGTTCGGCGAGATCTCACTCCTCGACGGCGAACCAAGGACGGCCTCGGCGGTTGCCGTCGAGGGCACCGAAGCGCTCTCGCTCGACCGCGAACAGCTGCTCGCCCTCGTGCAGCGTCACCCACACGTTGCCCTCGACCTCCTGCGCGTGATGGGCCAGCGCATTCGCTCCACGGACGTCCTCCTCCGCACAGGCGCCGCGCGCAACCTCAACGCGGAAGAGGACGAGCAGATGAGCCTCGGCGATCGCATCGCCGATCGCGTCGCGACCTTCGGAGGCTCGTGGACGTTCATCGTCCTCTTCTGCACGTTCCTCGTCGCGTGGATGATCACGAACAGCATCCTGATCCTCACGCGCCCGCTCGACCCCTTCCCTTACATCCTCCTCAACCTCTTCCTCTCGATGACCGCGGCGCTACAGGCGCCCGTGATCATGATGAGCCAGAACAGGCAGTCGATGAAGGACCGGCTGAAGGCGGACCTCGACTACCAGGTCAACCTGCGCTCCGAGCTCGAGGTCGCGCAGCTTCACCGGAAGGTCGACCACCTCACCGAGCGGTTCGAGCGCGCGACGGCGAAGGGGAAGGTCGTGGAGTGACGGACCACCGCGGGAGCGCGGTCATCCACCGGGCCGCGCGCTACGCTGGCGCGATAGGCTCAGCGCTGGTCGAAGCGCACGAGCTTGATGTCCCCGCGCCGTACGCGCTCCTTGACCTCGACAGAAGTCAGCGCCAGCACCTCGCGCTCGCGCTCCGTGCGATACGGATCCTGCGCCGCGAGCACGGCGTCGTCGTAGCCAGGATGCAGCATGATCTCGGTGCCACCGCGCACCTCGTCGAGCAGCGCGAGCAGCCGCTGCTTCACGTCGGCCTGCCCCTGCAGCGCAATGCCGCGAAAGGCCGGCGAGCGCGCGATCAACTCGCGGTCGTCGTCGCCGAGTGACGCGGACGCCGCGTCCCAGGATGTGCGGAGGACGAACATCTTCACCGCCGTCATGGGCTCGCGCGGGTTCGGCACGTCGACCGGACGACGAACGACCTTCACGCGCGCCGCACGCACGCTCGCCAGCACGGGCGCGAGGATACCGGGCAGCGCATGCGTGTGACGATGGCTGTCGAGATGCGTGATGGCGATGCGCGTCTTCGCGAGCGCAGCGAGCTGCGCATCGCATTCGCGCCGTACGTCGGCAGCGCTGACGCGCCCGGTCATCGCGCGCGCCGCAAGCTTGCCGAGCGAGAGGAACTCGCCCGTCGCGGGATCGGTGAGCGAGGGGACGACGGCGAGCGGCTTGCCGGTGAGCAGGTTGAAGTGCAGCCCGACGCCGAGGTTCGGCATCCGCTCGTGCACGAGCGCGACGGCCTCGTGAAACGCGGGCGCGGTGACCATGATGGAGGCCGAGGACAGCGTGCCGGCGAGGTGGCACTCGAGGATGCCTCGATTGACCCCGGGTGCGAAGCCGAGATCGTCGGCATTGATGACGATTCGAGACCGCTCGGCGCTGCGCGCCTTGCTCATGGATCGCCGCGCGCGTTGCGCGCTGGCTGTGGGACCGCGCGGCGCTCCGCGCGCGCTATGAGACCGCTCGCTGCGCTCGCTGTAAGCGAGCGGACGTTGGCCCGCAGCGCCGCGCCAAGCGCGACGCGGTCTCTGAGCACGCGCGCAGCGCCGTGCGATCTCACAGCGAGCGCGAAGCGCCGCGGTCTCAGCGAGCGCAGCGAGCGGTCCTGTACGTCAGCGAAGAGCGGGAATGCCGTGCGCCGGCGTATGTACACCCGGGATCCAGCTGTCCTCGGACGGAAACGTGAACGTCCCGCGACCCGCGGCGTACCGCCCCCGCCATGCGTTCGTCCTCACGCGCCAGATATCCAGGAACATCCGCCGGCTGTCGCTCGCGAAGCGCATTGTCGTCGGCTCGTCGTCGTAGCGGAAGTTCACCGCCGTCTGCTTGATCGACAGCCCCATCTGCTGCGCGACGTACAGGCACTCGATGTCGAAGCCGAAGCCGGGAATCGTCGTGCGCGCGAAGCACTTCGTCGCCGCGTCCGCCGTGAAGCCCTTGAGGCCCGCCTGCGTGTCGAGGATGCCCGGCAGCAGGAACGTCTGCACCACCTTGTTGAACGCGCGGCTCATGAGGTGGCGCGTGTACAGGTAGTGGAAGAAGCTCGGGCTCATGAGGTAGCGCGACTCCGGCAGCACGCGGCACGCGATGGCCACGTCCGACCCGGAGCGCAGCTCTTGCACGATCTTGTGCACCTCGTCGAGCGGGTAGGCGAGGTCCACATCCGTGAAGACGCGATGCACGCCGCGCGCGGCGAGCATCCCGCGCGTGACCGAGTACCCCTTGCCGCGATTCTGCGGGTTGCGAAGCAGCCGCGCGTAGCCGCGCTGGCGCGTGAAGTCCTCGAGGATGGCCTGCGTCTCCACCTCGGTGGAGCAGTCGTCAACGAACAGCACTTCCACGACGCCGGGGTACCGCGAGGCAAACCCGTCCACCGCGGTGAGCGTGGCCGGAAGCTGGTCAGCCGCGTTGTACACGGGGATGACCAGTGAAAGGGCGGGAACGTCCGTCGTCGTCTCGTACATCGGTGGGGGAACTCGAGGAACGGGTGCTCGGGCGGCTCTTTCGGCGGGGGCGGATCAACGCAATCCGCGGCGTACGCGTATTTCCTTGACGACATCGGCGCAGCAAGGGTACGGTGCGCGCCGAGTGTCCTCTTGTCGTCCGGGAACCTCTGTCCCTACATCACAATGGGATCAGGGGATTCTCGTAGTTTGCGCCACGATTGACGAATGCAGGAAAGGTAATGACCCGGGCCCCCTTCGCGCCACACCGCGAATGGGGCCTCAGTCGTCCCGGTGGCCCGTGCGCCGCTCAAGGACCACCTCCCCCTTGATCACCATGAACCGGATCAGGCGCTTCGCCGCGTCCGGGAAGGCCTTCTGGCGGTCGCGATACCGGTCGTTCGAGACGATGGACGCGTCCAGCTCCCGCGCGAACGCCAGGATGAAGTAGTCGGCATCCGTGCCCGCCGGGGCCTGCCGGATCTCGCCCGCGTCCACCATGCGCTCGTAGGTGGTGCGGTCGTCGATCTGGTGGCGGAGCGCCGCGTCGACGAGGATGAGGGCCTCGTATCCCTCCTCGCGCAGCTTGTCGCACACGGCGATGATGTTCGAGAGCCGCGCCCTCTCGCCCTCGCTCGAGTGCGCGACGTTCGAGCCATCCACGAGCACCGTCGTCCGCTCGCTTCGCTGGCGCTCGTGCCCGCCACTTCCCTCCAACGTCGAGGTTCCCATCCGATCTCCTTTCGGTCCAGAATGCCGAACGCCCGGCGAAGTGCCGGGCGCTCGCTTATTACAAGTTCCAAGCCGGACTGAACGACGATCCGTTACATCTTCCCCGCGATCGACTTGGCGTGATCGAGATGCGCCTGGATGTTCGGCGCCGCCTTCGTGATCAGGTCCTTGAGCTCCTGGTTCTGCGCCGCGCCGAGTGCCGCCTGGGCCGTCGCGAGGACCGCCGTGTGGTACGCGACTTCATGCTCGATGTACTTCTTGTCGAAGTCCGCGCCCTTCGCCGTGGCATTGAGCGTGTCCATCCATGCCGCCGCGGTGGCGGCGCTGTTGTCGCCGGCCGGCAGCTCGGGCGTGACGTTCAGCTTCTTCACGAGATCCTGACCCGCTTTCCGCAGCGCGTGGTGATCGCGCATCATGTCCTTCGCGAAGCTCTTGATGTCCGCGCTCGTGCCCTTCGCCACCGCGACGGCGCCAGCGGAGCTGTCGGTGGCGTTGGCGCCATCGAGGATCGCGGCGATGTTCGCGTCGGTGAGGGTCGGCGGCGCAGGCGCCGGAGCGGGTGCGGGCGTCGCCGCGGCGATGGAGTCGGCGACACGGGCGCTGTCGGCCGCCTTGTTGTCCTTGCCACACCCTGCGACGAATGCGGAAGCGCACAGAGCAAGGGCGGGGGTGCAGCGCAAAGCACGGCGTAGCATTTGACCTCCAAACGGTGGTGGTGCGGGCGGACTGGGATGAACCAGCGTTAGCGGTGCAAAAAGAGTGCGTAGGCGTACGCCACAGCCTGCTACCCAATGTGGCCCGGCCCGTTTCTCGCACCCCTGAAAGGCGTGCAGTGTATCAACGCCATGCCCCCTCGCGCCCTGCTCGCCGCGATGCTCCTCGGCCTCGCCTCGGCCTGCGGCAGCACGTCCGTCGCCGAGGTGTCCGCGGACGTCGCGCAGATCGCCGCGGCGGCCACAGGGCAGCACGCACTGTTCGCCGAGGGCGTGAAGACGGGATACCTGGGCTTCGATACGGGCACGTATCCGGGCGACCGCGCCATGCTCGCATGGCGCACCGGCGGCGCGCCGTACGAGTGGACCGGCTACTACCTCCCCGCACCCTGTCATCCCGACGAGGGATGGTCCGGCAAGCGCGACACGCTCACACGGATGGGCTACGGACTCGCCGTCGTCTACGTCGGACAGCAGACGTGGGGCCGCAAGCCCGGCGCGCCGCACCTCGTGCCCGTGCAGGTGAGCAAGCGCGTGAAGCAGCGCATCGGAACGGGGAGCAAGCGCCGCACGGTGTGGCGCACGGTGACGAGCACGGTGCTGCGCCGCGCACCGCCGCCGCAGCCCGGCGCGACCTGCAACGCGGACTTCGTGACCGCCGCGCGCGGCGTGCAGGACGGGCTCGACGCCGTGGACAAGACCGCCGCCGATGGATTCAAGAACGGCACGACGATCTTCCTCGACCTGGAGCGCATGGATGTGCTCCAGCAGGCGATGCGCGACTACTACAAGGCGTGGGTGCGCACGGTGCTCGCCGACGCGCGCTTCAAGCCCGGCATCTACGTGCACACGTACAACGCGAACACGGTGTTCAACGACGTGAAGTCGGTGTACCGCGCCGCGGGCTCGTCGGTCGAGCCGCCGTTCTGGGTGGCGAAGTCGCAGGGCTTCGACGTGTCGAAGCTTCCGTCGGAGGTGGGCCACGCCTTCGCGGGGGTGTGGCAGGGCGTGCTCGACGTCGAGCAGACCTGGGC
>JBDSTA010000274.1:0-6735 GCA_039928475.1 Gemmatimonadaceae bacterium | reverse complement strand
GATCGCGTGCGAGCGCACCTGCTCCTGCTCCTCACGGTTCTCGATGACGGCGTGCAGCGTTGCGCGCGCACGCGGGTCGTCGGTCTGGCCGAGCCAGAATACCGCGTCGCGACGGACGACGGTGCTGCCGGAGCGCGCGAGATCGATGAGCGCCGGGATGCCGACGTCGCCCTCGATCATGCTCAGCGCTGCGAGTGCCGCCGTCGCGAGGCTCTTCCTGCCGGACTTCCCGGTGTCGTCGTCATTCGTGTCGGACTTCGCGAAGCCGACGAGCGGCGCCACGACGCTCGCGTCGCCGAGCTGGCCGAGCCAGTGCATCGCGTCGCGACGCGTGTTCGTCTCGCGCGCGTCGTCGCGTGCGAGCGCCAGCAGCGGCGCGATGATGGGAGCGTCTTCCGCGAGCACCGCGGGCAGGAGGAGCCGATCCTTGCCGCCCTGCGTCTCCAGGAGCGGCACGAGCGAGAAGAAGTATGCGGACGCGTCGCGCGGCTGCACCGTGCCCAGGTCGGTCACGCGCCCCTCGGCATCCGGCCACGTGCCGCCGACCTGCGTCTGCACGCGCGTCACCTGCCCGCCGGCGACGCTGAGCGTCACCCGCAGCGGGCCGGGAACGCATTTGGCGTCGTGCCACGTGCCGTACGACTGCATGTTGCGCGCGAAGTACGAGTTCCGGTAACCGACCATGTCGCGCCCGTTGCCGCAGACGCCGGCGCGGCCATCGTACTGGAGGTGCACGACACCGTTCGGTGCCTGGGCGACGCGCGACGTGATGGTGCCCTGGGCCGCCGCGTCGAGCGACGTGACGGCGAGCAGCAGAGTGGAGATGTGAGCGCGCACGTCACTCACCCTTGATGATGTCGAGGAGGATCTGGCGGATGCGCGGGTCGTTCTTCTGGCCGAGCCAGAAGATCGCCTTCTTGCGCATCTCGCGGTCCGGGTCCTTCTGGGCAATCTGCACGAGCTTGTCCGACGCCACGCGATCGTTCGACTCGGAGAGCACCCAGATGAGCTTGTCCTTGAGCGGCGCATCGGTGAGCTTGTCGTACAGCGCGACGAGGTCCGCGCCCGACACACCGTTCTGGCCTGCCGTCCAGAGTGCGTGGCCCCGCACCTCGTCCGTCTCCGAGCGATCCATCGCGACGGAGAGCAGCCACTTCGCGTTGCCGAAGCCCTGCATCTGCGACAGCGAGAAGAGCACCTGCTTGCGGAGCGCCTCGTTGCCGTCGCCCTTCAGCTTGCCGAAGAGGCTGCGCAGGAAATCGGCGTTCTCCGCGGACGCGCTCTGGCCGATCTGGAAGATCGCCTGCTCGCGCATCCGGCGCGACGAGCTGTTCGACTCGGCAACGCGCCGAATGATCGCGCGGCTCCGCGAACCGTTCATCTGCGAGATGGCAAAGATCGCCTTGCCGCGCAGGTCGTCGTCAGTCGACGTGTTGATGACGTTCTCGAGCGCCGCGGCGGCGACGTCGGAATCGAGCTGGCCCATCCAGAACACCGCCTGCTCGCGCACCGCGCGGCTCGGGTCGTTCTTGATGACGTCCACCATGATCGCCTCGGTCTCCGACGACTTGTGCTGCGACAGGATGAAGACGGCCTGCTTGCGAAGGTCTGCCGAGCATGACTCGCGCTTCTTGAGGACTTCCTTGATGATGGGGACCGCCGTCTGCGATTCCATCTGCATGAGTGCGTTGAGTGCCGCGGTGCGCATCTCGACGTCGCCGCAGTCGCCGCTCTTCGACGCCTGGCTCTGCACCGACGCCGCGGAGTTCGCGTCGCCCATCCGGGCGAGCGCGCCGCGGACGCGGACGGCGAGCGTGCGCGCGTCGCCGGTGGTGCGCGCATTCGGGAAGCGCTGCTGCTGCGACTCGAACTCGCCCAGCGCCTCGCGCAGCTCCTCCTCGCCGCCGATCCTGTAGAGCGCGAAGCCGCGCCAGTAGGACGCATCGGCCGCGTATTCGGAGCGCGGATACTTCTTCGCGATCTCCGCGAAGATGTTCGCCGCCTTGCGGAACTCCTCGTTGCTGATGGCGCGCTGGCCTGCGCGGTAGAGCGAGTCGGCCGGGTCGGCGGGGGCCCACGCGTCCGCGGGGCGCTCGGCGACGGGCGCTTCCTCGGCTGCGACGATCGCGACACGCGCGAGGCGCGTGGTGTCCTGCGTCGCGGGCATGGTGAACGCGGCGGGGAGCGTCAGCGCTCCCATGTACAGCAGTCGCTTGAAGGTCATGTTCCTGGTCCTCAGTTATCAGTCGCGGCGCCGGCGACGCCGGCAGGAACCGCGGTGCGGATGCGTGGAAGGAGGTCGTGGCTCCTCAGGGCATCGTCGATCAGCGCGCGCTCGCTCGCATCGAGCGGCGTGCCGGAGAGACGGATGATCTGCACGAGCACGACCTCGAGGTCGTTGAACAGCGAGCGAAGTGCGGGGTCGTCTCCCGCGGGCGAGTCGATGAGCAGTCGCGTGCTGCTCAGCACCTCGCGTCCCCAGGCCCCGAGCTGCTTCGCCGCCTGCGGGTCGCGCTCGGCGACGCCGCTGGCGCGGTACGCGGTGAGGAACGCTTCGGCCTGGGAAAGCGTCTGTACCGCGGCCAGGCGGTACAGGTCGGATTTTTGTGGCTTCCCTGGAGCTTCGTCGGCGGGCCTGGCAACTTCACCGACGGTTGGCGCGGACGGCGTGCGGCGGAGTTGCTCCGCACCGAGACTGGGCTTCGCCGCGCCGGTTGCGACGTACGGCGTAGGGCTGTCGAACGTCCGCTCCGGAGCCGCGCTCGAACCAGAGGTCGGTACCGTGACAGCTACGCGCTCCGGCGCCGCAGTGCGGAAATACGCGCGATCGATCGCGATGCCAAGCAGCAGGGCGGCCGCGATGGACGCCGGGATGGCCCAGCGGCGCACGGAGCGGCGGAACGGAATGACCCCGGTCACGGGACTGGCCGTCGCAGCCTGCGTCGCGACGATCGCGTCCCACATGTCCCCGCGCGGCGTCGCCGGCGGCACGTTCAGCATCGGCGCCGCCCGCTCGATCCACGCGTCGAACTGTGGGTCGTCGGGAAGGATGATGTCGTCGTCGTCCGGATTCATGTAGTCGATCATGTTCTCCACTCCTGTGCGAACTCCGCGAGTGCGATGCGGAGCTTGGCTCGTCCGCGCGACAGCTGGGCCTTCGATGTTCCTGGCGTCACGCCCAGCGCCTCGGCGATCTCCTCGTGCGTGTAGCCTTCTGCGTCGTGCATCATGAAGACGGTCCGGCATCCCTCTGGCAGCGCGTTCACGGCCGTCATGAGCTTCTCCCTGAGCACCGGATCCGAGAGCGGTGAGCCGCGTGTCATCGTGAGGGCCTCGTCGAGCGGCGCCTCTCGCGCCTTGTTCCGTTTCTGCCGTTTCAGCTCGTTCAGCGTGACCGATACCGCGATGGTGTGCAGCCAGGTGCCGAACGCCGAATCGCCGCGGAAGCCGTCGAGGGAGGCGAACGCGCGGACGAAGGTGTCCTGCGTGAGCTCCCGTGCCATCTGCTCCGAACCGGCGAGCCGGTACGTCAGCCGGAAGATCCGGTCGACGTGGGTCTCGTACAGCGTGCGCTGGGCGGACGCGTCACCCTGCCGCGCACGCTCTACGAGCGTGCGCTGGGCCTCGAGCTGGTGGGCTCGCTCCAGGGTGGGGATTCGTTCCGTTTCCATGCGTGCCACTGGGACAACCAGGTCCGAAAAACGGTTGACGGGGGCGGGGCCGGGCGACAATCTCTCATGCTCGCCTACACAGACCCGCTGGAGTCAATTCATGACGTCATCGTCCGTCCCGCAATCCCTGCGTCGCCTGGCCACCGCCGCGGCGCTTCTGTCCGTGGCCGCGCCCCTCTCCGCGCAGGAGAAGGTGGACGTCGCCACCATCGAGCAGATCAAGGCCGAGGAGATGGCCCGCCCGCAGGTCATGGAGATCATGAGCTGGCTGTCGGACGTCTACGGACCTCGGCTCACCTGGTCCCCCAACACCATTCGCGCTGGCAACTGGGCCATGGGCGAGATGAAGAAGTGGGGACTCTCCAACGTCCACACGGAGACCTGGGACACCCCCGCTGGGCTGGGTTGGGAGAGCCAGAAGTTCTCCTTCGTCGCGACGTCCCCGGTGTCCTTCATCGTCGGGGCGGTACCGCAGGCGTGGTCGGGGAGTACCGCCGGCACGGTGAAGGGCAATGCCGTGATGGTGAAGGCCGGTTGCACGGATGAGCTCAGGCAGCTCTATGCCGGGAAGCTCAGGAATTCCTTCGTGATGCTGACGCCGCCGCTGAGCCGGCCGGTGAGCGCCTTCGCGGCCACGGCGACGCGCTACTCCGACTCCACGCTCGCCGTGATGTCGGCGGCGCAGCCGCAGGGTGGACGTGGTGGGTTTCCTGGGCGCGGCGGCGGGACGCCCCCTGCGCTCTCCGCGGTGTGTGAGCGGCAGGTCGCGCGCGACTCGACGGCCGCAGCGTCACGCGCGGCGGCAACCGGGCAGCCAGTGGCGCCGCGCTTCGGCGCGCGCGGCGGCGTGAGCGTGGCCGATACCGGCGTGGTGCGCTGGTTCGTGAAGGAAGGCGTCGGCGCAGTGATGCTGCCGGACGCCAGCCACACGGGCGGTGACATCGGCACGAACAACGGCGCGTCGCGCGTGAAGGGAGTCGCGCGCATCCCGACGGTGCACGTCTCGCAGGAGTCCTACGGGCGCATCGCGCGCATGGCGGAGAAGAACATTCCCGTCACGCTCGAGCTCAACATGCAGAACAAGTTCTACCCGGAGAACTCGAGCTCCTTCAACGTCATCGGCGAAATTCCGGGAACGGATCCGGCACTGAAGGACGAAGTCGTGATGATCGGCGCGCACTTCGACTCGTGGCACTCGGGCACGGGCGCCACGGACAACGGCGCGGGCTCGGGAACGATGATGGAGGCAATGCGCCTGCTGAAGACGCTCAACCTCAATCCGCGCCGCACGATTCGCATCGCGCTGTGGACGGGCGAGGAGCAGGGCCTCATGGGCTCGCGCGCGTACGTCGCGAAGCACTTCGGCACGGTGGACACGCTCGGATTCCACGTCCTGCCCGAGCAGAAGAAGCTCGCCGCGTACTTCAACGTGGACAACGGCGGCGGCAAGATTCGTGGCGTGTACCTCCAGGGCATCGAGGCCAACCGCCCGATCTTCGACGCGTGGATGGCGCCCTTCAGGGACATGGGCATGAAGACGACGACGATCAGCAACACGGGCGGTACGGATCACCTGTCCTACATCGGCGTCGGCCTGCCGGGCTTCCAGTTCATCCAGGATCCGCTCGACTACGGCAACGTCACGCACCACACGAACCAGGACGTATACGAGCGCCTCATCCCGGACGACATGAAGTTCAACTCGGCGGTCGTGGCCGCGTTTGCGTGGCAGGCAGCGCAGCGCGACGAGAAGCTGCCGCGGCCGCCCGAGCCCGTGGCACTTCCGTCACGCGGCCGGGCGATCGTTCCGTAAAGGCGATGAGTTGAGTGAAGAGGCGGCGGGCGCTCCACGCCCGCCGCCTTTTTCATTTCCGTGATTGCGCCAGGTTCGCATATACGATTCGCAGGGCGAGCTCCGATGGGATGAAGGACTGTCCCCACCGCGCATCCAGGCTCGCCAGTGGCTTCGCGGCAATGACCTGCTCGATCGTCATCCCGCGCGCGACGAGTGGCGCCACGCGATCGCGCAGCGACACGAGCATGTGGCGATACTCGCGCAGCTGCCTGCGCGTGCCCACGTCGCCGTGGCCGGGCACGAGCTTCGTCGAATCGTTCGACAGCGCGAGCACGCGATCGACCGCGGCGATCGTGCCCGCGAGCGAGCCGCCCGTGGACACATCGATGTACGGATAGCTCCCGTTGAGCCAGATGTCGCCGGTCGCGATGACGTTCGCCGTGCGGAAGACGACGATCGCATCGCCGTCGGTATGCGCGCGGGGCACGTGCAGGAGCACGATGCTGTCGCCGTTGAAGCGCATTCCGCTCCGGCGCGCGAACGTTCGCGTTGGCAGCGCGGACGCGGGCGACGCGGGCGTCGTGTCGTGCTCGATCTCGATCACCTGCCGAGTCGTCATGCGGCGTCGCACGTTCTCGTGTGCGATGATCGTCGCACCCGCGCGCACCATGTTCGCGTTCCCGCCGGTGTGATCGCTGTGCCAGTGCGTGTTGGCGACGTAGCGCACAGGTACGTCGCGCACCTTGCGCGCTGCGGCGAGCAGGCGGTCGGAGAGCGGCGCGAACTCGTCGTCGACCACGAACGCTCCGTCGTTGCCCACCGACACGACGACATTGCTCCCCGCGCCCTGCAGCATGTACACGCCGGATCGGAGCGATGTCGTCGAGACGACGACCTTCGAGTAGTCGAGGTGCTGGGCAGTTGCCGTCCGCACTGTGACGAGCAAGATGGCGATCGCGAATGCGCGCATGTGCCCGAAGTTACGACGACGCGCCGCCGCTCACACGAACGGCGACGCGAATTGGCAGCATTCTGACACGGCGCGCGACGACGTCGTGTCAGCGCGCGCCGCCCTTCGTCAGTCGAGCATGTTCGCCGGGACCTTGCCACCATTCTCGGCCATCTTTCGCATGACTTCCTTGTGCAGCCAGATGTTCATGGGCGCGCTGTCGTTCATGTCGCCCGTGTAGCCGAGCTCCGTGGCGAGTGCCTTGCGCTGGGCAAGGCTGTTGTCCATGCCCACGAGCTTCATCAGGTCGACGATGGAGT
>JBDSTA010000273.1:0-15869 GCA_039928475.1 Gemmatimonadaceae bacterium | reverse complement strand
CAGGGTCTCGTGCCGGCGAGTCCACTCGATCCTGCGCAGCGAGGTCCGTACGGCTGCTTCGTCGCGGAGACGTCGGAGCTCACCGCAACGCTTCACCAGAAGCTCCTTGGCGCGAACGTCTTCGTGAGCCTGCGCGAAGGCCGGATTCGTGTATCGCCACACCTGTTCAACTCCGGTCGCGACATCGACCGGCTCCTCGACGTGGTGCACTCATGACGCCCTCGATCCAGGAACGCCTGCAGGCGTTGCAGATCACGTTGCCGGACGAGGCGCCTCCTGTCGTTCCGGGCTACGTCCCCATCTTCGCGCCGTTCGTGAGGACGGGAAACCTGCTCTACCTCTCGGGACGTCTCGCCAAGAAGGACGGCCAGCTCTGGGTCGGCAAGCTGGGTCAAGAGGTCACCACCGCCGAGGGCAAGCAGGCTGCGCGTGGCATCGCCATCGAGTTGCTCGCCACGATGCGAGTGGCGCTCGGGGACCTGGAGAATGTCCGGCGCCTCGTACGCCTCTTTGTGATGGTGAACTGCACATTGGAATACACGGAGCCGCACGCGGTAGCGAATGGCGCGTCGGAGCTGTTCGTGGAAGTCCTTGGCGAGCGAGGCACGCACGCGCGGACTGCGGTGGGAGTCGCGCAGGTGCCGTTCGGGGCGTGCGTGGAGATCGACCTCATCGTGGAGGCTGTCGAGCCTGCGCAGTAATACAGGGACGTCGGCGGCGCGGTTGTGCGGCTGTCGCCAAACGGCAAGATATTGAGGAAGTCCTCGACAGCGCCTGCAGTATTGCCGAACTTCTACCTCTGGTGGCCGCTCCCTTTCACCCGCGCGCTTCGCGGCGCCTCGAGCCAGCCTGATCACGGGTATGTCCGAACTGCCGCCATCGCAACGCAGGCTGATGGTCGTCATCGCCTTAGCGACGCTCGCCACCCTGACCATCGTGAGCGTCGACCTCGCGGTCGGCAGCCGTCCTGATCCGCCGGAGCAACGCGCCACGGCGACGTTGCTCAACGGCTCCTGGCGGTTCCATACCGGCGATGATCCCCGCTGGGCGGACGCCAGCACGGACGATAGCGATTGGGAGACGATCGACCTGACCGCCGCGCCGGGAAGCCACGACGGCGATGTGGGCCTGCCCGATTACGTCGGCGGATGGATGGCGCATGGCCATCCGGGCTACACCGGGTACGCGTGGTACCGGCGCGCGGTGGACGTGCCGGCCGGAGCTGCGTCGTGGGATATCCTCGGGCCGACGCTCGTCGAGGACGGCTACGAGATCTACTGGAACGGGCGCCTGCTCGGTGGATCGGGCAGGCTCGGTGCACATCCACGTGTCGTCGGCACGCGGCCGCTGCGGTTCGCGCTTCCTGCGGCAGCGGCAGGTAGTCGCGGCGTCCTCGCCGTCCGCGCGTTCATGATCCCGAGATCCGCGTCCAGCGCAGACGGCGGCGGCATGCACACCCCGCCCACGCTGGCTCCGCGACCCGTCAGCGATGCGCTGCAACACGCGCACTGGCAACGCACGATCGCGGGTTACGTGGTCGATGCCGTCGAGCCGCTGGCGATGTGCGCGGTCATCGTCCTCATGGTATGGGGCTGGTCCCGCAGCAGCCAGAAGGGTTTCCTGGTCTTCGCGAGCATCGCGTTAGCGCTGACGGCGGCCCGTCGCCTCAACAACGCGATCGGCGCGTGGACCGACCTGCTGGACCTGCCGACGTATTCGTGGCTCGCGAAAGTGATGTGGATCCCGGCGCTCGCCGCCTGGACGATGGCGTGGAACCGGTGGGGCGCGCGTCCGCGCCGAAGCATCGATGTCCTGGCTGCAGGGCTGGCGGTGGCTCAACTCTTCGGCGCGTTCACCCCCGCTCCTCTGGTGATGAGCCTGAGCCGGCTCGCCTCGATCACGTTGCTCGTCGTGGTCGGCGCGCGCATCGTACGCTCCGGACCGATGCGCACTCTGGCACTGGTCACGATGGTTTCGATCGTCGCGGTCACGTTTGGCGGCGAGGTACTCGATCCAATCGGCATACCGGGTATCTGGTTTCCCTTCGGCATCGGCGTATCGCGGTCGCAGTATCTTTACGCTATCGTCATCCCGCTCGTGGCGTGTCTGGCCGTGCGAACCTTCTCTTCGACGGACAGAGGGTCCCTCCCTCGTTGAACGAAACACGGGCCCGTCCGCGCCGTATGTTCCCTGTCTCCCAACCCAGCGGCGATCCGTGCTCGCGATCGATCTCAAGAATCTCACGAAACGCTACGGCGCCGTAACAGCCGTCAACGACCTCTCCCTTCAGGTAGAACCCGGCGAGATCGTCGCGTTCCTTGGACCCAACGGCGCCGGCAAGACCACCACCATCGACATGATGCTCGGCCTCGCCCGGCCGAGCGAAGGCTCCGTCGCGATCTATGGTAAGCCGCCGGCGGAGGCGATTGCGGCCGGTGAGATCGCGGCCGTCATGCAGACCGGTGGCCTCCTCAAGGACTTCACCGTCGAGGAGACGGTGCGGTTCACTGCGTCGCTCTACCTCAACGCGCGACCCGCCGCCGAAGTGCTCGAGCGCGCCGGTATCGCCGGCATTGCATCGCGACGGGTGGCGAAGTGCTCCGGCGGCGAGCAGCAGCGGCTGCGCTTTGCGATGGCACTCATCTCCGATCCGCGACTCCTCATCCTCGACGAGCCTACCACGGGCATGGACGTCGAGGGACGACGTGATTTCTGGAGCGCCATTCGGGAGGACGCGTCGCGCGGGCGCACGATCATGTTCGCCACGCACTATCTCGACGAGGCGGACTCGTATGCCGATCGCATCGTACTCATCCGCCAGGGAAGCATCGTCGCGGATGGCACCACGGCCGAGATCAAGAACCTCGCGTCCGGACGTCGTGTGCGTGTCACGCTCGAGAACCCCGACGTCGATGCGCTTCGCGCCATCGGCGGTGTGACGAACGTTGAGCAGCGCGGCGATTCCGTCATCGTGAACTGCAGCGACTCGGATGTCGTCGCGCGATACTTCCTCACGAGTACCTCGGCGCGTGATATCGAAGTCTCTTCGCAGAACCTGGAGGCGGCGTTCGTCGCCCTCACGGCCGATTCGGCAACGCCAATGCTTTCCGGAGCGCGCGCATGACCGCCACAACTGTTACCCCTGCGAGCTCGCTGCGCGGTCCGACGCCGCTCGGTGGATTCAACGCGACCGCACTGGTTCTCGAGATCAAGCGTGTACTGCGCAACCGGCGGACGCTCTTCTTCATCATCGTGTTCCCGAGCGTCTTCTTCTTCATGTTCCGCAGCAGTGCCGGACGCAACGCAGGCCCCAAGGCGGACTTCATTGCGGCCTACGTCATGATCAGCATGGCAGTGTACGGCGCGATGGTGGGAACCACGTCCGGCGGCGCCACGGTCGCCATCGAACGCAGCCTCGGCTGGAGTCGTCAACTTCGTCTCACCCCGCTCCGGCCATCGGCGTACGTCGGCATGAAGGTGCTCACCTCCATGACGCTGGGCCTTCTCGCGGTGTGCAGCACGTTTACCATCGGTGCGATCTCAGGCGTTCACATGGCGCCGCACACCTGGCTCTTCACCGGCCTGCTCGCCTGGGCTTCGTCACTGGTGTTCGCGGCGTTTGGTCTGCTCGTCGGCTTTCTCTTTCCGGCTGAGAATGTGATGCAGTTCGTCGGGCCGCTGATGGCGGTGATGGCGATGTTCGGCGGCATCTTCGTGCCGCTCAACCAGCTTCCACAGGGGCTTCAGGACTTCGGGCGCTTCACGCCGATGTATGGGGTCGGCATCGTGGCGCGGGCGCCATTGGTTGGCGGCGCGACGCCGTGGGCGGTGGGAAGCATCGTCGTGTGGACGATCCTTTTTGCATTCGGTGCGATGATGATGTTCAAGCGGGACACGGCGCGCGTCTAGAAGCACCGTTGAAAGCGTCAGTGACGCTTGATGCACCCAACGACAGGATCGGTCATGTCGTTCACCATGAGGGTGTACGCGTCCATCTGCACCCCATTCACGGGATGAGTGCCGTTCCACGTCCCTTCACCGCTGCAACCCAGTACAGGATTGAGACTGTAGGCCGCCACCTGCGATGGTGAAGTGAAGTGCGAGAAGTACGTGGCCCCGAGCGCACCGGCGGGCACGTCGAAGGCGGTGCAGAGCCACGCCGAGACGGCGGTCTTCGGAAAGTCGACAGACACCGTCCCGTCCCTGTCGACGATGCTCATGCTCCGCATGGCATCCAGCTCTGTCGGAGTGGGCGGACGCGTTTCGTCGCTGCAACTCGCGATGCCCGACCACTGACGAAGCTCTCCCGCATGCGCTGCGCCGACTTCGGGGCTGCCGGTCCACGGTCCACCTTCGGTGCACCCGAATTGCCCGGCCGAACAGATCTGGATCGGGACCGGTGGGACTTCGCATGCCTTGGAGATGTCGGAAAACACTGGCCCGGAGGAGAACATGGCCTTGTCGAGGTATTCTCCGGCGCCGTACCACGAAAGCGCGTAGCCCAACGCTCCGGTCCCGCCACTGTGACCCAACGCGCCCATTCCGCCTGGCGCGCTCTTGCCACCATGCACCTTGTCGTAGACGTATCGCATCAGCGTTGCCGGCCTGCATGCGGCAAGGCGAACGTTCTTCAGCGGCAGGCCAGTGTCTTCCCAGTCGTTCGCCCATGCGAGTTGGACGATGCGATAGCCGGCGCCGAGGAAGCTCTCGGGGAATGTCCTGCCGTCTCGCGGGCCGTGCGAGAATGGCGTCGTTCCTCCGCCGCCATCATGCATGAAGACCGTTCCCTTCACGGTACCGGAGGGAGTCCTGTAGCCGTACGTGACGGATAGCGGTGCAGTCGAAGCGCAGCTCACGGTCGCTCGAAAACAGTTCGAGCCCGGGTAGAAGCCGATCGGGCAGCTGGAAAGCGCGACGGGATCGCTCACCGTCCCAATCGGCAACATTCCCGAACTCGCGGGCGTGGCTCCGGGCTCCGTGGGCCGAGCTGCCGAGCCACAGGCGACAGCGAGCATCAAGGCGAAGCATGCCAACAGGGAAATAGCGAAGCGATCTCTCATTGCATGGGCGACGATGGAGACGGGCACTCGTTAATGTGTCCGCTGAGCCCGCCGGGCTTGGATCAGCGCCGTCACTTCTTCAGCTTCGCTCGCAGCTCGTCGAAGAAGTTCTGCACCACCACCATCGTCGGCGTGCCGGCCATGTCCTGCCAGCTCATGTCCCGCACCATGAGGAATCGCTGATCGTCGGGGGTGATCGCGAAGGTGCCGCGGACGAGGGATCCCATGCGCACCCGCTCCGGGATATCGAACAGGACGCGGGGCGGCTCGGCCGAGAATGGCGGGCCCGGATGGACCTGGACGACGTACATCCTCGTCCCGCTGGCGTAGAACAGCTCGTGGCCGTTGTGCGCCCAGACGGGCGCGCTTCCACCCCCGCTCGACACCTGCCACCTGCCGCCGCTCACGTCCGGGAACGGGCGGACGAACACCTCGTTCCCGCCCTGCTCGTTCGACACGTACGCCATCCACCGCGAGTCCGGCGACAGCGCCGCACCTCCTTCGTCATATCCGGTGGCCACGATGCGACGCGCCGCGCTGTCCACTCCCGGATGCACCGCGAGAATGTCACCACCCGCCTTGGCGCCCTGTAGTCCGGCTGCGCGGAGCACGAGCCACTTGCCATCGGGGCTCGGGAATCCGTCGGTCGGCGCGTCCTTTTCCCAGAGGAGCCGGGGTTCGCCCGTGCCGTCGGCGGGCTGCTGCCACAGGCTCAGCGTCCCCGCCTTGCGCGTCGCATCGGGCCGGTTGGAGCGGTCCGAGAGGAAGGTGATCGCGCGTCCGTCGGGCGTCCACGCAGGAGCGCGGTCCTCACCAGCGTAGAGCGTGAGCCGTGACACCGGACCGGTGGGCAACTGCTTGATCCAGATGTCGGTGCCAAGGTCGGTGAGGAGCGTGAGGGCGATGCGTCGTCCCTCCGGCGACAGGGCGAGACCCCAGTCGACAGCGAGGTCGGCCCCGGTAAATGCCCCTCCCGTATTCACCTGCCACGAGGAATCCACGGGCTCCACATTCCCGCGTCGGTCCACCCACACGAGTGCCGCATTCGGTTTCGGACCGGGCGCGAACTCCGGCCGCCCCAGGAAATATACCGCGGTGCCCTCGTCCGAGACCACGAATCCCGGTGCCTGGATGCCGTCGAGGATCTGCACCGGCTTGCCGGTGGCGGCGAGTGCCGAGTTGTCCCAGGGCACGGCCATGAGCGTGCCCGCGCTGGTCAGGTACAACACGTGTCCCGTCGGGACGTACCATGCGCCGACGGCATCATCGAAGAGCGCGCGAATCGTCTCCTTCTTCGCGTCGTACACGTACACGCGGCTCGGCCGGCAGCTCACGGGGCCGACGCAGTTGGTGAGGTGGGCCGTGAACAGGATGCCCCGTGCGTCAGGAAGGGGCGTCGGCAGCCACGGATAGCGGCTACCGAGCAACGCGGGTGATGCGATCACCTGCGACGTGGTTTCACCGGAACGGAGCCGGCGAAGGGTGTGCGCCTGGATATCGTAGTAGAAGATGGTACCGTCGGTCAGCCACGCACCGTGGTTGTAGGCGGGGTCGACGGATTCGGCGAGCTTGAGGGAGACTCCGCCGGCGCTCGGCACCTTGCGCATCTGCCCGTTCGCGAAGAATCCGATCCACGCCCCATCGGGGGAGAAGAATGGCCCCGAGCCACCCTCCGTGCCTGCCAACGGGCGTGCGACGACTTCGTCGCGGCGCTTGATGTAGAGTTGCCCTGGTCCCGTCAGCGGACGGCGGAACACCAGCGAGGCCCCGTCGGGCGAGAGCGCGGTCTCCACCCGCAACGTGATTCCATCGAGGGCGCCGGACGTGCCGAGCGTCGTGGTGTACCGCGCCACTGCATTCGTGCGACGTGGACGGAGCCAGCCCCACGCGGCCAGCACGACGGCCAGCAACGTCATCGCCGTCAACGCAGGTATGAGGAACCGCCGGGACCGCGGACCGGCGACTGTCGTCGACCGCGCGAAGGCAGGAGCGTGGAGCGCTTCGGCAAATGCCTCAGCGCTCTCGAAACGATCTGCCGGCAGCTTCTCCACCGCCTTCGCGACCGCCGCCGCCACGTTCGGCGGCACCGTCTTGCGCAACTCCGTGACCGGGCGGATCTCGTCCGACACGATCTTCAGGATCATCGCCTGCGCCGACGACCCACTGTGCGGTGACTCACCCGTGAGCATCTCGTACATCACCGCGCCCAGCGAGTAGATGTCGGTACGGTTGGTGACGTGCTTGTCCGCCGTCGCCTGCTCGGGCGACATGTAGAGCGGCGTGCCGAGCGAGAAGCCCGTCTGCGTCATGCGGCCGCCCGAAGCCGCGCTCACCGCCAATGCGATGCCGAAGTCCGCCACCATCGCGCGGCCGTTGTGCAGGAGGATGTTCTCGGGCTTGATGTCCCGGTGAATCACCCCCTGCCCGTGCGCGTACTGCAGCGCGTCCGCCACTTCGCTGGCGATCCGCACGGCCTCGTCGACGCCGAGCTGTACCTCGCGATCGAGCTTCTGCCGGAGCGTCTCCCCCTGGATGTACGGCATGACGTAGTACAGGAACTCGGTCCCGCTGCCGTTCGCCGGTGTCGCGCTGCCGCTGTCGTACAACGGCAGGATGTGCGGGTGCTGGAGCTGTGCGGTGGTCTTGATCTCCTGCAGGAACCGGTCGGCGCCGAGTACGGCGGCCAGCTCGGGACGCAGCACCTTCACCGCGACCTTGCGATCGTGCTTCAGGTCCTCGGCGAGATAGACGGTGGCCATCCCGCCCTCGCCAAGCCGGCGCTCGATACGGTAGCGATCGGCGAGCGTGGCGGAGAGCTGGTCAGTGACTTCGGCCATAGGTGTCGCTTCTGAGACGGGTGCCCGTTCGTCGGATGCAGACTCGATGCGAACCGGGACTTCGATCGAACGAGCAAGTTAAGCCCCGCCCCGGAGGGCGTCGAGGCGACTCGCGTCGATGCTGCCTCGCCTCCGAAGACGTGATTCAGGATCACCGAAGCTCGTACACTCCTCCCGCCGCGACATCGAACGCCAGCGTCTCCGGCGTGCGCCGCTCCACTTTCACCGGGCGACCATCCCGCGTCACCGACGACAGGCCGCGCGCTCTAACGACGCAGTGTCCCGCAGAGCTCGCGTGAATCACCACGCGGCTCGCCGCACCGCCCGACCAGTCGAGATCCACCACGTAGCCACCCCGCGCGCGCAGACCATGCACCGAGCCGCTCGACCACTCCGCAGGCAGCGCGGGCAGCAGGTACATCGCCTCCTCATGCGACTGCACGAGCATCTCCGCGATGGACGACGCCGCGCCGAGGTTCGCGTCAATCTGGAGTGCCCTGCCGCAGAGTGAGAACAGGTTCGGCAGCGACGACCGCGTGAGCAGCGCGCGGAACTGGTCGAGCGACTTCTGTCCATCATGGAGACGCGCCTGCAGGCCCATCTTCCATCCATACGACCAGCCGCATCCACCCGTGCCTCGACGCGTAAGCGTCACCGCCGCCGCCGCGGCGAGCGCCGGCGTTCCCTCGGGGGTGATCTCGCGTCCCGGATAGAGTCCCCACAGCGGTGACAGGTGCCGATGCTCGGGCTCGAGGTCGTCCCAGTCGTCGAGCCACTCCTGAAGCTGCCCGTGCTTGCCGACCTGCTCGGGCGCGAGCTGGAGCCGGGCGCGCCGGACCTCGTCGCGCAGTGCGCTGTCCGCACCAACTCGCGTGGACGCATCCTCGAATTCGCGAAACAGCTCGCGAATGATCTGCGTGTCCATCGTGGGTCCTGCGGCCATCGTGTGGGCGGTGAGCGTGATGCCGCTCACCTCGTCGAAGAATGAGCCGTTGCCCGGCCACGCCGGATAGTTCTCGGGCGAGTTGGACGGCGCCGTCACGAGCCACCCTTTCGTCGGATGCTTCACGAGGATGTCGAGGAGAAATCGCGCCTGGTCGCGCAGCAGCGGGTAGATGGCGCGCAGGTCGGCGTCGTCGCCGGAGAAGCGGTAATGCTCCCACAGCGCCGTCATCAACCACGCGCCGCCGACAGGCCATGCGCCCCAGCTCGGGCCATCCATGGGTGCAGTCGCGCGCCAGAGATCGGTGTTCTGGTGCACGACCCAGCCGCCCGCACCCCAGTGTTCGCGCGCGGTCTCGCGACCGACGTCGGCGACGTCGCGCACCAACTTCTCCAGTGGACCGACGAGCTCACCGAGGTTGCCACTCTCGGCGGGCCAGTAGTTCATGGGCAGGTTGATGTTGACGGTGTACTTCGAGTCCCACCACGGATTGGGGTTGTCGTTCCAGATGCCCTGAAGGTTCGCGGCTTCGGTGCCGGGGCGTGAACTGGCGATGAGGAGGTAGCGACCGAACTGGTAGTAGAGCGCGGCGAGGCCGGGATCGGGGGCGTTCGCAAAGCGCTTGATGCGCTCGTCGGTCGGGAGCGCGAGCACGTCGGCGGGCGTGCCGTCCAGCGAGAGCTGCACGCGCCGGAACCACGCGCGATGCTCGGCCAGGTGATCGGCGCGGAGCGTGGCGAAGTCACGCGCCAGGGCGCGCGTCATCGTCGCTTGCACGCGATCGGCGGGATTGCCGCTCACGTCGTGATAGTTGATGAAGCTGGTGTTGGCCGCGAGAACGAGCGTCACGGCATTGGCCCCGCTGACGCGAAGCGTGCGGTAGTCCACGGACACCGAGCCGCCCTCGGCGCGCGCCACCACGCGCGCCTCGTACGTGAGGCGGCCGGCGATGCCGAGGTAATCGGAATTCTTGCCGGTGATGCGAAGACCGTCCGGCGCGACGCCGTCCATCCTGAAGTAGTCCGTGCCGTAGTTGGAGTGTGCGGGGTTGCGGACGCCGTGCAGGTCGGCGGTAAAGGAAACGGCGCCGGGCCGGTCGGCGGTGACGCGCACGACCAGCACCTGGTCCACGGCACTCGAGAAGACTTCGCGCGTGAACGTGACGCCATTCACCACGTAGCTCACGCGCGCGATGGCCTGGTCGAGATCGAGCTCCCGACGATAGTTGGTGACGCGCTCGTGTCCCGGAAAGTGCAGCAGCAGGTCGCCGAGGGGCTGGTACTTCTGCTGCTCGTACGGGACGCCCATCATGGTGCGGCCGAACAGGTCGTGCGCGCGCGGGACGTCACCGGTAAAGAGCAGCCGGCGAATTTCCGGAAGTGCCTTGTACGCGCCCTTCACGACAGGGTCGTACGGCCCGCCGGTCCAGAGCGTCTCCTCGTTGAGCTGGAGATGCTCGTCAGCCGCTCCACCATAGACCATGGCACCGAGCCGGCCATTCCCGACGGGAAGTGCGTCGTTCCATGTGCGCGCAGCTTCCCGATACCAGAGCACGGGCGGTGCGCCCGGCACCTGCGCGAGGGCGAGGCATGGCAGGACCACGAGGCCGAGCACTGCATGAAGTGCGCGACGGGTGCCGCTTCGAATGATGTGCATGTGCTCCGTCGGCTCGGTGCCTCGAATGCGCATTGATGTCGCGCGCTCCGGAACGATGCCGATGCCGCGCATCGGGCGATAGGCCTCGGGCTCCCAGCGAGAAGGACTCGATGTGCGTTATGTTCGGGCGAGCGACCGGATCAGCGAGCCGTCGCCTTCATGAGCCGTGAGGTGTAGGGTGAGAAGTTGTCGAGCATGGTGGCGGCTCTTGCAGGTGATGGCGCTCGTCGTCGCCACCGCACGGATCGCCGTCGCGCAGGCGCGGACCCATCCCGGGCGGAGTATGTCCGGTGAATTCGAGGCCGTGCGGCGCCTGCTCGAAGCGGAAGGTGCGGTCTCGCTGCGCGACTCCACTGCGGTTCCTGGCGATACGGCGCGGCGCTGCGTGGACGTAGCGGTCGGGCCAGCACGCTCGGGCGAGTTCTCAGTGCGCGGTTTCGAGCGGTATGCGGCGAGCTGGTATGCTGGCGGCGCGAAACTCACCTGGTGGCCGACGCACGCACGTGCGAGTGACACATTGATGGTCCGCCTCGTGAACGCGCGGCGACGCGAGGACAGCGTCAGCTTTCGCTTCGGTGTTGCCGTCCGGCCGGGCGGGGAGAACGCCCTCATGCATCCCAGCGCCCCGCGAATGCCTCACCCGGGTCCATGGTACTTCGTCGCGCGCGCCGGCCCTAACTGGGGATGCTTCCTGTACGTCTTGCCTGACGTAGCCCCGCCGCGCCCCCTCCTTCGCTAGCGGGATAATGAGCGACACAGGGATCACGCGCGTTCACGCGATTGTCTCCACCTTTGCCGACGTCGAGCTCGGCACCACCTACGGCTACCCCGCCTTCAAGGTGCGCGGCAAGACCTTCGCCTGGTTTCCGGAGAAGAAGGAAGTTCCGAAGGGCACGATCGGCGTGAGGATGAGCATCATGGAGCGCGAGTACCTCATCGAGCGCGACCCGAAGCTGTACTTCTTCACGCCGCATTACCGTGACTACGATGCCGTCCTTGCGCATGTGGACCTCATGCCCGACGCCGACCTGCGTGCGCTACTCGAATCGGGCTACGAGTTCATGGTCAAGCTGAAGAAGCGCCGATAGGGCCGTCATGCCGAGCGCAGCGCGCAGCACGAACTCGTCAGCTCTACAGCGCGTACGTGAGCCGCATCGCGTCCTCGCCGATGGGTGCCGCGGAGACGAAGCGAAGTGGAGGCCGAGGGCCGGCGAAGTACGGCTTGCCGCCGCCGAGGACGTACGGCCGGAAGTAGAGGCGATACTCGTCGATCAGGCCGAGTGCGGTGAGGCTGCCGGCCAGCTCCGGTCCGGCAACGTCGATCTCACCGTCGAGCCGTGTCTTGAGCGCGCGCAGAAACGCTCCGGCGTCGTCGCGGACGAGGGTGGCATTCGGCCCGACGGATTCCAGCGTGCGTGACACGACCCACTTCGGCCTTGCACGCCACGCCGCCGCAAAGTCGTGCTCGACTGCGTCCCAGTCCGGCTGTTCCGCATCCCAGTACTGCATCACCTCGTACATGCGCCGGCCGTAGACGATGCCGGCCAGCCCGCGCACATGGTCGTTGAAGTGGCGATGGAGCTGCTCACCGGGTGGCGGCAACTGCGGGCCGCCGGCGACACCGGCGATATAGCCGTCGAGCGATTGCATCATTCCGAAAACGAGCTTTCCCATGTGGTCGCGTCGCCGCAGTGCAGGAGGTGAATTATTGCGTGGACTACTTCAGCGACTGCACGTGCGACACGAGCTGATCGAGGGCGATCTCGGTCCCCTCCAGCCAGCCCGATGTCTTGTTGGCCTCGAGGTCCGCAGCGTCGCGGTGCAGCACCGTGAACAGGTAGCGAGTGCCGGTTCCCACGCTCGCCATCGTCACGATGGCGGTGATGGGCACGTCGTCGAAGACCGCGGGGCGAAAGCCGGGAAACAACATGGAGGTCCAGACGAGCCGCTCCATCGGGACGACCTCCAGGAAGCACCCGAGATTGGGCGCGTCGCCGCCATCGTCGATCGCGATGTCGATGCTGAAGATGCCGCCGGGTCGCACGTCCATCTCGGCGCGCGATACGCGTCCCCAAGCGCGGGGCATGTACCACTCCTTGAGATGCTCCGGCCTGGTCAACGCCTCCCAGACGAGCGGCGTGGGAGCATCGATGAATCGTTCGAAGACGAGATCGAGCTTCGGGTCGATCGTGATTGCACTGCTCATGCTTTCGCGTCCTTCGCCTTGAGTTGTTTGACGTAGTGGTCGAACCGGTCCAGTCGAGCTTCCCACATGCGCCGGCGCGCGGTGAGCCAATCGTCGACGACCTTGAACCGTTCTGGCGCGAGCTCGTACGTCCGCACGCGTCCGCGCTTCCTCGACTTCACCAGGCGGCTGTGCTCGAGGACGGAGAGGTGCTGCACGAACGATGGGAGCTGCATGTCGAAGGGCGCCGCGAGCTCGCTGACGGTGGCCGGCCCGGCGGAGAGCCGCTCCAGGACTTTTCGCCGAGTCGGGTTGGACAACGCATGAAACACTTCGTCAGTGGCGGCAGATTGCATCGGGTTGGTCGTGACGACGGGGTACATGCCCCTCGCGTCGGTCGGGGCGACAATGAAGGATTCTACAGCGGCGGCACAGTTCTGTAAATACCTAAGTATTAATCGAGGTGGAGCTTCGCGAGCGGAACCCAACGTCGTCCCCTTCCCTGATTTCGATTTTCGCGCGAAAGTTGATGCATTCCCGCTGCGGCCTCAGCCGCACCACGCCTTTCCTGCGAGGATTGATCCAGCGTGCGAGCGTTCGAGGTTGCCGAGATCTCCATCGACGACAACGGCCGGCTGCTCATCCGCCCGAGGGAGTTCGACGCGTCGTTTCCTTTCGTCTTGCGCGCGGCGGCTGAGGTGAACTGGGACGCGGCCAGCGCCTCCTTCGAGTGCCCGAAGCCACGTGAGTGGACTTACCTCCAGTGGTTTCAACGTGCACGGAGTGTCGTGCGCTCGGAGCTCGGGCACGAGCTCCAGGTGAACGACCGAACCACGTGGACGAATATCCCGGACGCGCTTCGCGAAGCGATCATGCGCGATTGAGTCGTCCACGCGGCGGTCAGATGTCCATGCCGTAGTCTGTCGCGACCACGTCGGTAAGCGCGGGGAATGCCGGCCCTGATGGACCGACCACGAGCTGGTCATAGACCTGCGCTTCGGTGATGGTGAGCTGCTGCCCGGGCGACAGGCCCACGCGCGGCGCCGGCGTCACCAGCTCCCCGTCGAGCGAACCATCACGCCACTCGCGGACCTCGAGCCACACGTACTCACCGTGCTCGCCCCTGGTCGCGCGAAACTTGACGAGCAGTTTCTCCCCGGCGCCAAGACCGGCCTTCCAGTGCGCGCGGACATCGCCGAGTCGCGCGACGGCGCGCTCGTGCGCCTCGCGCATTGCGTCGTCCCCCGACTCGGCGCCGCGCGCCGCGGGCACATCGACACCCAGTCGAGCGCACGCCTCGCGCACACGTTCGTCGAATGATCGGGAATCGTCGGGCAGCGGATTCACCTGCAGCAGCGACGGCTCATCCTCGTCGGTGAACCCGCGAAGCGCGAGGTGGACGTCGACCGGAAGACTGCCATCACCGCCGCTGGCCTCGGGGCCACCGGCAGCGATGACATCGTCACGCGTCAGCGTGATGCGCGCTCCCTCTGGCGACACGAGCTGCGCAAGGAACGCGGCGTCGCTGCTGGCGGAGCTGCGAACCCGCGCGATTCCGCGCACGACCGTTCGCGCGAGCACACGCGCGGCGCGCGAATGATTCGCGGCGACTCCCTTCACGATGAGCTCCGGCACGCCGGCGAAGAGCATCCCGAAGGTGGTGAGCACACGACGTCCGTCGTCACTTGCCGACATCATGAACCTGAGCGGCATCTCGGCCTGCACTTTCTCCGCCTGGCCGGACTTGCCGCTCGCGCCTTCGCTGGGCTTCGCGTACTTGTACCACTCGGGGTGCTTGCGAATCGCCTCGAGATAGGCCTGGCCCACATCGGCCCTGTCTCCAGTGAAGCGTGCCTCGATGTAGCGCTCGACGAGCGAGAGGCCGAGCCCCTGCCGGTGCGCCGTGCGCAGCGCCTTGCCTTCCTGCCGGGCCTGATGGTAGGCGTCAATTGTCGCGAAGCGGCGCGATGTGCTGCCATGCGCCGCGACGCTGGCGCGATGACGAGCGAGCATCCCGGTCACGGGCGTGTCTTCGGGCAGGCGGTCTTCACGCTCGGTGTCCAGCGGCGCAAGCAATGCAGGTGAGCCACCCGATACCGTGTCAGAGGTCGTGCCGTCATCGAAGTAGGTCGTCAGGTTCACGATCCGATTCTCGGGACGCTTCTCGGTGGCATTGGTCGCAAACCAGCTCGCGACGATGGTGCCTCCGTCGCCGAGTGCGTATTCGACGATCGTGCGCGACTCCACCGGTCGCGACATCCATTCGCGCGGCTCGAACGCCAGCGGCGCGTCGAAGCCGTCACTCGCCAGCGTGTTCGCCACCTGCTGATACCAGCTGAAGTCGCGGTTACCCAATGCTTCGCGTGAGGAGGGCGCCTCGTCGTCCACGACGTCGATCATGCGCACGATCCCTTCGACGATCCTGCGCGCCGAGTCGTCGATGCCCTTCTGGGCCTCGGCGAGCTGGCCGAAGAGTGAGGCGAGCGTGGACTTCGCTTTGTCGAACATCATCGGGCTGGAAACGGGGAGAGGTTTGGAGCGAGGCTTCGACCAATAGGACGATCCAGCGGCGATCTCGCGCATTGCGCCCCGAGATTCTCGAAAGAAATTTCCGGATTCGTGTCGAATTCCGCCCTGGTCGTTCGTCGTGATGGTGAGACCATCTGCCGGAGCGTCCGATGCGTACCCGTTTACCCCGACCCTGCGTTACGCTGGCCATCGTGTCGGCCCTCTGGCTTGCTACTGCGCCCGTGGCCGGAGCGACGTCAGTGCGCGTCGAGCGGACGGCTGCGGACTGTGCGGCAGCGATGAAGATTGCACTCCCCAACGCGCGCATCACTGCCGCCATCGCCGTGCAGCCCAACGACTCGCTGCGCGCCCTCGGCCAGCATCCATACTGTAGCGTCTCGGCCACCGTGGACGCGGAGACGCACATCGTCGCGCTCCTCCCCAATGCATGGAACGGGCAATTCCTGATGGGCGGCGCGGGTGGATTCGTGGGAGCGGTGGAGAATCAGTACGAGTCCACGGTGCACCAGGGATATGCCACCGTCGGCACCGATGCCGGGCACACCGCCTTCAGCGGGAGCGCGAGTTGGGCGCTGCACAACGACACGCGCCTCACGGACTACGGACACCGGGCCGTACATCGCACAGCGGAGACCACCAAGCTGCTCATCGCGGCGTAC
>JBDSTA010000272.1:0-8334 GCA_039928475.1 Gemmatimonadaceae bacterium | reverse complement strand
GATCCTCGGAGTGCGTGCGCTCGCGCTGCAGGTACGTGTCGTCGCCGTGAATGACCAGCCGGCGCGCGCGGCCAGTGTCACTACCGCCGACTCGGCCCGCGACCTCGGTCGTGCGCACAACGCGCAGGCCGCATTCGAGCGAAGCCGTCGTGCACTGTTGCCACACGGCGAGAGCAGCGGCGGTCGCTGCGACGTGCGGCTCGGGCGTTTCTGCTGGTGGTACGACGAGAGCACCCCGACGTTCCCTCCGGAGTCGGAGACCATCCAGGCGCGCCGGCGCGAGCTGCTCGCTGAGCTGGACGACATGGCGGCGCGCTATCCCGGCGACGACTGGCTTGCCGCAACGCGCGTGCACTATCGCCTCGACGGCCGTGACACCGTCGCGGCCGACAGCGTCGCCGCCACGTGCCGTGCGACAGGGTGGTGGTGCAGCGCGCTCGCCGGCTACGCCGCGCACGCGCGCGGCAACTCCGCGCGCGCCGACGCCGCATTCGCCGAGGCGATCGCGACGAGGCCGGAGGACGTCGCGTGTGCGTGGCGCAACATCGCGCCCCTGCTCGGCGGCAAGGATCGCGACGTGTACGAGGCGCAGACGTGCGACGAGCGGCGTGCGAGCGAGGCTCGCTACTGGATGTTGAGCCGGCCGCAGTTCTCGACGGAGGCGAACGACTGGCGCAACGAGTTCAACACGCGCCGCGTGCTGCTCTGGCTCGGCGAGCGCGCGGCGACGCCGCACCTCCTCACGTGGGGCGACGACGCCGCGGAGCTCGTGCTGCGCTACGGCTGGCCCGTCGCGTGGAGCCGCTTCGAGACCTCGAGCATGGGGGGCACGGAGCCGAGCATCATCGGACATGACCCGTCGCCGAGCTTCGCGTTCGCGCCGTCGAGGTGGCTCGCCGATTCCGCTCGCACGCTGGCGCCCGACGCGTGGGACCTGCACGAGGCGCGCTCGGAGGCACGGTATGCGCCGCGCCAGGTGCGTCGCACTGCCGGCATGGTCGCGCAGGTAGCGCGCTTCCGTCGCGGCGACAGCACGCTCGTCGTCGCCGCGTTCGCCGCGTCGGACGATTCATTGATGCACCCGGTGGCGGTGCTTGCCGTCGCGAGTGATTCGACGATCGCCGTCAGCGCGCCGGATACCGCGAGGGCAGGAACGGCACACGTCGCGCTGCACGGTGCAGTGTGGCTCGTGGCCGCCGACGTCGCAGATTCGGCGACGCGCACGCTCGCACGCACGCGCATGACCTTCGCGCCTCCGAGCGACAGCTCGCGCCTCTCGCTCTCGGACATCCTCACCTATCGCGGCGGCGACGCGCCCGTGACGTCGCTCGATTCGGCGCTCGCGCTCGCGATCCGCGGTGACACGGCCACGCGCAATCGTGCGCTCGGGCTGTTCTGGGAGACGTACGGACTGTCGAGCGCCGGCGAGCCTGTCGACGTATCGGTCAGCCTCGAGCGCGTCGACCACAGCTGGATTCGCAGTGCACGACAGAAGCTCGGCCTCACGCCGATGGATACGCCGATCAAGATCCGCTGGACGGATGCGGGTGCGTCGAGCGAGCGCGGCGTGGGGCGCGGCATCTCGCTCGATCTCGCGAACCTGGACGCTGGTCGCTACCGCGTCACGCTGACCCTCGCACCCGAAGGGGCGAAGGCCGTGTCGACCACGCGCGAGGTCGAGCTGATCGATCCGTAGCGAGGCGGGTCTCGCGCGTCAGTGCGCGCTCCTGCCCCCGGCTGGTGCCGGCACCGGAACGATGGCGCCCTCCACGCGGCGCGGAAGCACCGGGATGAGGACGGTCGGCCTGTGCCCCGCCGTGGCGTACGGTACGTCCGAAGGTGCTCCGCCCTTCGGCCAGTCCAGCTCCTTGCCCGGCGAGTCCGGACGCGGGTGCGCGTCGACGAACGCGGCGAGGTCGAACGCCTGCTGGTCCGTGAGCGTGCCGGGCTTGTCGAAGGGCATGTTGTGACGGATGAACGAGGCGGCGCGTTCCACGCGCGCCATGGACGCGCCCACACTGAACGACTTCGCGCCCCACAGCGCCGGTACGATGGCGACGCCCGCGCCGTCCACGCCGTGACAGCGCGCGCAGTTGGCCGCGTAGAGCGTGCGCCCGCGCCCGGTGTCGGACGCGAGCACGGTCATCTTCGGCATCCCCTCGCCCGCGACGTGGCCGCCCGATCCCACGCCGCGCGAGATGAAGGACAGGTACGCGACGATGTCCACCATCTCGCGGCTGCGCGTCGGCAGCGCACGTCCCGCGAGGCTGCGCGTGAAGCAGTAGTTCACGCGGTCCTCCACCGGGATGACCGCGCCGGAACGATCGAGATATTTCGGGAACCGGTTCAGCACCCCGGCGAGCGGCGCCGCGTTCGCACGAAGGCCGCCGTCGAGGTGGCAACTCGTGCAGCGGAGATTCCCGCCGTCGTACGCCGGCAATGAGTCCGGGGTGTGTTCGAGCAGGGCGCGGCCGCGGCGGATGGAGACACCGAGCGGGCCTTCGGGAACCACCGAGTCGGCGTAGAGGGCAACCTGGATCGATGGGGGACCTTTCGCAGCCGGCGTGGGAACGGCGGCCAGGCGAGCGGTGTCGGCGGCGGGAGCCGTCTCGCGACAGGCGAGCAGGACCGCGACCAGCGGAAGCGTTCGGCGGATCGTCATTGCGGTGAGGATGGGAAGTCCGCACAGGGTGCGATTTCGCAGCGCGCCACGCAAGACCATCCTTGTTTCCTCCATCGCGTTCGCGCAGTCTTCATCCGTCGCTGGCGATGATCTCGCGCATCGCCCCCCCACCCGTGTACCGCCGCACCCGCCGGCCCCACCGCCGACCCGCTGCGCTTCGCCGTTCGTTGCCTCGCGTACTCGATGATGAGTGCGTGCATCCTGTCGCGGCCTGCCGCGGCGTCGGATTGCGCAGTCATCGAGTCGCGCGCGGGCCTTGCCTCGCTCTCCGGGCTTCGCATCACCTCGGTGGAGGTGCGCAGCGACCGCCCCGACCTGCCCGGCCCCGCGAGTGTGTTCGAGCCGCTGCACGCAGCGTCGCGCGAGACAGTCATTCGCCGCCAGCTCCTCTTCGCGGCCGGCGACACGATCGACTCTCTGCGCGTCGGTGAGACGCTCCGCCGCCTGCGCGCGCAGCGCCTCTTCTCCGATGCCGTCCTGCTCGCACAGCGCTGTGATGCCGCCAACGGGGTCGCCATCACCGTGCAGACGCGCGACACCTGGACGCTTCGCCCCACGGCGCGGCTGCGCGCCAACAACCAACTCTCGTTCGGCATCGAGGAGCGCAACTTCCTCGGCACGGGTCGCACCGTCGCGCTCACGCGCGAGATGACCTTCCACGGCTCGGGCGCGGCGTTCACCTACACCGATCCATTCCTGCTCGGCTCGAGCGTAGCCGGAAACCTGCGCATCGCGAACCTCGCCGGTGGGCGCACGCTGCGCTTCGGCGCGCGACGCCATGAGTACAGCGTGCTCGATCCGTGGAAGGCCGAGGCGAACTTCGCGAGCGTCTCCTTCCGCGACACGGCCGCCTCGGAGAAAGGGCTCCAGACGATCAGCGCCATGGCACTCACCGGGCGGCGCATCCGGTCGACGCATACGAGCATCACGATGTTCCTCGCAGGCGCGGAGTTCGACAGTGCGACGAGCATCTCCCCGTCGCGGCGCGGTGTCGCAGCGGGGATGCCGCACGCGCGCAGCTTTCTCGGCGTGGACCTCGGGCTCCAGCATCGCACCGCGGTGTTCGACAGCGTGAGCTGGATCGTGCCGGGCCGCGGATTCCTCGACGTGCCGCTCGGCTGGGAAGGCGAGGGCATTGTCGGCGGCGGCTACGAGCGGGAAGCGCGGTCGCCAACGCTCAAGTACGACGCGTGGCTCGGACGCGTCTGGCTGCCGCGACGCGGGCGCGTCCTCATGGTGGACGGATGGGCGTCGAGCTACGTGGGTCGAGGCGTGGACCGCAACCGGATCCTCCGCGCATCGCTGTCGTGGTATGCGGAGGCGGCCGCCGGAATGTGGGGCGCGCGGCTCACGGCCGAGCAGCTCGACGAGATCGATCCCGACCGTCGGGGACTCTCGCTGATGCCCGTCGCGGATTACACGGCCGCCGCGATTCGTCCCTATGGTGCACGCGGCCGGCAATCCGTGGCCGCGTCGCTCGATCGCGATGCGCACGTGGCGCACGTCGGCGCTGCATCGGTGGTGAACGTGGGTGGCTTCGTCGCCGCGTCGTATCGCTGGAACGTGCGCGACGTGAGCAGCGGCGAGATCGGTGCGGGAGTCATCGGCGCTCGCATGAGGATCCTGTCCGCGAACGGCACGGTGGGCAGCATTCGCGTGGACGTCGGGTACCCGGTGCTGGCAAGTGAGGCCGTGGAGCGGAAGCCGTTCCTCACGGTCACGTACGGCACGCTGTTCGACGCGAGCCGCCAGCGCGACGGTCGTCGCATCTACTAAGCGTCGGCCGCGCCACTCCCTTCCCCGCGGCGCAACCCGTACGTTTAGGGCATCACGTCCCGCGCGCCGGCCGGCGCACGACGGGATCCATGTCTCCCAATCAGGGGATCTTCCAGATGCAGTGCCTGAAGATCGCGCTCGCCAGCGCCATGCTGCTGGCGGCAACTTCACCACGTGCGCTCGTCGCGCAGGATGCAGGTCGCATCCAGCTCGACACGTTCACGCTCGCGAACGGCCTCAAGGTCGTTCTCGCGCCGGATCACTCGACGCAGGTCGTCGCGGTGAACGTCTGGTACAACGTCGGCTCGCGCAACGAGCAGGCAGGCCGCACCGGCTTCGCCCACCTGTTCGAGCACATGATGTTCCAGGGCTCGGGCAACGTCGCGAAGGGCGTGCACATGTCGATGGTCGAGCAGGCGGGCGGCCAGATGAACGGCAGCACGCAGGACGATCGCACGAACTACTGGGAGGTGCTGCCCTCCAATCGCTACAACATGGGCCTGTGGCTCGAGGCCGACCGCATGCGGTCGCTCGCCATCACCCAGGCCAACTTCGAGAACCAGCGTGAGACGGTGAAGGAAGAACGCCGCCTGCGCATCGACAACCAGCCGTACACGGGCGCGTTCCTCAAGGGCGTCACGGCGCCGTTCGACCCGAAGACGTGCTTCGCGTACGGCCACGAGCTGATCGGCTCGATGACCGACCTCAACGCCGCGAAGACGGAAGACGTGCAGGCGTTCTTCAACCTCTACTACGCACCGAACAACGCGACGCTCACCCTCGTCGGCGACTTCGACGCCGCGGAAGCGAAGAAGCTCGTGCGCGACTACTTCGAGGGCATCCCGCGCGCGAAGGATGCGCCGCCGGTGACGTGCGCGGCACAGTTCAATGCCGGCGAGAAGCGCATGGCGGTGACGGATGACAAGGCAACGCTCCCCGCCCTGCTCCGCATCTACCTGGTGCCCGAGTACAAGGACCAGGACCACGCCGCCCTCGAGCTGCTGGCAACGATCCTCGGCGGTGGCGAGAGCTCGCGCATGAACCGCGCGATCGCACGCGAGGCGAAGGCTGCACTCGCGACGCAGGTGGGACTCGACGTCACGGGCCCGCATCGCGGACCCAGCACCTTTGCCGCGCTCGCCATCGCGAACCAGGGCGTCTCCACCGACTCACTCGACAAGCTCATCGCGAAGGAAATCGCCAAGGTCTCCGCTGACGGTGTCACGGACGCCGAGCTCGCCAAGGCGAAGAACAGCCGCCGCGCCAGCAACATCTTCGGGCTCCAGCAGTCGTTGAACGTCGCGGAGTCGATCCAGTCCGCGAGCATGTACCTCGGCAATGCAGCCGCCGTGAACACGGACCTCGAGCGCTACATGAAGGTGACGAAGGAAGACATCAAGCGCGTTGCGGAGAAGTACCTGCGCGCCGACAACTCGACCGTGATCCTGATCAAGCCCCCCGAAGGGCCACGCCCATGAGCCGCATGATCCGACGCACACTCACGCTCGCGACCGCGTCACTCGCGTTCGCGGGCCTTGCACACGCGCAGGCACCGACGAAAGCGCCGGCGCCTGGGCCCGTGAAGCCTGCAGCCATCCCGGCGTTCCAGGAGGCCACGCTGAGGAACGGCCTCCGCATCATGCTCGTCGAGAGCAAGCGCCAGCCCGTCGTCTCGCTTGCACTCATGCTGCCTGCGGGAGACGCCTACGATCCCAGCGGCAAGGAAGGCCTCGCCTCCCTCGTCGCGAACCTGCTCACGAAGGGCGCAGGCAAGCGTGACGCAGACCAGGTCTCGTCGGACATCGAGTCCGTCGGCGGCTCCATCGGCGCCAGCTCCACGCTGGACTTCCTGAACATCCGCGCGAACGTCCTCGCCGAGAACGCGCCGCTGGCCTTCGAGCTCGTGGCCGATGCCGCGAAGCATCCGACGTTCGCCGCGAAGGAAGTGGAGCTCGCGCGCACGCAGACGCTGTCCGGCCTGCAGCTCGAGCTCTCGCAACCCGCGACGCTCGCCGCTCGCTACTTCGCCTCGCGACTCTTCGGGTCGCACCCATACGGCAAGCGCGCCACGCCGACAACCGTGCGCGCGCTGACCATGGACGACATGCGCGCGTTCCAGCGCATGCTCCTCGTTCCGTCGGGCGCCCTGCTCGTCGTCGCCGGCGACATCAACCTCGCGAAGGTGAAGACGCTCGCGCAGCAGAACTTCGGCGACTGGAGCGGCACCTATCCCGGCGCCGGCCGGCGCCCTGCTCCACCCACGCGGGCGGGAACCGAGATCCTGCTCGTGCATCGTCCGGGCTCCGTGCAGAGCAACATCATCGTCGGCAACCTCACCTATGCGCCCACGAATCCCAGCTACTATGCACTCACCGTCGGGAGCCGGATCCTCGGCGGCGGTAGCGACGGGCGTCTCTTCAAGACGCTCCGCGAGCAGAAGAGCTGGACCTACGGCGCGTACTCGCAGCTCACGCGCAATCGCGACATCGGCACGTTCGAGGCGAACGCCGAAGTGCGCAACGCCGTCACGGACTCGGCGCTCACCGAGCTCCTGAAGATCGAGCGCAGCCTGGGCACCACGCCTGCGCCCGCACAGGAGCTCGAGGCCGCAAAGGGAGGCCTGGTCGGCAGCCTGCCGCTCCAGCTCGAGACCGCGCAGGGTATCGCCGAGCAGGTTGGACGCTACACGATGCTCGGCCTGCCGAAGGATTTCATCCGCACGCTGCGACCGCAACTTGCGGCGGTCACGGGCTCACAGGTGCAGACGGCGGCGAAGTCATTCATGCGTCCCGACCAGTCACTCATCGTGGTCGTCGGTGACGGTGCGCAGATCTACGAGAAGCTCGCGAAGATTGCGCCCGTGAAGATCGTGAACGCACAGGGCGACGCGATGATGCCCTCCGACCTCGTCGCGAAGGCGACGACGTTGCCCGTGGACATCCCGAGCATCGTTCCTCGCACCGACAGCTTCACCGTCCTCGTGCAGGGCAACCCGCTCGGCTACCAGGTCAACACGCTCGCCAGGAATGACGCGGGCTTCACGTTCCGCACGGCAGTCTCCATCGGGCCGATCATGCAGCAGTCGATCGAGGTGGGCTTCGGCAGTGACCTCGCCCCACACTTCGTGAAGGGCAGCGGGAAGATCCAGGGCCGCGACGTGGGCGTCGACGTCACGTACGCGAATGGGCGCGTGAAGGGCACGGCATCGACGCCGAGTGCCACGGGCGTGAGCAGTGTCGCGATGGACACGACGGTCGCGGCGGGCGTGCTCGACGACAACATGCTGGCGGCGCTCGTGCCCGGACTGCGCTGGGCGCCTGGCGCGAAGTTCACCGCGAACGTGTTCGATGCATCGCGTGGCGTGCCGAGGCAGCTCACCTTCGCCGTGGCCGGCACGGAGGACGTGACCGTGCCCGCCGGCAAGTTCACCGCGTACCGCGTGGAGATCACGGGGCTGGAGCAGCCGATGAACTACTTCATCACGACGTCTGCGCCACACCGCATCGTGAAGATGACGTTCTCCGGCGCGCCGCTGGAGTTCGTGCTGGTGAAGTAGTGCGGCTCATCAGCCAGTCCGAGGTACCTGCACTCCTTCCGATGAAGGAGTGCATGGGGGTGATGGAGGATGCGCTCGCGACGCTCGCGCGTGGCGACGCCATCCTCCCACTGCGGCCGATGCTGCGGCTGCCGGAAAACGCCGGCATCATGGGCATGATGCCGGCGTATCTCGCGACGCCGCCGGCACTCGGCGTGAAGGTCATCACCGTGTTCAACGCGAATCACGGCACCGACTTCGATTCGCACCAGGGTGTCGTGCTGCTGTTCGACACCACGCACGGCAACCTGCTCGCGGTGATCGACGCGAGCTCGGTGAC
>JBDSTA010000271.1:0-6798 GCA_039928475.1 Gemmatimonadaceae bacterium | reverse complement strand
GAATGGGAGTCCATCGCGGACGCCCGACCCATCGCGGTGATCGCGCGCGTACCCTTCGCTTCCATCTCGGCGGCGCTTCCAACGCCCACCGACGAGAAGCGGAACTTCATGCCGCCGAATCGCACGTCCGGCGACCCCTCGATGCGCTTCTCGCCTACGACGCGCGAGCCGCCGACATACGTGCCGTTCGTGGAATCCATGTCCACAACATACCAGCCGTCCTCGCGGCGCTGGATCTTCGCATGCGTCTCGCTGACGCTTTCGTCGGACAACCGCACGTCATTGTGCGCCCCTCGGCCGACATGGCCCAGCGGTGAGCGCAATTCGTACTTGGTGCCCTTTCCCGGACCCTCGTTCATGGATTCCAGTATCGCCAGCACAGCGCGTGGATCTTTAGCGGCAGGCGAATTGACCGGGGTGACCGGCGCCTTCGCCGCAGCGGGCGGCGCCACGGGCGCGGCCGACGCGGGAGGCGTTGGTGCGGACGGCGCCATCGCGGGCACTGGTGCCGGCGTGGGCATGGGCAGCAACTCGATGTCCGGCAGGTCCGACTCCATCACCGGCGGCGCGGGCGGAACAGGCGCGGGCGCCGGAATGACCGGGGCCGGGCGAGGCGGTGTCGGCGCGGCCGGCGCGATGTCCGCATAGAAGCGGAACTCCTCGGTCCCGATGCGAAGCACGTCCGCGCGCGCGAGCCGGTGCGAGCCCTGCACGCGATCCCCGTTCACGAACACGCCATTGGCGCTCAGGTCGCGAAGGATGTAGCCCTCGCCGTCCGGGACGATCTCGGCATGACGCCGCGACACTTCGCTCTGCGCGACGACGACGTCACTCCCCGCATCGCGGCCGAAGACGATGCCGCCATCCGGCACCGCGTACTCCTTGCCGTCCACGAGCGACACCAGCCGCCCGCCGGACTTCGTGGTCGCCCGCCCTGCGGCGCGCTTGGAGCCCGCGATGGCCGCGATCTCGCTGGCGCTCACGAACTGCGTCGCGCCGCCCTTTGCGTCGTCCGAGAATCGCAGCTCGAGGCCGGCGATCTCCAGCTTGTCCCCGTGCATCAATGGCGTGGGCTCCGCGCCCAGCAGCACGCCGTTCACGCGCACGTGCGCCGCTTCCTCCGCCCGGCGAACGGTCGGCGTGGCGCCCCCGTCGATGAGCGCCTCGATCCCGAGCGCCGAGTACCCCGGCACTACGACGTCCGCATCGGCTCCTGCGCCGATACGGGTGGTACCCGCCTTGAGTGGGAACTGCTGGTCGTCGAGCTGGAGTACGGGCATGGAGGGCGATGCGCGGTCAAAAGCGGCGGCGCGAACGACACGAGAGGGATCTCGCGCCTCGTACGCCCGAAACCCTTGTAGGGGCGGAAACTATCCGCCGCTCTGGGGACTGGCAAGCGTGGCGGAGCCCGGTTGCGTCATCCTTCCCTCGCCGGCCTGCAGGCGGGACAGCCGGTCGTACAGCCCACGCATGGCGCGAAGTGCCGTGTGCGTGCCCCGCTCCCGCACCTCGCCATGGTGCAGCACGAGGATCTCGTCGGCACTCACGATGGTGCTCAGCCGGTGCGCAATCGCGATCGTCGTCCTCCCCTGCATCAGCACCGCGAGCCCGCGCTGGATCTCGGCCTCCGCCTCGCTGTCCACGGCGCTGGTGGCCTCGTCCAGCACGAGCACCGCCGGATCGAGCGCAATCGCCCGCGCAAAGGAGAGGAGCTGCCGCTCCCCCACGCTCACCGACGCGCCACGCTCGCCGAGGGCCTGGTCGAGCTGCGCGGGGAGGCGGCGAATGACGCGATCTGCCCCCACACGCGACGCGGCGGCGAGCAGGGCGTCGTCGTCGAGCGGCGCATCGAGCCTGAGGTTGGCGCGGACGTCCGCCGCAAAGAGGAAGATGTCCTGCTGCACGTAGCCGATGAGGCGGCGCCAGTCGTCGAGCGGCAGCCGCCGGATGTCGATGCCATTTGCCGTGATGCGGCCACGCTGCGGCTCGTAGAAGCGCAGCAGCAGGTTGACGATCGTCGTCTTCCCCGCGCCGGTGTGCCCCACGAGGGCGACCGTCTCCCCGGGACGCGCGACGAAGCTGATGCCGCGCAGCACCCATGCAGGATCGGGCGACGCATCGGCGTAATGGAACCAGACGTCCTCGAACGCGATCGTGACGGGAAGCTCGACGCGAACGTCGTCAGGCACATCGCCAGGTGCATCCGGAGCCTCGGTATCCAGCAGCGCGAAGATGCGCTCCGACGCCGCCATCGCCTGCTGGAGCGTATTGAACTTGTCGGCCAGGTCCTGGAGTGGCTGGTAGAAACGCCGCAGCAGCTGGAGGAATGCCGCCACCACGCCGACCGTGAGCGTTCCCGCGCCAACGAGCCGCGCGCCCGACACGAGCAGGATCGCGAGCGCGAGCGACGTCAGGAACTCGATGGCCGGGAAGTAGAGCGCGTAGATGGTGATGGACCGCAGGTTCGCGTCGAGATGCGCGCGATTCAACGCGCCGAAGCGCTTCGACTCGTCCCGCTCGCGCCCGAACAGCTGCACCACGCGCATCCCCGTGATGTGCTCCTGGAGGTACGCGTTGATGCGCGCCAGCCGCATGCGAATCTCGCGATACACGGTGCGCACGCGCGACTGGAACAGGTGCGACGTGAGGTACACGAGCGGAATCACGGCGAACGCCGCGATCGCCAGGCGCCATTCCGTCACCACCATCATCACCGCGATGGCGAGCAACGTGAACACGTCACCCAGCCCGGCCACGACCCCTGCCGTGAACAACTCGTTCAGCGACTCCACGTCCGACGTCACCCGCGTGACGAGCCGCCCCACCGGCGTGCGGTCGTAGAAGGCCACCGACAGCCGCTGCACGTGCGCGAACAGCTCCTGCCGGAGGTCGCGCATCACGCGCTGGCCGAGCAGTGCCGTGAGGATCGTCTCGCCATACGAGCAGCCGAACGCCACGATGAGCGACAGCCCATAGAGCAGCGCGGCGTGCATGGCCATGCCGGTGTCGCGCGCCGGGAGCGCGACGTCGATCACGCGTTGCGTGAGCAGCGGCCCCACGAGCTGGAGCAGCCCCTCGATCATCAGGAGCACCAGCGCACCCGCCACGAGGCGCTTGTACGGGCGCACGTAGCGCACGAGACGTCGCGCCAGGTGCCGGTCGTAGCGCCGTCCCCTGGCGTCCTCGTCCGATGCGTGCGGGGAGAGCGAAGCGGCCATGAGGGGAGAATCCTAATCCCCTGTCACAATCACGCGTATTGCCGCTGCCGAGCCCGCCGCTCGACGCTCTCGGCTGTAGCTGGTACGCCCGTTGCGTTAGGTGGGCGCGTCGTCTACTTCCATTCTACGGAGGCTGTGCTATGGGTATCCTCGCTTGGATCGTGCTCGGTCTGATCGCCGGTGCGATCGCCAAGGCGCTCATGCCCGGGAAAGATCCGGGAGGCATCATCGTGACGATGCTGATTGGTATCGTCGGCGCATTCATTGGTGGCTTCATCGGCAACACCATCGCCGGCTCCGGCCTCAATGGCTTCTCGCCCTGGAGCATCCTGCTGGCCGTCGTCGGCGCCATGCTCCTGCTCTGGGTCTATCGCCTGACCACGCGCAACCGGACGACCTTGTAGGGCGGGCCGCACGCCGCAGGGCGTGCACCGTGCTCCACGCAACGACCCGCGGCCCGCGCCGCGGGTCGTTGTGCATTCCGCAATGCGCTTCGGTGTTTATTCCGGTGCCGCCCCGCTAGATTGCATCGCGTATGAAGGACAAGATCGTCGTCCGCGGCGCGCGGCAGCACAACCTCAAGAACTTCGACCTCGAGATCCCCAGGCGGGCCTTCACCGTCGTCACGGGGCCGTCCGGCTCGGGCAAGTCGTCGCTCGCCTTCGACACCATCTACGCCGAGGGGCAGCGGCGGTACGTGGAGTCGCTGTCGGCATATGCGCGGCAGTTCCTCGAGCGCATGGAGAAGCCGGACGTCGACCTCATCGACGGCCTGTCTCCCGCCGTCGCCATCGAGCAGAAGAACCCGACGAAGACGTCGCGGTCCACCGTCGGCACCGCCACCGAGATCTACGACTACCTGCGCCTGCTCTGGGCGCGCGTCGGTCATACCCTGTGTCCCGTCTGCGGACGCGAGCTCAAGCCGGACACCGTGCAGTCCGTCGTGGACACGGTGCAGCGGCTCGCCACCGGCACGCGCTACTACGTCGCCGCGCCGCTCAAGCTGTCGTCCGAGGTGTCGCACGAGGTAGTCGTCGAGAACCTGCGCGCGCAGGGCTTCGTTCGCCTGAGCGTCGATGGGAGCGTCATGCACCTCGACGACCTGGAGACGAAGAACCTCGACGTCACCTTCGCGAAGGAGCTGCTCGTCGTTATCGACCGCCTCGTGGTGAGCGACGACTCGCGCGGCCGCCTCGCCGACGCGGTCGCTGCGGCGTTCCGCGAGGGTGATGGCGACGCCGTCATCCTCTTCACCACTGCGGTCACCAGCCCCTTCGACGGCAAGTCCGTCACCCGCCTGTCGTTCACCGAGCGGTTCGAGTGCCCCAACGACGGCACCACCGCACCGGCGCCCACGCCACAGCTCTTCTCGTTCAACTCGCCGCGCGGCGCGTGCACGCAGTGCAACGGCTTCGGTGCGATCCTCGAGTACGACGAGCTGCTCATCGTGCCCTATCCAGAGCGCTCACTCCGCGATGGCGCGATCGACCCGTGGACGAAGCCGCGCTACGACAACAAGCGCCGCACGCTCGCCGAGTACGCGAAGAAGGAAGGCATCTCGATGGACGTGTCGTGGTCGCGGCTGCCCGCGAAGCAGCGCGAGCGGCTGCTCAATGCCAACGTGCGCGGGTTCAAGGGCATCATCCCCTTCATGCGCGACCTCGAGGAAAAGCGCTACAAGCAGTACATCCGCGTCTTCCTCCGGCAGTACCAGACCGCGCAGGAATGCCCCACCTGTCACGGCAGCAAGCTCCAGCCCGTCGCGCTCCAGGTGAAGGTGGGTGGCCGCGACATCGCATGGGTGAGCGACCTGCCCGTGGGCCAGCTGATGACGTGGCTCGACACGCTCGAGCTGTCGTCGTTCGACCGCGAGGTCGCCGCGCACATCCTCAACGAGGCGCGCGATCGGGTGCGCTTCCTGTGCGACGTGGGACTCAACTACCTCTCGCTCAACCGTGCGACGCGCACACTCTCCGGCGGCGAGGCGCAGCGCATCGGGCTCGCGAACTCGCTCGGCTCGCGTCTCGTGGACACGCTCTACGTCCTCGACGAGCCGTCCATCGGCTTGCACTCGCGCGACATGGACCGCCTGCTCCGCCTGCTCCTGCGCCTGCGCGACAACGGCAATACGGTCATCGTCGTCGAGCACGACCTCGATGCGATTCGTGCCGCGGACTACATGGTGGAGCTCGGGCCGCAGAGCGGTGACAAGGGCGGGCATCTCGTGTTCGCGGACGTCATGGCCAACGCCGCGGCGAGCCCGCTCACGGGCCAGTACCTCACCGGCGAGCGGGAGATCCCGGTGCCCGCATCGCGCCGGCGCATCGGCCCGCAGTGGCTCACGCTCACCGGCGCGCGCGAGCACCACCTCAAGGGCGTGGACATCCGCATCCCGCTCGGCGCCGTCACCGCGGTCACGGGCGTGTCGGGCAGTGGCAAGAGCACGTTGATCCACGATGTCCTCATGCGCGCGCTCGAGACGAAGCTCACGGGAGAGCACTCGGCCAAGCAGCATCTCGGCGAGCGTGTCGGCGCGTACGACACGCTCACGGGCTACGAGGCGCTCGACGACGTGGTGCTCGTGGACCAGAGCCCCATCTGCAAGTCGCCGCGCTCCAATCCCGTCACGTACGTGAAGGCGTTCGACGAGGTGCGTCGCATTTTCGCCGACCTGCCGCTCGCGCGGCAGCGCGGGTACACCCCGGGCACGTTCAGCTTCAACGTCGCGGGCGGGCGCTGCGAGACGTGCGAGGGCGCCGGCTATCTCGAGGTCGAGATGGTCTTCATGGCGGACGTGTTCGTGCCGTGCGACGACTGCGCCGGTCGTCGCTTCAAGCCCGAGGTGCTGGACGTGAAGTACTTCGGGAAGAGCGTCACCGACGTGCTCGAGCTCACCGTGGACGAGGCGATCCGCTTCTTCCCCTACGAGGAGAAGCTCGGCCAGGCGCTCTGGCAGCTCCAGCAGGTGGGCCTGGGCTACCTGCGTCTCGGCCAGCCCGCGACCACGCTGTCCGGCGGCGAGGCGCAACGCCTCAAGGTGGCGCGCGAGCTCGCGCTTGGCGCGAAGAAGAGCGGCCGGAAGATCTACATCATGGACGAGCCCACCACGGGCCTGCATCTCGAGGACATCCGCAAGCTCGCCACGGTGTTCGACCGCCTCGTGGACGCCGGGCACACGCTCGTGCTCATCGAGCACAATCTCGACGTCGTGAAGCTCGCGGACTGGGTCGTGGACCTGGGTCCCGAGGCGGGTGACGCGGGGGGCGAGATCGTGGCCATGGGCCGGCCGGAGGAGGTCGCTGCCGTCGAAGCATCACACACCGGGCGGTGGCTGCGCACGGTGCTTCCGGACTGGGACAAGCCCTCGGGAAGCCGTCGCGCGGCGCACGGCGGAACTCCGTCCGCGGCAACGGGTTCCACCCGCAAGCGGGCCCGCGCGTCCTAGTGATCCGGGCCGATTGACTTCGCTTCGCGTCCTGCTAAATTTATGTGTCTGTACCAGACCATTCCCCAGTAGCTCAGTTGGTTAGAGCATTCGACTGTTAATCGAAGGGTCGTAGGTTCAAGTCCTACCTGGGGA
>JBDSTA010000270.1:0-10860 GCA_039928475.1 Gemmatimonadaceae bacterium | reverse complement strand
TCGCCAGCCTCGCGAAGTACCAGGCGGCATCCGGCATCCCCGTCACGGTCTTCATGCCGCTGTATGCGCAGGTCCGCGACCGCACGGAGATCAAGCCCGTGGGGCCGGCATTCGCCGTAACGGTGGGCCCACGCACGGAAACTGCGCGCATCTACGAGCCAGTAACGGCTCAGATTCCCGGCACTCCCCGGATCCTGTTCGTGGAGAGTGAGGAGTACTTCAACCGACCGGGCCTCTACGGCGACGCCGAGGGCGACTACCCGGACAACGCGCGGCGGTACGCGCTGTTCGCGCGGTCCGTACTGGTCGCGTTGCCGCGCCTCATGCCGCAGCCGCCGAGCATCGTGCACGCGCACGACTGGCAGACGGCCCTCGCGAGCGTGTACCTGAAGACGGAATTCATGGCGCATCCCTATTACGAGGGAATCCGCGCCGTCCTCTCCGTCCACAACGCGGGCTACCAAGGCCACTTCGCCGAGCCGACCATGGCCGAGATCGGCCTGCCCACGGCGCTCTACAATCATCGGCAGCTCGAGTGGCACGGCCGCATGAACCTGCTCAAGGGCGGGCTCGTGTTCTCGGACCTCGCCATCACCGTGAGCCCCACGCACGCCCACGAGCTCCGCACGGAGAAGGGCGGCTTCGGGCTCGACGGCGTCTTCGTCGCGATGCGCGACCGCCTCGTGGGCATCGTCAACGGTATCGACCAGGAGGTCTGGGATCCTGCGACGGACCAGCTCATCCCGCGCCGCTATTCGTCCGACAACCTCGTGGGCAAGAAGCGCTGCCGCGTCGCGCTCCAGCGGGCCACGGGCCTGAGCAGGTGGCAGGCACCGATCTTCGCCCTCACCGCGCGTCTCGTATCGCAGAAGGGGCTCGACCTCATCCTCGGCGATCCCGGCTACTTCGCATTCGACGCGCAGTACGTCTTCCTGGGCCACGGCGAGGCGCACTACGAGGCGATGCTCACCGAGCTCGCCGAGCGTGCACCGAGCCGCATCGCCGTGAAGCTGGACTTCACGGAGGAGTTCGAGCACATCCTGCTCGCCGGCGCGGACATGTGCCTGATGCCGTCGCTGTACGAGCCGTGCGGACTCACGCAGATGCGCGCGCAGCGGTACGGCACCATCCCCGTCGCGCGTCGCACGGGCGGGCTCGCGGACACCATCGAGGACGGCGTCACCGGATTCCTGTTCGACGACTACACGCCATCGGACTTCATGCGCGCCGCGATGCGCGCGGTGGACCAGTTCCGCGATGCGGACGCGTGGGAAGAGATGATGCGCGAGGCGATGGCGCGCGATTTCGGGTGGGAGCGCAGCGCAGCCCGCTACCTCACCGTCTACCGGCGAGTACTGGGACTACCCGCGGTCCGGTAGCTTTCGGGATGATCGCAACCCGAAAGTTCGCGAGCGCCTTCGCGCTCGCGTGCGCGCTTTCAGTGCCGGCGCACGCACAGTCCGTCCTTCGCTCGGTCGCAGACACGGCGCCGCCGCCCGTGCCGCGGGAGATGCGCGCCGTGTGGGTCGCGACGGTGGACAACATGGACTGGCCGTCGCGCATGGGGTTGAGCACGGCCGAGCAGCAGCGCGAGCTCATCGACATTCTCGATCGCCTCGTCGCGCTGCGCATGAACGCCGTGATCCTCCAGGTCCGCCCCGCTGCCGACGCCTTCTACGCGTCGAAGCTCGAGCCGTGGTCGGAGTACCTCACCGGCGAGATGGGGCGCGCGCCGTCGCCGTACTATGACCCGCTCGCCTTCGCGGTGACGGAAGCACACAAGCGCGGACTCGAGCTGCACGCGTGGATCAATCCGTATCGCGCACGATATTCCACGAAGCGTCCTGCGTCGAAGAACCACGTGAGCCGTGCGAAGCCGTCGCTCGTGCGGAAGTATGGCTCGTACCTGTGGATGGATCCCGGCGATCCCGCCGTGCGCGCGCTGACGAAGAACGTCGTGCTCGATCTCGTGCGCCGTTACGACATCGACGGCCTGCACATGGACGACTACTTCTACCCGTACAAGGAGCAGCGTCGCGGGCGCGACATCCCCTTCCCCGACGCCTCCACGTACAAGCGCTACACCAAGGGTGGTGGCAAGCTGTCGCGCGACGACTGGCGCCGGCAGAACGTGAACCTGCTGGTGAAGGAGCTCTACGACGGTATTCACGAGGTGAAGCCGAGCGTGCGCTTCGGCATCAGCCCCTTCGGCATCTGGCGTCCGGGCTTTCCCGCGTCCGTGCGTGGGCTCGACCAGTACTCCGAGCTCTACGCCGATGCACGCAAGTGGGTGAACGAGGGCTGGCTCGACTACGTGACGCCGCAGCTGTACTGGTCGGTGGACAGGCCACAGCAGCGCTACGACCAGCTGCTCCAGTGGTGGGACCAGGAGAACTTCAAGCGACGACACCTCTGGCCGGGCAACTACACCAGCAAGGTGGGCTTCAACAACTCGTCGAAGTTTCCGGTGAGTGAGATCCTCGAGCAGATCCGCCTCACGCGCGCACAGCCGGGCGCCACGGGCAACGTGCACTTCAGCATGGAAGTGTTCAAGAAGGATCCGGATGGCATCAACGAGGCGCTCGAGCGGGACTCCTATGCCGTGCCCGCGCTGATCCCGGCTTCCACGTGGCTACCCGGGGATAAGCTCGCGGCGCCCGTGATGTCGACGCGCGTGGACAACACGACAGGCGAGCGCGTGCTCGACTTTCGTTCCGGCACCAGCGCCGCTCCATGGCTCTGGGTGGTGCAGTCGCGCGGGAGCTCCGGATGGGCGACGCAGATTCTCCCGGGGAGCTACCGGGGCATCGTCATCAGTGGCCGCGATGGCGTGCTCCCGCTCGACGTCCGCGTGCGCGCCGTGGATCGTGTCGGCAACCTCGGCCCATCCGGCAGGTTCACGCCCGCGCCGTGATCGAGCGCGCTCAGGGGAGCACGAGCGCGCCCGGCCGATACCGCACCACCGTCTGGCGCACGATCTCCTTCTCGCTCCACGCGACCGTCTTCATTTCCGTCCGAGCGAACATCTCGGCCTGATCCGTATGCCAGGGCGAGTCGGCGCGCGGGCTCTCGCCGTATGCCAGGATCGACACGGCCTTTGGCTGGTCGGCGAACTCCACCGCGAGAATCCATCCGTCGCCGCCAGTCGCTTCGCGCTTGCCGTCGGGATCGTCCTTGTACCACAGCACGCGGAAGCAGCCGATGTCGCCGTTGCAGCCACCCACCGGCACATCCACGTTGCCGATGCGAACGCGATGCACGTCGCCCCACGCGACGTCTGAGCTCCCGTACCGCTTCGCCGTCTCCTGCACCGCCCACGTGAACGCCTCCACAGCGCGTGGTGCGTTGCGAATGCCACGCGGCGTGCGGCCGGGCGCCGACGGGCTCCATGTGGTGGCGTACATCGTGTCGGCGCGCGCTCCCGCGATGTATTTCCGCCACCAGATCTCGAAGAGCACGCCGCCACGGCTCGCCGGCGCCACCGTCCTGTCCCACTTCGCGATCATGGCGATCGCGGACGCGACGTCGGCAGTGGGGTTCGAAGCGCGCACCGCGGTGACGAGGTCGTCGCGAACGCGGTCCGCGAGCAGCATGCGGTAGGAGTGCTTCAGCTTCAGCACGTCGCCCATCGAGAGCTTCCTGTCCGTGTCGATGAGGTCGAGCGCGAGCTGCGTGCGGAGCCCGAGCCGCGCCTCGGGCATGTACGCGGGATACTTCGACCGGTCGAGCGGCTGGCGCAGGTTGGTGAAGTAGGGCGGGTCGTTCGAGTTCTGGACGTAGCCACCCTTCGGGTTCAGGAGCTGCGGCAGTGAGTCGAAGGGCACATAGTGCGACCACATGTCCGCGACGGAGCTCGCCTCCACGGCAATGGAATCCGAGCCGGCGCCCTGCGGAAGGGACGGCACGGTGCCGTTCCATAGATAGAGGATGTTGCCGGCACGGTCGGCATACGTGAAGCTCGAGTTCAAGCGCGCGCGCATGCGCATCGCGTCCTTCCACTGGTCGATCGACTTCGCACGCATCATCGCGAGGAACTGCTGTCCCGCGCGAAAATCGCCGTCCATGCCAGCGCGCAGGACGTAGATGCGCGTGCTGTCGCGATAGATGACCGGCCCATACGGAGTGCGCGCCACTTCACGCGTCTCGTTCGACATCACCGCACCGTCGCGGAACTCCACGCGCACTTTCGCTTTCTCGATGGGTCGGCTCACGCCGTCGAGGATGTAGCTGTCGGCATTCGTGCGGTCGAGCTTGAGCGCATAGACCTGGCCGAGCAATGGATCGTTGTTCGTCGTGCTCCAGCCCAGGTCGCGATTGAACCCGCCGATCACGCCGAACGGCCCGCCGATGCGGAAGTCGCCGTAAAAGTCGAGCTTCCCCGGGACCGTGATGTGCGCCTCGTAGTAGCCCGCATTCCATGCGAGGTGCGGATTTCGCAGCAGGATCGCGTGGCCCGACTTCGTGCGCGACGGCGCGAACGCCCACGCATTCGAGCCTTCCTCGGGCATGTCCACCCACGCGCCAGTGGGCGGCGGCCCCTCGGAGGTGGGCTGCGGATCCACGGCCGGTGCCGCGGCACGATTGCGATTGCGACACGACGGATCGTTGCGGGCCAGGAAACGCGTCGCTTGCCCGGCGGATACGAGATAGACGTCGTGCGCCAACACGTCGTAGCCCGTGAAGTTCGGCGCGAAGCCGGTGGGAAACTCCGCAGGATGCAGCTCGACGTACCGGTTCGCGCCCGCGGCGAATCCCTCGTACACCTCACGCGTGTCGGCATCGACGAGCGCATACGTCTCCACCGCCCGATCGTACGCCAGCTTCGCGCCGAAGTCGCGCTGCATGCTGTCGCGCCCGAACCACCGCCCCATCTCGCCGCGCGCGCGCAACAGGTCGAGCGGCACGCGCGCGCCGTAGTCCTCCGACTGCACGTAGGCGAGCGCGAACTCCGCGGCACCCAGGTTGTCCGCCTTGATGTGCGGCACGCCGTGCGCCGTGCGGCGGATCTCGACGTGCTGCGCGTAATCCGTCCGCGGGACCCTGCCGCTCGCGCCCATCGTCGGGACGTGTGGCAGCGGCCGTCCGGCGAGCGCGCCGGTGTACCTCCCCGCGTCGACCGCCACCACGCCGTTCACGAGCACGTAGCGCATGCCATCGGCGAGAAGCTCCGGCTCTATGTACGTCGACTTGTCGGCCACGGTCTTCGGGTCGAACGCGATGACGTCGGCATAGGCGCCTTCCGCGATCACGCCGCGGTCCTTGAGCTGCAGCGTCTGCGCGGTGAGCTGCGACGACGCGTGCACAGCCTGCGGCAGCGTGATGAGGTGACTCCCGTACACGTATTCCTTCAGCTTCCGCGGAAACGTCCCGAACTTCCTGGGGTGGCCATCCGACCCGTCGGAGCCCGTCATCACCCACGGCTGCACCATGAACTTGTTCAGGTCCGCATCCTTCATGTTGAAGGACGCCACACTCGCATCCCCGGCGAGGATGATCTCCAGCGCGGCGGGAATCGGCGCCATGTGTCGCGCGTCGGCGACCTGCGCCAGCGTCTTCCCGCGAATGGACGTGTCGCGCGTCGCCGTGATCAACAGTGACGCCGCACCGCCGCGACGCACGAGGTTCGTCTCCATCTCGGCGACCAGCTTCGGCCTGATGACCGGATCCGTCGCACGAATGCGCAGCGAGTCGCGTCCGCCGGTTTCCGCCCAGCGCGGCAGGAGGGACGCGCCCACGCTCGTGCCCGACGCCAGGTAGGGGTACTGGTCCGCCGTGGCGTTGATGCCGGCAGCGCGCGCGGCGTTCATCAGCTTGATGACGCTGTCGCTCTGACCCCAGACGTCGGCGCCCAGCGCCTTGATGTGCGAGACGTGCACGGGAATCTTCGCCTCCCGGCCGATGCGGATCGTCTCGTTGATCGAGCCGATGAGGCCGATCGTGTACGAGCTCTCGTCGCGCATGTGCGAGTCGTAGATGCCGCCCTGCTGCGCTGCGACCTTCGCCAGCTCGATCACTTCCTCGGTGGTCGCGTAGCTGCCCGGCGCGTAGTAGAGCCCTGTGGAGAGGCCGAGTGCGCCTTCGCTCATCCCGCGCGCGACGATGCGGCGCATCGAGTCGAGCTGTGCGGGTGTTGGCGCGGCAGCGGACATGCCGAGTACCGTGCGCCGCACGGAACCCTGCGGGACGTAGAGCGCACCGTTGGTTCCGATGCCCTGCTTCGTCCACGTATCGAATGCCTTCGCGATGTCGATCGAGCCGCCGCCATCGTTGTTGCTGATGACGGTCGTGACGCCCTGCATCAGGTAGGCGAGGTTCGCCTTGCGCTGCGGGCTCGAGAGATCGCCGGCGGTGTGGGAGTGCGGGTCGATGAAGCCCGGCGAGACGACGAGGCCGCTCGCGTCGATCGTGCGCTTCGCCGAAACGCGCGACCTCGTGGCGTCGCCGACGAACGTGATCCGGTCTCCGACGATGCCGACGTCGGCACGCCTCGCTGCCGTGCCTGTGCCATCCACCAGGCTGCCGTTGCGAATGAGGACATCCACCTCCCGCTGCTGGGCAGGGAGCGCGGGCGCGACGGCGGCGGCGGAGAGCAACCCGCCGACGAGCAGGATGTGGAAGCGACGGGTCATGAAATCCGGGAAAGCGGGAGCAGGATTATCACTCCCCTCCGGACCGTCGGCAACCGAAGTGTGCCCCGACGGCCTTGACGGGAGGCCGCGATTGTATAACCTTTCATCCGGATATACGGATGATACAAGCCCGCCCTATCTTCGATCGCCTCACGGCGCTTGCCGACCCCACCCGGAGCCGGTTGCTCCTGCTGCTCGATCGCCACGAGCTCACCGTTGGCGAGCTGTGCTCGGCGCTGCAGCTGCCCCAGAGCACCGTCAGCCGCCACCTCAAGACGCTCGCCGACGAGGAGTGGGTCACCGCACGTGCCGAGGGCACGAGCCGGCGCTACACGATGCCCGGCTCGGCGCTCGACCCCGGTGCGCGGAGACTCTGGCACCTCGTGCGCGACCAGGTGAGCGGCACGCCGTCGGCGCGACACGACCTGTCGCGCGCCGAGCGGATCGTGCATGAGCGGAGGACGACGTCGCAGTCGTTCTTCACTACGCGCGCGGGCCAGTGGGACAAGGTGCGCGGCGAGCTGTATGGATCATCGGCCGACGCCACGCCGCTTGGCGCGCTGCTCGATCCGTCGTGGGTCGTCGGCGATCTTGGCTGCGGCACGGGCCAGACGTCCGTGGCATTGGCGCCATTCGTGGCGGCGATCATCGCCGTGGACGAATCGAGCGCGATGCTCGGCGCGGCGCGGAAGCGGCTCGACGCGAGTGAGAATGTGGAGCTGCGCAGCGGTCGTCTCGAGGATCTCCCGATCGATGACGGCGCACTCGATGCGGCAATCCTGTCGCTCGTGCTGCATTTCGTCGTCAATCCCGCGGTGGTGATCCGCGAGGCCGCGCGCGTGCTGAAGCCCGGCGGGCGCCTGCTCATCGTCGACATGCTGCCACACGAGCGCGAGGAGTATCGCGCGTCCATGGGCCATCTCTGGCTCGGCTTCGACGAGCAGCAGCTCACGGGCTGGCTCGACGACGCCGGTTTCGAGAGCACACGTGTCGTTGCACTTCCTCCGTCTCAAACAGCAAAGGGCCCCGGACTCTTTTCGGCCCGTGCCATTCGTACGTCGCTTTCCTGATCTCCGACTTCCTGACTTCCTGAGTTTCTGACCTTCACTCCCGAGAACATGGCTACCACACAGGCTCCATCGCCCCTCAGTGCCCTCGATCGCCCGGCCTTCAAGGTCGCCGATCTTTCCCTCGCCGAGTTCGGCCGCAAGGAACTGCGCCTCGCGGAGCAGGAAATGCCCGGCCTCATGGCGCTGCGCGCGGAATACAAGGGCAAGAACCCGCTCAAGGGCGCGAAGATCATGGGCTCCTTGCACATGACCGTTCAGACCGCCGTGCTCATCGAGACGCTCGTCGAGCTCGGCGCCGACGTGCGCTGGGTGAGCTGCAACATCTTCAGCACGCAGGACCACGCCGCCGCCGCGGTTGCGGTGGGCAAGCACGGCACGATCGAGAACCCGAAGGGCATCGCCGTGTTCGCGTGGAAGGGTGAGACGCTCGAGGAGTACTGGTGGTGCACCGAGCAGGCGCTCATGTGGCCCGACGGCACCGGCCCGAACCTGATCCTGGATGATGGCGGCGACGCGACGCTGCTCGTGCACCGCGGTGCGGATTACGAGACGTCCGGCAAGATCCCCGAGTTCAACGAGGCGACGGACAGCGAGGAGTGGGGCGTGATCCTCGACCTCCTGCGCGCGGAAGCGACGAAGAACCCCGGCCGCTGGACGAAGGTCGCGGCGGACATCCGCGGTGTCTCCGAGGAGACGACGACGGGCGTGCATCGCCTGTACGAGATGATGAACGCGGGTACGCTGCGCTTTCCGGCGATCAACGTGAACGACGCCGTGACGAAGTCGAAGTTCGACAACCTCTACGGCTGCCGTCACTCGCTGACGGACGGCATCCTGCGCGCGAGCGACGTGATGCTCGCCGGCAAGGTCGCCGTCATTTTCGGCTATGGCGATGTGGGCAAGGGCTGCGCGCAGTCGCTGCGCGGCCAGGGCGCGCGCGTCATCATCACCGAGATCGATCCCATCTGCGCGCTGCAGGCGGCGATGGAGGGCTACCAGGTCACGACGTTCGAAGAGGTCGTGAGCACGGCGGACATCTTCATCACGGCCACGGGCAACAAGGACATCATCGGCGTGGACGACATGGCGAAGATGAAGGACAAGGCCATCGTCGGGAACATCGGCCACTTCGACAACGAGATCGACATGGCCGGCCTCAAGAAGAAGGGCATCACGCGCATCAACATCAAGCCGCAGTACGACGAGTTCGTCTTCCCCGACGGCCACTCGGTCATGATCCTCGCTGAAGGCCGCCTGCTCAACCTCGGCTGCGCGACGGGTCACCCGAGCTTCGTGATGTCGGCGTCGTTCACGAACCAGGTGATGGCGCAGCTCGAGCTGCACCACAACGCGGACAAGCTGGAGCGGAAGGTCTACACGCTGCCGAAGCACCTCGACGAGAAGGTCGCGCGCCTGCACCTCGAGAAGCTCGGCGTGAAGCTCACGAAGCTGTCGCCGGACCAGGCGGCGTACATCGGCGTGCCGGTGGACGGACCCTACAAGCCGGATCACTACCGGTACTAGAGTCGGTCAGTCCGGCAGTCTGGACAGCCTGACAGTCGAGAAGGGGCGCATGAGACTTTCCAGTCTCATGCGCCCTTTGCGCTTTGCCTGTCGGACTGTCCAGACTCTCAGGCTCTCACCACCGCGCACCAAGGGACAGGTCCACCCTCGTCTGCCTTCGCGGATAGATCCCGCGCGCGACGTCCATGCGCAGCAACCCGTCCATGAACGAGAAGCCCACGCCGGCGCCGCTCATCGGACGTCCCACCTGTGACAGCGTGCTGCGATCTCCCACCCAACCGAGGTCGCCGAACAGCGACACCCGGTACGCCCTGAAATCCTTCCCGATCTCCGACCGCGTGAACCAGAACGCGTTGCCGCTCTGCGTCGTGTCCGCACTCTGGCCGCGAATGGTCTCCGTACCGCCGAGGAACCAGCGGCGCTGCGGTGGAAGCGTGCCGGCGCTCGTGCCGGCGGCGAGCGTAACCCCCGCCGAGTAGTCCTCACCGAGCCCGTGTGAGAGCGTGAGGTCGAGCGTTGCGCGGCCGTAGTGGAAGTCGCCGCCCGCCGCTTCCAGCCTTGCATCGCTGAACAGGCGGAAGCCGCGCGGGTCGAGGCCGAGTGAGCTGACCATTCGCACGGAAGCGCCGGCCGTGTTGACACGCAGCGCCTCGATGTTCGGCCCGAGCCCGGCACCGAGCGAGAAGTCCGTCTCCTGCCGCGCGGTCCGCTCGCGCTCGGCGAACAGGCGCCAGTCGAGCCCGAGCCCTGTCTCCGTGCGGAATGCGACGTCGGCGCCACTCGCGCGGTAGTAGAAGCCCTCGTCGCGCCCGAACAGCAGCGCCGACACCGATGCACTGAAGGAGAGCGGACGTCCCCAGTCGTTCGCGGAGACGAGACGGTTGTACCCGGTGAGCGTGAAGCTACGGCTCAGGTTCGTGCGCGAGACCGCGACCTCGACGTTCGGCTCGCGATCGGCCGCTCCGATCCTCGCGAGCGCGGAGACCGCGTAACCACCGCCGAGCTGCTGCTCGGCGAGCAGGCCTGTGGAGAGTCCCTCGACGCGATTGAAGCGCGTCATGGACACGCCGTACTGCAACCGGACCGGCGACATCGCGAGCAGGCTGAATGGCGCCTGCGCGGCGAGCGAGAGCGCGTGCGCCACGAGCGCCTGGCGGTCGGCAGCCCCGAATTCCTCCTCGTTCGCGTCGTAGATGGAGCCAGTGAACTCCGCGGACGTCACGAGCTTGCTCACGTCGCACGGAAAGGTCGTCGCGATGGCGAGCTGTCCGTCGTAGCGTGTTCGCGCGAGCGTACGTGTTCCGCTCGCATCGCAGGGACCCTTGTCGAGTGAATCGCGCAGCGCGTCGCGCGCGATTCGGTTCGTCTTTCGTACCGAGTCGCGCCACTTATCCGCGGCGACCCCCTTGAGCGAGTCCGGCGTGACGATGCGATCGTACATCGTCCCGGTGTTGAGCGTGATGGGCGGGAGCGCGTCACCGGAGTTCACGCTCTCATAGCGGTACGTATGCTCGATGGTGACGGGCAATCGTACCGCGGAGATCTGCGTGAAGCCCTTCATGCTGCGGGAGCGTGGAAGCCAGAAGCGACCGCTGTGCAGCGAATACTCGATCGTGACCTCGGAAATCTCGCTCTTC
>JBDSTA010000269.1:0-3568 GCA_039928475.1 Gemmatimonadaceae bacterium | reverse complement strand
CGCAGTCCATCGCGCTGCTCACCGTGCGTCCCGACGGCCGGAAGGTGACCGGCGTGCGGGTGAACGGCGTGGTGGTGTTGCGCGAGTGGCATCGCGTGCGACGCGAGCGCGACGGCGTGTCGGAGCTGGTGGGCGACTGGGTGTCGGACACCGTCGCGACCTGCACGGTCACGACTTCGGCGTCGAGCGTGCCGTGCAGCTTCACGCCGAAGTCGGGCGGCGAATACTCCGCGACCTTCAACGCCGTGGACAGCAAGGGTCATCGCGCGGTGACGACGTTCCATCGCTGGGCGAGCGGCGAAGGCTGGGTGCCGTGGAGCGACGAGACGCAGTTCAAGATGGATGTCATCCCGGACAAGACGCGCTACGCGGTGGGCGACACGGCGACGATCATGTTCGCCTCGCCATTCGTGAACGCCGAGGCGTGGATCACCGTCGAGCGCGAGGGGCTGATCGAGCAGCGGCGGATGCGCATCGCCTCCGGCTCGACGACACTCAAGTTCCCGATCACCGAGGTGCACGCGCCGAACGTGTACGTGTCCATCCTCGTGGCGCGCGGGCGCAGCGCGAAGCCCGGCTACCTCGACGACCTCGGCCGGCCCACCATTCGCGTGGGGTACGCCGAGCTGAAGGTGACAGCGGAGGTGAAGCGACTGACCGTCGCGGTGAATGCCGAGCGGCCGGAGTATCGTCCAGGCGACAGCGCTCGCGTGCGCGTGCATGTGCGCGATGCGCAGGGGCGTGGCGCGAAGAGCGAGGCCACGCTGTGGGCCGTGGACGAGGGTGTGCTGTCGCTCACCGGGTACAAGACTCCCGATCCTCTGACGCTCATCTACCAGGACCGCGGGCTCGGCATGCGGCTCGCGAGCAACATGACGGCCGTCGCGCCGCAGGTTCCCGAGGGCGAGAAGGGCTGGCGCAACGCGGGCGGCGGTGGCGGCGTCGCGGGCGCCGACATCCTCCGCTCCCGATTCCAGACGACCGCCTTCTTCCTCGGCTCCGTTGTCACGGATGCGCAGGGCAATGCGACTGCTGCGGTGAAGCTGCCCGACAACATCACGACCTTCCGCGTGATGGCCGTCGCCGTCACGGCCGCTGACCGCTATGGCAAGGGACAGTCGTCGATGCTGGTGACGCGGCCGCTGCTGGCGCGGCAGGCGCTGCCACGTTTCGTGCGTCCCGCCGACGCCTTCACCGCGGGTGCAGTGATCAATCGTCGCGACGGCAGTGCGGCGAACGTGAAGGTGACGGCGTCGGCCACTGGAGCGACGCTGCGGGGCGACGCCGAGCGGACGACGACACTCGCGGCGCAGCGCGGCGCGGAGGTGCGCTTCCCCTTCGTCGCGAACCGCGTCGACAGCGTGTCGTTCCGCTTCGATGTCACGGACGCGACCAATGCCGACGCGGTGCGCGTGACGATTCCCGTGCGCCCCGACCATCATCCTGTCGTGAGTACGCTCGCCGGCGTGCTGCGCGACTCTGCGTCGCTCGACCTCGTGCTGCCGCCCGGCGTGGATCTCGATCGCTCGCGGTTGTCGCTCAGCATCGGCAACTCGCCGCTCGCGATGATCCGCGGGATGCAGTGGCAGATGCGCGTGTATCCCTACACGTGCACCGAGCAGGTGACGAGCAGTGCGATGCCGATCCTGGCGCTGTTTCGCGCGCAGCGGCAGCGTGGCGGCGAGACCGTGGAGGGCAACCCGCGCCGCGAGATTGCGCGCGCCGTCGCGATCCTCTCGGGCCGGCAGCGCGAGGATGGCGGCATCGGCTACTGGAGTGCGACGGACTGGACGAGCCCGTGGCTGACGTCGTATGCGGGCCTGTTCATGCTCGACGCCCGCGACGCCGCGCCCGAGATGAAGGCGGATACGGTGGTGCTGAATCGCATCGCGGCCTACCTCACGACGGCGCTTAGTGGGAAGGCGTCCGTCGCGTTCTCGCCCGTCTCGTACTGGAGCGACAGGACCGAGGGTCGGCTGCGCGAGCGCCTGGCGGCGGTGGACTTCCTGAGCCGCTACGGCCGGCCGGACGTCGCCACGGAGAACGAGCTGCTGCGCACCGCGGCGCAGCTCACCTACGAGGATCGCGCGCGTCTCGCGGAAGTGCTCGCGCGCCGGAAGCAGATGGCGGCGGCACGCCGTCTCATGGAGGCGACGTGGTCGCGCATTCGCGTGGAGGGTCGCCGCGCGGTGCTGCCCGACTCGATGACGACGGACCTCTTCTACTTCCGCTCGGAACTGCGTCCCGCGGCGCGCATCCTCCAGGCGACGCTCGCCATCGAGCCGGGCCACGCGCTCATCGGGCCGCTGTCGGAAACGCTGCTGCGGAACAGTCGCGCCGGTGGCAACGGCTGGATGTGGAACACGCAGGACTATGCGTCGGCGGTGAATGCGCTCGCCGCGCTCGACCGCGTGCTCCGCGCGTCCGGCGAGCGAACGATGCGCGTGCGCGCTGGCGATCGCGTCATCCTCGAGGGAGGCGCCGCCGCGCAAAGCGCGTTGCGCGATTCCATCATCTCCCTCGCCGCACTCGGCGGCTCGGACAAGTCGGTGCACCTCTCGCTCGATGCAGGCGCGGGCACGGCGCCCGTGTACTACTACCTCTCCGTCACCGAGATCCCGAAGGCGGCGCCCGTGACGCCGGGCGATCACGGCATTCAAGTGGAGCGCTGGTACGAGCGCATGTCGGACGGCAAGCCGCTCACGAGCGTCGCGGAAGGTGAGCTCGTGCGCGTTCGCCTGCGCGTGACCGTTCCGTCCACGCGTTACTTCGTCGTGCTCGACGACGCACTGCCCGCGGGGCTGGAGGCGGTGGACCTGAGCCTGCGCACGGCGTCGGTGACGCCGGGTCCGGGCGTGGCGCAGCCGGACGAGGAGCCCGACCACGCGGAGCGCGAGCGCACGGAGTGGTTCGGCCGCTGGGACTTCGGCTGGTGGTCCCCGTTCGATCATCACGAGATCCACGATGACCGCGTCGTCTACTCGGCGAACCAGCTGTGGAAGGGCACGTACACCGCGACGTACATCGCGCGCGCGACGACGCCCGGCGTCTTCATCCGCCCGCCGGCGCACGCCGAGGAGATGTACAACCCCGCCGTGAATGGACGCAGTGACGGCGGCACGTTCACGATCACCTCGAAGGCTGCGCCGTGATGCCCTGGCGCCGCACTAGCGTGATTGCGGCGGGCGCGATGGCCTCGGCGGCCGTCGCGTTCGCCGCGTGGGTGTTGTCGCCCATCCCGCAGGCGAGGCTCGCACACCAGGGCGTGCGGGCCGTCACGATCGTCGACCGCAACGGGATCACGCTCCGGTCCACGCGTGCGGCGGACGGCAGCCAGGAAGAGTGGGTGCCGTACGATCGCATCGACGCGGACGTCATCAATGCATTCATCGCGGTGGAGGATCGTCGCTTCTGGGATCATCACGGAGTCGACGTCCGTGCCATCGCGCGGGCGGTGCGCGACAACTTCAACGCGCATCGCGTGACCTCGGGTGCGTCCACGATCTCGATGCAGCTCGCGCGCGTGCTCCATCCGGCGTCGCGGAGCTGGCATGGCAAGCTCGCACAG
>JBDSTA010000268.1:0-4004 GCA_039928475.1 Gemmatimonadaceae bacterium | reverse complement strand
GCTGCAAGGCGCCGTGCATCCTCGCGCAGTCGCAGGGGGAGTACGGCGCGATGATCGACGAGGTGATCGACTTCCTCAGCGGCAAGCCGGAGGAGGTCGTACGCAAGGTGCGCGAGCGCATGGCGCTCGCGGCCGAGTCGCTCGACTTCGAGCGCGCCGCGCACCTGCGTGACGTGCTCACGCATCTCGAGCAGATGGAGGAGCCCACATCGGTGCAGGTGGTGGAGGGCGGAGATCGCGACGTCGTCGGCTACGCGCGCGATGGCGATGACGCCGTGGTCGCGCTCATGCGCATCCGTGCGGGCAAGCTGCTCGCCCGCGACCACCAGTTCGTCGAGAACGTGGACGAGGAGTCCGACGCCGACGTCCTCCAGACGTACCTCGCCGGGCCGTATCGCCTCCTCGACGAGCGCGCACAGGAGCTGCTCATTCCCTTCGAGGTCGCGGATCGCGACGTCGTCGAGGAGTCGCTCGAGCGCACGAAGATCCACGTGCCGCAGCGCGGACCGCGGCGCGAGCTCATCGACCTCGCGCAGCAGAACGCGCGACACCTGCTCGAGGAAGCACGGCTCACCGGCGACGAGCCCACCGAGGAGCGCGCCGGCGATCCGACGTACGAGCTCCAGCGCCAGCTCGGACTCCAGAAGGTGCCGCGCTCCTTCGTGTGCTTCGACATCTCGCACGCGCAGGGCACCGACACGGTCGCGTCGTGCGTGTGGTTCCAGAACGGCCGCCCCAACCGCGCGGAATACCGCAAGTTCAAGGTGAAGACCGTGGAGGGCATCGACGACTTCGCCTCCATGGCGGAAGTCGTCGGGCGCTACTTCAAGCGGCGCGTCGAGGAGGAGCGGCCCCTGCCGGACCTCGTGCTCATCGACGGCGGGAAGGGCCAGCTCAACGCCGCCGCGGATGCACTGAGGGAGCTGGGCCTCCAGTCGCTTCCCATGGTGAGCCTCGCCAAGCGCGAGGAGGAGATCTTCCTGCTCGGTCGCAGCGAATCGCTGCGCCTGCCGCGCCGTTCGCCCGCACTGCGCATGCTGCAGCAGGCGCGCGACGAGGCGCACCGCTTCGCCATCACGTTCCAGCGCAAGCGACGCAGTGTGCGTACGATCACGTCCGAGCTGCTGCGCATTCCCGGCATCGGCGACAGCAAGCGTCGCGCCTTGCTCACGGCATTCGGCAGCGTGCAGGGCATTCGCGAGGCGACACCTGAACAGATTGCCGCCGTGCCGGGCTTCTCGGTGAAGAGTGCCGGGAAGATCCTTTCCGGGCTGCGCGCGACGGATGCGCTCGCGCCAGGTGCGCCGGCCGGTGAGCCCTTGTCCATTACCGCAACGCTCGACACTCCCACTCCAGAGAACGGCACCCCGTGAGCACCTGGCACCTCGACTGTTCCGCCTGCGACTTCACGCAGCCGGGCACCGCGCTCGCTTCCGTCTGCCCCTCATGCGGGCAGCCGCTCCTCGTGCACTACGATTCGCCGTGGCCGTCGCGCGACGCGATCCGGCCGCGGTGGGACATGTGGCGATACGCGCCGGTCATGCCGGTGCTCGACGGCGAGTCGCCCGTCTCGCTCGGGGAAGGCGCGACACCGATGCAGGAGCTGCCGAAGCTCGCGAAGGAGATCGGCATCGCGCGTCTCTGGGTGAAGGACGAAGGACTCAACCCCACCGCGTCGTTCAAGGCGCGCGGGATGAGCGCCGCCGTCACGCGCGCCGCCGCACTTGGCCTCCCGGGCTTCGTCGTGCCGACGGCAGGCAACGCGGGCGCCGCGCTCACCGCATACGCTGCGGCCGCGGGAATCCCCGTGCGCGTCTACGCGCCGCGCAGCACACCCTCGCCCATCCTCGCCACCATCGAGGCGCTCGGTGCCGATCTCCAGCTCGTGGACGGTCACATCGGCGACGCGGGAAAGCAGTCGCGCGCCTTTGCGGCGGAGCATGGCTTCTTCGACATGTCGACGCTGCGCGAGCCATACCGCATCGAGGGCAAGAAGACGATGGGCCTCGAGCTCGCCGAGCAGCTCGGCTGGACGCTGCCGTCGCACGTGATCTATCCGACGGGCGGCGGCACCGGCCTGATCGGCATGTGGAAGGTGTTCGCCGAGATGCGCGATGGCGGCTGGCTGCCGAAGGACGTGACGATGCCGAAGATGGTCGTCGCGCAGGCCGATGGCTGCGCCCCGATGGTGCGTGCCTTCGAGGCGCACGCCGATCGCGCGACGCCGTGGGAGAATCCCGAGACGCACGCCAGCGGCCTGCGCGTCCCCGGCCCGCTTGGCGATCGCCTGATCCTCAAGGCGCTCTACGAGAGCGGTGGGGACGCTGCGTCAGTGAGTGAGGAGACCATACGTGCAGCGACGCTGCGCCTGAGCCGCGCGTCGGGGATCGACACCGCGCCGGAGGGCGGCTGTGCACTCGCGGTGCTCGAGAAGCTGGTCGGCGCCGGGCGTATCACGCGCGATGCCGAGGTGCTGGTGTTCAACACCGGCAGCGGCGCGTCGTACCGTTTCTGATCCGCTAGCTTCCCCCATCATGCGTATCGCAATCCTCGACCCGTTCAGCGGCATCGCTGGCGACATGACGCTCGGCGCACTGCTCGCCGTGGGCCTCGATCCCGAATGGCTTCGCGCGCTGCCCGGCGTGCTTGGCCTCGACGGGATCACCGTGCACATCAAGCAGGTGATGCGCGGCGACCTGCTGTGCTGGAAGGTCGATTTCGACATTCCGCCGCAGCCGCACGGACGTCATATCCACCAGATCCGCGAGATCGTCGCGCGCTCTGGTGCGCCGGAAGCGGTGCGCGAGAAAGCCGACGCCGCGTTCCTCGCGATCGCGACCGCCGAGGGAGAGATCCACGGCAAGCCGCCGGAGAAGGTGCACCTGCACGAAGTGGGTGCGGTGGACGCGATCCTCGACGTCGTCGGCTCCATCTGGGGATTCGCGCTGCTCGGCGTCGAGGAAGTTCGCTGTGGGATACTGCGCACCGGGGATGGCACCGTGCGCGCCGCGCATGGAATCCTTCCCGTGCCCGCACCCGCCACGTTGAAGTTGCTCCAGGGCCATCCGACCAGCCCGGGGCCCGAGGGCTCGGGAGAGCTCGTGACGCCTACGGGCGCGGCGATCGTTCGCGTGATGTCTGCCGGCGCGCCCCCGGAGGTCTACACGCCGGTGTTGAGTGGCTACGGCGCCGGCACCAAGGATTTTGCCGGCCGCGCGAATGCACTGCGCATCACGCTGGCGGACGTGCAAGGTGAGCAGGCGACGCGCGAGACCCTCACTGTGCTGGCCTGCGACGTGGACGACATGTCGCCCGAATACATCGCCGCGGTCGCCGATCGATGCCGCGCGGACGGTGCGCTCGACGTCGTGCTCCTCGCGACGACGATGAAGAAGGGGAGGGCCGGGACGCGCATCGAGGTGCTGTGTGCTCCCTCGGACGCCGGCCGCCTCGAGCTGCTGCTCCTCGTGGAGACGACGACGATTGGTGTGCGCCGCATCACAGCGTCGCGCACTGCACTCCCGCGCCGCGAAGAGGTGACCAGCGTGCTCGGACACGAGGTCCGCCTCAAGGTCGTGACACTTCCCGACGGAAGCTTGCGCGCCAAGCCTGAGTTCGATGACGTCCAGTCCGTCGCACTGGCGACGGGCCGCAGGGCTGCTGATATTTACCAGCTTGCACTCGATACCACGGAACGGCGTGCAGCGGGCCGGGGTACTTGATCGGTCCCGCGGATTGATCGCAGGAACTGCCTCGTAATTCTTCAGGAGATCTCTGATGGCTCTGTTCGGCAAGAAGGTCCTGGCGGCAGGCGCGCTGATGCTCGCGTCGTCCACCCTGGGAGCACAGGCGGCCCCCGCGAAGCCCTCGTGTGACGTGGGCGAGGCGGCCAAGGGCAACGCGGCTCGCGCAACGTTGAGCGTGAACCTGGCGCGCGATGCGACACCAGCCGTCGCTGCGACCAACCTCAAGAACGCCGTGAAGCTGACGGAGACGGTGGCGCC
>JBDSTA010000267.1:0-2673 GCA_039928475.1 Gemmatimonadaceae bacterium | reverse complement strand
GGGCGGGCCGCCCGGACCTCGCTTCTTGGGGGCGGCGAGGGGATAGACCTTGCGCAGGCCGCGCGTCGTGATGGCGTTCACGCGCGGGAATCTATTTCGTGGCGAGACGTGCCGCAGGTGACCGAGGCTAGTCTCGTCCGCCGAGCAGTCCACCCATCACGGCGCCGCCCACGGCGCCGAGCATGGAGCCCTCCTGCATGTGCCGTCCGCCGGCGCGCGGCGACGCAGCGATGATCCGGTCCGCGAGGCGCGAGAACGGCATCGTCTGCAGCATGACCTTGCCCGGCCCCTGCAGCGTCGCGAAGAACAGGCCCTCGCCACCGAAGAGCGCCGTCTTCACTCCCGGCACCATCTGGATGTCGTAGTGCACCTGCGCCTCCATCGCCACGATGCAACCCGTGTCGACGCGCAGCGTCTCGCCGCGGTCCAGCGTCTTCTCCCAGATCGCTCCGGAGGCATGCAGCACGGCGACGCCGTCGCCGGTGATGCGCTGGAGGATGAAGCCCTCGCCGCCAAAGAAGCCCGCGCCAATGCGCTTGGTGAACGCGATGTCCACGTTTGTCCCCTTCGGCGCGCACAGGAACGAGTCCTTCTGCGCGATGATCGTCCCGCCCCACTCGATGAGGTCCACGGGCTTGATCTTGCCGGGGAACGGCGACGAGAACGCGACGCGGCGACGAACGCTCCCCGTGTTGAGGAAGGTCGTGATGAAGAAGGTGTCGCCCGAGAGGACGCGCTTCGCACCCTGGAAGAGCTTGCCCATCACGCCACCGCCCTGCTTGTTCGGGTCGAGCGTGGTGTTCATCTCGATGCCCTCTTCCATGAACATCATCGCGCCGGCCTCCGCGATCACGGTCTCGCCGGGATCGAGGGTCACGATGACCGCCTGCAGGTCGTCGCCAATGAGCTCGTAGTCGATTTCGTCAGAGGTTCTGCGCATGGGATGGGAAAGGGTTGGGTTCGATAAATGGTCGGCACCCGGGCGACGATTTGCAAGCCGTAATGGCCCTGGCGCCGCCCGCGGATATCTTCACGCATCATCCAACTCCTGATACGCATGCGCACCCTGCTTCGATTCATTCCCGTCGTCGCGCTCGCCGTCACCGCGAACGCGCACGCACAAAGCCAGTCACGCTCCGCCGACACCGCCATCACCGTACTCGCGCCCGCACGCGTGTTCGACGGCATGGAGATGCACGAGGGATGGAGCGTCGTCGTGCGGGGCGACCGCATCGCGGCCGCGGGTCCGGCGGGCTCGCTCACGATTCCTGCTGGCGCGAAACGCATCGACCTCGCGGGCACGACGCTGATGCCCGGCATGATCGAGATGCACTCGCACCTCCTGCTGCATCCGTACAACGAGACGAGCTGGGACGACCAGGTGCTGCGCGAGTCGCTCGCGCTGCGCGTCGCGCGCGCGACCAACCACGCCCGCGAGACGCTCCGCGCCGGCTTCACCACCGTCCGCGACCTCGGCACCGAGGGCGCCGGCTACGCCGACGTCGGACTCAAGCGCGCCATCGCGCAGGGCATCATTCCGGGCCCGCGCATGTTCGTCGTCACGCGCGCAATCGTCGCGACGGGGAGCTACGGCCCGCACTTCACCGGTGACGTCGAGCTGCCGCAGGGCGCCGAGGAAGCGGATGCGTCCAACCTCGTGCGCGTGGTGCGCGACCAGATCGGCCACGGCGCGGACTGGATCAAGGTCTACGCGGACTATCGCTGGGGTCCGAATGGCGAGACGCGACCCACCTTCACGCTCGACGAGCTGAAGCAGATCGTGGACGTCGCGCGCTCGTCCGGGCGGCCGGTCGTCGCACATTCGTCCCCCGCCGAGGGCATGCGTCGCGCAACGCTCGCCGGCGTGGAGACGATCGAGCACGGCGACGCCGGTACGCCGGAGGTGTTCCGCCTGATGAAGGAGCACAACGTCGCCTTCTGCCCCACGGTCGCTGCGGGCGACGCCCTGCTCCGCTATCGCGGCTACAAGAAGGGCGACCCGGAGCCGGCGCGCATCGCCGAGAAGCGCGCGAGCCTTCGCGCGGCGCTCGACGCAGGCGTCACGCTTTGCAACGGCAGCGACGTCGGCGTGTTCACGCATGGCGAGAACGGCCGCGAGCTGGAGCTGATGGTGGACTACGGCGTCCCCGCACTGCAGGTGCTGCGCGCGGCGACGAGCACCAACGCGAAGCTGCTCCACATGGAAGACCAGTTCGGATCCGTTCGCGCCGGGCTCCTGGCGGACCTCGTCGCGGTGCGCGGCGATCCATCGCGCGACATCCACGCCGTGCGCGATCCGGTGTTCGTCATGAAGGGAGGCGTGATCGCGCGGCAGTGACGCTGCCGCGCGCTAGGCGGCGAGTGCGGCCTTCGGCGTGTTCAGGAGGACGCTGAAGGTCGAGCCCGCGCCCGGCGCGCTCTCGACGACGAGGTCGTGCCCCATCAGCGCACACAGCTTGTGCGAGATCGCGAGGCCGAGCCCCGTGCCGCCGTACTTGTGCGAGGTCTGGTCGTCCGCCTGCTCGAACGCCTCGAAGATCGCACGCTGGCGGTCGACCGGGATGCCGATGCCGGTATCCGTGACGTGAATGCAGCGCGCGAGGCCGTTGCCCTCATCGGTCTCCACGCGCACCAGCACGCGTCCGCCGCGCGGCGTGAACTTGATCGCGTTGC
>JBDSTA010000266.1:0-6211 GCA_039928475.1 Gemmatimonadaceae bacterium | reverse complement strand
GTGTACGCGACGATGGCGTTGTTCAGGCAGTTGCCGAGCGGGGTGCCGGGGGCAGCGCGGTTGTTCCTGAATTTGATGGCCGCAGATGGAAGGGGCGATTCGAGGTTGCCTACGCCCTAAAGGCTCTCTGGAGGTTTAACCACAGAGAGCACAGAGGGCACACAGAGAGCACAGAGAACTGCGACGGGATCAGTTCATGAAGCGGTGGATACCGTCCTTCAGGTAGCGTACGTGATAGTTGATCATCAATGCGACGCGGTTTTTCGACAGCTTCAGGTTCGATAGGGTCTGGGCGTGATCAACCAGCGTCAGCGTGGAACAGGCCTTGTTCTCGATGACGATCTCGTGATCGATCAGCATGTCGACACGGTAGCCCTTCTTGAGCCGGACTTCTTCGTACCGCACCGGCATCCACACCTGCGTCTGCACGTGCAGCCCGCGCTTCCGCAGCTCGTAAGCAAGGCAGGCCTCATAAGCACTCTCGAGGAGGCCCGGCCCCAACACCGAATGAACCTTCATCGCCGCATCGACAATGATGCCGGTGCGCTTGTTGAGCTCAGCCAGCTCCATGGTGTTCCTCCGTGTCCTCTGTGTGCACTCTGTGTCCTCTGTGGTTAGAACCACCACAACGCCAGTATCCACGACAGCGTCACACAGGCGTCATTACCCCCGAAAGACCCACCCAGTAGATTCGCCGGATCATGCCTGACCTCCCCGATGCAGAAGCAGGCCGTCGCCGTTTCCGGACGAACCTCATCCGCGTGATGAGCGTGCAGGTCATTTCGCTCATCGCCCTGTGGCTCGTGCAGCGCCACTTCACTCCCTGACGGCGCGCGCATGCACTGGGTGAACTGGGTCATCGTCGCGGCGTGGCTCGCGTACGTCGCCATCGACGGGCTGCGCCGAGCGAAGGGGACGAAGAACATCGAGGGGTACTTCCTCGCGAGCCGCAGCCTGCCGTGGTGGGCGGTGGGACTCTCCGTCATGGCGACGCAGCTCTCCGCCGTCACCATGATCGGCACCACGGGGCAGGGCGCGGTGGACGGCATGCGCTTCGTGCAGTTCTACTTCGGGCTGCCCATCGCGATGGTCATCCTCGGCGTCACGCTCGTGCCCTTCCTGCATGGCGCGAAGGTGTACACGGCGTACGAGTATCTCGAACGCCGCTTCGACGCCAAGACGCGCTCGCTCACCGCGTTCCTCTTCCTGCTCTCGCGCGGCATGTCGTGCGGGACGATCCTCGCCGCGCCGGCCATCGTGTTCTCCGCGATCTTCGGCTGGCCGCTCGCGTGGTGCGTCGCGTTCATGGGCGTGCCCACGGTGCTCTACACGATGATCGGCGGCGTGCAGGCCGTCACGTGGGCGGACGTGAAGCAGATGGTGCTCGTCACGCTTGCCATCGTGTCGATGGTCACCGTGCTGCTCATGCGCATCCCTGTCTCGCCGGGCGACGCGCTGCACATCGCCGGCGCGGCCGGACGAGTCCGCGCGTTCGACTTCTCCTTCAGTCTCACGAACACGTACACGTTCTGGTCCGGTATCATCGGCGGCACGTTCCTCATGCTGTCGTACTTCGGCACGGACCAGAGCCAGGTGCAGCGCTACCTGACCGCGAAGTCGGTGGACGAGGCGCGCAGCTCGCTCCTCATCAGCGCGTACTGGAAGATCCCGCTCCAGGCGATGATCCTCCTCATCGGCGTGCTGGTGTACGTGTTCTACCAGTTCCAGGCGCCGCCGATGCTCTGGAACCCGTCGCACGACCGGCAGGTGAAGGACGCACAGCCCGCGGCGTACGCGGCGCTCGAGACGCGCTTTGGCGCGGCACTCGGTGAGCGGCAGGCCGCCGCGCGCGCGCTCGCAGCCGCGCACCATTCCGGTGACGCAGCGGAGCGTGCCGCGATCGATGCATTCCGCGCGCGCGATTCCGTGGTGTCCGGCGTGCGCACCGAGGCGCTCGACCTCGCGCAGAAGACGACCGGGCAGCCGTCGAAGGACGTGAACTACATCATCCCGCGCTTCGTCGTCGAGCAGCTGCCGCTCGGCCTCGCGGGCCTGTTCATCGCCGGCGTGATGGCTGCGGCGATGTCGGCGATCGCGGCGGAGCTCAACTCGCTCGCGACGGCCACCGTGATCGACTTCTACCGGCGCTGGGTGAAGCCGGAGGCGACCGACGAGCACTTCCTCAACGCATCGAAGGCAGCGACGGTATTCTGGGGGCTCTTCGCCTGCGTCGTCGCGACGTACGCGGGAACGCTCGGCTCACTCATCGAGGTCGTGAACCGCTTCGGCTCGTTCTTCTACGGGTCGATCCTCGGCGTCTTCCTGCTCGCGATGATGCCGCGTGCGCGCGCGCTCGGCGCATTCGTCGGGCTCATTGCGGGAATGCTGGCCGTGGCGGCGGTGAACTTCGGCGCGCCATCCGTGTCGTTCCTCTGGCACAACGTCGTTGGAGCCGTCGTCGTGGTCGCCGTTGGCCTGCTGGTGGGACAGTTCGACAGCAAGACAGTCCGACAGCCCCAGGCGTAGGGACTGTCGGACTGTCAACGCTGTCCGCATGTCAGGCTAGTAGAGAGCCGACAGGACCTGCTGAAGGATCGACTGCGGCACGTTGCTGAACGACAGGCGGTCACCGCCCGGGCTCACCATCGCGCGGCGCACCTGTCCATCGCGTGCGCGGTAGTCGACGTACTGCGAGCCATCCCGCTGCGTGGTGCGGAGCACCGAGTAGCCGTTGCGGCCGAGGATCGTGCCGAGCACCGAGGCGCCCTGGGAGGGCTCGTAGCGGCGCGTGTCGTAGCGCTTCTTGTACTGTCCCGGCGGCATATGGCCCGGCTTCTTCGCGAGGCCCGGCGGAACGCGGCGACCGTCGTTGTAGCGGTCGTCGTTCCGGTCGTTGTCCTCGTGACGATACACGCGGTCCTGCTCGCGACGCGCACGATCGACCTCCTTCTGCCGACGCTCGGCTTCCTTGCGCTCGCGCTTCACCGTCTCGCGATCGCGCTGGACGTCGCGCGAGTTGCTGCCGTCCGTTCGCAGCACCTGCATCACGCTTCGGCCATTGCCCTGCGCGACCGCGGACGTGGAAGCAAGCGCGAGCGCGGCGGCGGCGACGGCGAGGATTCTGATGGAATTGGTACGCATGTGAGCTCTCCTTTCAGATGATGCACCGGGACGGAACGCGTCCCTCCTGCACGCTCTGGTAAAGGCATGAATCCGGCCAGTGGATTCCTTCGTGCAAGTGCTTGCTGGTTAACGGGTTAGCACACTCTGTGACCCCCGTCACCGGGTCCGTGTTGTCCCACAGGCGGGACGGTTCTGCCACGCGCGCCTGCGAGTTGTGGACAGTCGCCTGTCGCGCTGGCTTCGCGACTGCGCCAATCGCAGATTCCCCGGATGTCACACGAAACGACCCTCACCGAGACGTGGTGCTGATGACACGAACGACCGCGATGTTGCTCGCGATGCTCCTTGCGTCTGGCGCCGGCGTTGCCCGAGCGCAGCGCGCGCCGGACCGATCGTCGAGCGACTGGCCCGTGTACGGCGGAAACGACGACCACACGCACTACACCACGCTCGGCCAGATCTCGCCGTCGAACGTGAGGAAGCTGAAGGTCGCGTGGACGTACGAGACGCACGACGAGTTCGCGGGCTCCGAGATGCAGGCGAATCCCATCGTCGTGGATGGCGTGCTGTACGCGACGACGCCGAAGCTGCAGGTGTTCGCGCTCGAGGCGGCGACGGGCAGGGAGCTGTGGCGCTTCGACCCGAATGCGGGGAACGCGCCGACGTCGCGCATCCGGCATCGCGGCGTCGTCGTCACCGGTGATCGCGTGATCTTCAACTATCGCAACCGCCTCTACGCGCTCGACAGGAAGACGGGGAAGCAGATCCGCACCTTCGGCGATTCCGGTTGGGTGGACCTGCGACAGGGACTCGGTCGTCCCGTTGCGGGACTCTCCGTGAGCGCGAGCAGTCCGGGCGTGGTGTTCGAGGACATGATCATCATGGGAAGCACGGTGCCCGAGGCGCTGCCGTCGGCGCCGGGCGACATTCGCGCGTTCGACGTGACGTCGGGCGCGCTGCGCTGGAGCTTTCACACCATTCCGCATCCGGGCGAGCCCGGTTACGAGACGTGGCCGCCCGACGCGTGGAAGGTCGCCGGGGGGGCGAACGCATGGTCGGGCGTGACGCTCGATGCGAAGCGCGCGATGGTGTTCGTCGCGACGGGATCGGCGTCGTACGACTTCTACGGCGGCAACCGCATCGGCGACAACCTGTACGCGAACAGCGTCATCGCGCTCGACGCGCGCACCGGCAAGCACATCTGGCACTACCAGGTGCTGCGCCACGACCTCTGGGATCGCGACCTGCCCGCGGCGCCGATGCTCGTGACCGTGACGCGCGACGGCAAGCCGAAGGATGCCGTCGCGCAGATCACGAAGACGGGCCATGTGTGGCTCTTCGATCGCGAAACGGGCGCGACGATGTTCCCCGTCGCCGAGCGGGCGATGCCCGCGGGTGCGATGGCGGGCGATCGCGCGGCGACGTCGCAGCATTTTCCACTGTCGCCTCCGCCGTTCGCGCGACAGCAGCTGACCCGGGCCGACCTCACGACGCGAACGCCTGCGGCGCATGCGTCGGCACTCAAGCTCTTCGAGCAGTACGGGACGAAGCATCCGTTCGATCCGCCGAGCGAGCGAGGCACGTTGATCTTCCCCGGCGTCGACGGTGGCGGCGAGTGGGGCGGCCCCGCGTTCGATCCGGAGTCGGGCCTGCTGTACGTGAACGCGAACGAGATGGCGTGGCTGCTCAAGCTCGTGCCGCGCAGCGACAAGTCGCTCTACGCCGCGAACTGTGCGAGCTGCCACGGCGACGACCGGAAGGGCAACGCGATGGCGCCGTCGCTCGTGGACATCGGCGCGCGCCGCACGAAGGAGCAGATGGCGCAGATCATCCGCGATGGCACGGGGCGCATGCCCGCCTTCGCGAGCGCGCTCGAGGGGCGCGCGGTGACGGACATCGTGAACTACCTGCTCACGGGCAAGGACGTGTCGGCCGCCGTGGGGCCGGATCCGTACGGTATCCCGTATCGCAACGCGTACTTCGACATCTTCCTCGATCACGAGGGTTATCCGGCAATCAAGCCGCCGTGGGGCACGCTCAACGCGATCGACCTGAACAAGGGCACGATCCGCTGGAAGATTCCCTTCGGCGAGTATCCGAAGCTCGCGGCGAAGGGAACGAAGAACACCGGCACGGATAGTTACGGTGGGGCGATCGTCACGCAGAATGGACTCGTGCTGATCGCGGCAACGACGTACGACAACAAGATGCGAGCCTTCGACAAGAAGACAGGGCGGTTGCTCTGGTCGGCATCGCTGCCGGCAGCGGGCAACGCGACACCGTCGACGTACATGGCGAACGGAAAACAGTACATCGTGATCGCCTGCGGCGGCGGAAAGAACGGCGCGCCGAGCGGCGGCACCTACGTGGCCTTCGCGCTCCCGGACGCGAAGTGAAGCGTCCGCGCGTCGTCATCATTGGTGGAGGTTTCGGCGGGCTGTACGCGGCGCGCGCCCTCAAGCGCGCGAAGGTGGAGCTGCTCGTGCTCGACCGCACGAACCACCATCTCTTCCAGCCACTGCTGTACCAGGTCGCCACCGCGACGCTTGCGCCAACGGACATCATTGCGCCGATTCGCTGGCTGCTGCGCAAGCAGGAGAACACGACGGTGCTGATGACGGAGGTTTCGCACGTCGTTCCGGAGCGGCGTGTCGTCGTCGCCGGCGACGGGGCGGAATATCCCTACGACTTCCTCATCGTCGCCGCGGGCGCGCGTCACGCCTACTTCAACCATCCCGAGTGGGAGGCCGAGGCGCCGGGCCTCAAGAGCGTGGATGACGCCATCGAGCTGCGCCGCCGCGTGCTCACGGCGTTCGAGCGCGCGGAGCTCACGGACGACGAGGCCGAGCGTCGCGCGTGGCTGACGTTCGTGCTGGTGGGCGGCGGGCCGACGGGCGTGGAGCTCGCGGGCATGCTGCCGACGATCGCGAAGCATTCGCTGCCGCGCGACTTCCGCCGCATCGCCGCGGAGGAAGTGCGCGTCGTGCTGGTGGAGGGCGGTCCGCGCGTGCTCGCGAGCTATCCGGAGTCGCTGTCCGAACATGCACGACGCGACCTCGAGTCGCTCGGCGTCGACGTGCGCACCGGT
>JBDSTA010000265.1:0-3354 GCA_039928475.1 Gemmatimonadaceae bacterium | reverse complement strand
CGGCGCAGATCGACCAGCACCTGCGCGAGCTCGCCGTGCACACACCGCTCTCCGGCGCCGCGATCTTCGGCGGCGTTGGCATGGGTCCGCAGGAGCACGCGTTCCGCAGTGGCGTGGACGTCCTCATCGCGACGCCGGGCCGCCTGCTCGACCACTTCAAGCAGCCCTACGCAAACCTGAAGGGACTCGAGGTCCTCGTGCTCGACGAGGCGGATCGCATGCTCGACATGGGCTTCCTGCCCGACATCACGCGCGTCCTCAAGCACCTCCCGGCCAAGCGCCAGACCCTGTTCTTCTCGGCGACGATGCCCGCGCCCATCCAGGCGCTCACGAAGGAGCTGCTCCACAACCCCGCGACGATCAACCTCGAGCGCCGGTCCATGCCCGCCGTGGGAATCCGCCAGGCGGTGTACGCGGTGTCCGAGGAGCTCAAGGCATCTCTGTTCGTCGAGCTGCTCCGCCGCAACGACGTCGGCAACGTCATCGTCTTCACGCGCACCAAGCACCGCGCCAACCGCCTCGCGGACTTCCTCGTGAAGGAAGGCATCCCCAACGCGAAGATCCACGGCAACCGCTCGCAGGCTCAACGCACGGAGGCGCTCGACGGCTTCAAGACGGGACGCTACCGCTGCCTCGTCGCGACGGACATCGTGGCGCGCGGCATCGACGTCGAGCAACTGGAGCACGTGGTGAACTTCGACGTCCCGCACCTGCCGGAGGATTACATCCACCGCGTGGGCCGCACCGCGCGCGCTGATGCGACGGGCGACGCGTTCACCTTCGTCTCGCCGGAAGAGGAGACGGACCTCAAGGCGATCGAGCGGGCGATCGGCAAGCGGCTGCCGCGCGTGGTGGTGTCGGGCTTCGATTACGCGAGCAAGCCGAAGCAGCGCTTCGAGGTGCCCATCGCGGAGCGCATCGCGGAGATTCGCTCCCGGAAGGCCGATGAGCGCAAGCGGGCCAAGGAGAAGGCCGAGCGCCGCGCCGCGCATGCGTCGGGCACGAGTGTTCCGCGCACCGCGCAGGGCTCGTCGTCACGGCCGGCGTCTTCCGCCGGAACGGGTGCAGCGTCTGGTGGAGCTTCCTCGGCGGCGCCCTCCAAGCGCCGCTCGCGGGGCGGCCAGAAGCGCCGCGGCGGAAGCGGAGGAGGCGCCGCGGGGCGCGGCCCTGGCTCCGGCAGCGGACGGTCCGGCGGATCCACGCCGTCTGGAGGCGGACCCTACCGCTAGAAAAATCATGGAGGCCCGCGTTTCGGCGCGGGCTGTGCGTGCCGATACTGACCAGTGGCCCCCCGAGGTCATGTAGTCACCGGCTGCCCCATCGTCCAAGAATCCATGGAAGTGGTAGATCGTCTCGCAGGTCTGCGCGTACTCACCGTCGACGACTCGCGGGCCATCCGCGCGTTCCTCGAGGAGATCCTCCAGCCGCACGTGGCGTCGGTCGTCCTGGCGGCAGACGGCGCGGAAACACGCGCCTTGTTCGGTGCCGGCGGCACCTTCGATCTCGTCCTGCTCGACCTGATCCTGCCGGACACGGATGGCATGCAGCTCCTTCGCGAGCTGCGAAAGCTGGATGCCGATTGCGCCATCGTGATGATCACGGGCGCTGGCGGCGTGCACTCCGCGACCGGGGCAGTGCTCGAGGGCGCGGATGGCTACATCGAGAAGCAGCATCTCACGACGGCCGGTGAGAACGCGCAGTTCTTCTACGCGCTCGCGCAGGCCGTGGAGCGGCGCGCCGGCGTGGTGGCCGCGCGGCGCCTCGAGGCGATGAAGACCGACTTCTATTCGATGATCACGCATGACCTGCGCAGCCCGGCCGGCAACGTGCTCGTCTCCCTCAAGATGCTCCTCGCCGGCAAGGCCGGCCCGCTCGAGCCGAAGCAGGAGAGCCTCGCTCAGCTCGCGTACCGTTCCGCCGAGAAATTCGTGACGCTCATCAACGACTATCTCGACTATGCGAAGATGGACGCCGGTTACCTGCGGCTCGATCGCGCGGACGCCGACATCGCCGCCGTGGCGAGAAGTGCCGTGGAGCAGGGCCGCATGCAGGCCGAACTGAAAGGACAGACCTTGACGCTCGAGGCGCCTGCCTCCATTCCCGCATGCGTCGATGCGACAAAGCTCGAGCAGGTGCTCGACAACCTCCTCTCCAACGCGATCAAGTACACCGCCGACGGCGGAAGCATCACCGTGGCGGTCACGTCGGATGCCGACCGTGCGATGCTGCGCGTCATCGACACAGGCGACGGCATCGCGTCCTCGGAGCTTGTCCACCTCTTCTCGAAGTATCACCGCGTTCCCGGACAGCAGGTCGCGAAGATCCAGGGCACGGGACTCGGCCTCCTCATCATCAAGGAGATCGTCGAGGCACACGGTGGGACGGTTCGCGTGGAGTCGGAAGGGCTGCCGGGCCGCGGGAGCACGTTCATCGTCGAGCTACCGCTCCGCGCACCCGCCGCGCCCGTCTCGGCCTGACGCTCCCATGCAGGCGTTGCTCTTCATGGTGGACGCGCGCCGCTGCGCGATCCGCCTCGCCGACGTCAGCGAGGTGGTGCCCGCGGTCGAGGTCACGCCATTGCCGGGAGCACCGTCCATCGTGGAAGGCGTCGTCAACGTGCGCGGTGACATCGTGCCCGTGATCGCACTGCGGACACGCATGGGCCAAGCGCCGCGCGCGGTGCAATCGTCGGAGTACTTCATCATCGCGCGCGCTCGGACGCGTCGCGTGATCCTGCGCAGCGACACCACCCCCGAGATCGTCACGTTGCAGGTTTCGCCCGACGCGGAAGCGAGCGACCTCGGGCGCGCACTTGCCGGCGTGGTCCTCCTCGCGGACGGACTGGCCCTCATCCACGACGTGGAGGACGTGCTCGCCGCCGCCGACGACGGCGCGCTCGAGGACCTGCTCGCGCGCGCGACCGCGGTTCCATCATGATCGCGACGCCGGACGTCGCCGGGATCGCGGTGCGCTGGAGCAATCCAGGCTTCGCGCGCATCGTGCGCATCGCTGCGGAGCGCGCGGGCCTCACGTTCCCCGACTCCCGGCGCGACATCACCGAGGCGGCCATCCGCCGCGCGATGGCCCACGCGAACGTGTCCGACCCCAGCGCGTTCGCTGATCTCGTGATTGCAGACGCGCAGGCGTTCGCCTCAGCGCTGATGGAGCTTACCATCGGCGAGACGTACTTCTTCCGCGATCCCGGGCAGTGGCAACTCGTGCGCGAGGAGATCGTCCCCGACCTCATGCGCGCGCACCCGGACGGACTCGGCGTGCGCGCATGGAGCGCGGGCTGCGCGAGCGGGGAGGAGGCGTACACGCTCGGCATCGTGCTCCGCGAAGCGGGATGCATGC
>JBDSTA010000264.1:0-4864 GCA_039928475.1 Gemmatimonadaceae bacterium | reverse complement strand
CCTCGAAGCCGATGCGCTCGATGAGCTGTGCGCCCGACACGACCCGTGGATCCGCCGTGAGCATGCCGTCCACGTCGGTCCATATCTCGATCGCTTCGGCCTGGAGCGCTGCCCCCACGAGCGACGCACTGTAGTCCGAACCGCCTCGACCAAGCGTGGTGGTGACGCCCGTACCTTCCGCCGATCCGATGAAGCCACCCATGACGGGAATCTTCCCCGAGCGCACGATGGGCATGACGATGCGCTGCGCCGCCTCGGCGATCGCCTCCGCCTGCGGCTCGGCGCGCGTGAATTGCGCGTCGGTGATCATCACGGTCCGCGCGTCCACGTGCTCGGCGGGAAGTCCGTGCTTCTGGAACGCCGCGACGACGAGCACCGACGACATCTGCTCGCCGAGCGACGCGATGGCATCGAGGGAGCGCGGCGTGAGGTCGCCGAGTGTGTTGAGCGCCTCGGCGAGCGCGGCCAGCTCGTCGAACATCGCCGAGAGCTCACCGGACACCTCGGCGATCAGGGCGGCATCACCGGCGAGGAGCAGCTCGGTCTGGGCGAGATGGCGATCGCGCAGCATCTCGACGGCGCGCAGGGCGCCGATGAGCTGCCCCTTGGCCGCCTGCTCCGCGACCTGGAGCAGCTGGTTCGTCGCGCCACCGAGCGCGCTGACGACGACGATTGGCTGGCGCTCGCGCCGCTGCGCGATGATCGATGCCGTGCGCGCAATCGCGTCGGCGTCGCCGACGGACGTTCCGCCAAACTTGCAGACGATCACGCGTGCTTCACGCGTTCAGCCGCAACGAGGAGCTCCGCGTTGAGGATCGACGCGCCTGCAGCCCCGCGCACGGTGTTGTGGCCCATCGCGACCAGCTTCACGTCGAACAGTGCGTCGTCGCGCACGCGGCCCACCGTGACCGTCATGCCGCGACCGGCATCCACGTCGCGCCGCGGCTGCGGGCGGTCCGGCAGGTCGCTCACGACGAGCGCTCGCGCAGGCGACGTGGGCAGCGAGCGCGATGCGGGCACTCCCTCCCATGCGCGCAGCACCCCCAGCGCCTGCTCCGCCGTGACGCGCTCCTCGAAGCCGATGGACATGCACACCGTGTGTCCATTCTCCACGGCAACGCGATTGGCGTGGGCGCTGATCGCCATCTCCGCGTGATGCACGCGCGACTCGCCGAGCTTGCCCAGCATCTTCCGGATCTCGCTCTCGATCTTGGGCTCCTCATCCTTGATGTACGGGATGACGTTGCCGAGGATGTCGAGCGACGGCACGCCAGGATATCCGGCGCCGGAGACGGCCTGCATGGTCGCGATGAAGATCTTCCTCACGCCGAACGCCGCGTGCAGCGGCGCGAGCGGCATGACCGCCATGATCGATGCGCAGTTCGCGTTCGTCACGATCGCCCCGCTCCACCCGCGGTTCTTCCGCTGCACGTCGATGAGCGCGAGGTGATCCGCATTCACCTCCGGGATGACGAGGGGAACGTCGTCCTCCATGCGGAAGTTCTTCGCGTTGCTGAGCACCATGCGGCCGGCCCGCGCGAAGGCCGCCTCCACATCGCCCGCGACCGATGAATCCAGCGCGGAGAAGACGATCCGGGACTCGATCTCCGACGGATCGCAGTTCCGCACGACCAGGCCACGAATGTCGTCGGGCATGTCACTGTTGCCGACCCACCTTGCCGCCTCGGCATACGTACGCCCCGCGGAGCGCTCGGATGCCGCGACTTCCGCAATCTGGAACCATGGATGCCCGGCGAGCATGCGAATGAAGTTCTGGCCCACGGCGCCTGTTGCGCCGAGAATGGCCACGGGTGTGCGCCGATCGGGTACGGGACTCATGAGGCCAACACCTCGCGCACGATGCGCGCGTATGCGTCCACCGCGGAACGAAGCTCGTCCACGTCGATGTATTCCTCGGTCGTGTGGGCTACGTGGATGGAGCCCGGTCCGAACAGCAGCGGCGTGCCCCAGCGACCGAGCAGCGGAATGTCGGACGTGTACGCGACAGGCGCGACGTCGAATCCGTCGATCGTATGGAAGCGCTGCGCGGGAATGTGTGATCCCCACTCGAGCTCCGCCTTGCCGTCCGCCCACTTCACGATTGCCTCGCGCAACGGCGTGACGTCGCCGACGAGACGGAACATGAGCTCCGACTCGCACAGGGCAGGAATGATGTTCGCCTCGGTGCCGCCGCGAATGGTGCCGATGTTCACCGTCGTGTCGCCGAGTACGGGGTCCACTGGAAGTGGCACACGCTTGATGGTGGGCAGCAACGCCAGCATCGGCTCGATGGCCGAGACGCCAAGGTCGGCGTAGGCGGAATGCGCCGCGCGTCCGCGCGTGCGGACGATGACGCGCTGCGATCCCTTGGCGCCCGACGCGAGCTTGCTCTCTGTCGGCTCGCCATTCACGAGGAAGCGGCTCGTGGCCGCGAGGTGATTGGCTGCGCGTGCGCCGTCCGATCCCTTCTCCTCGCCAACGACGAAGAGCAGGTCCACTCGCTCCTCCCCCGCGGCCGCAAGATTCTCGGCGGCGCAGAGCATCGCTGCGGCAATGCCCTTCGCGTCGCAGGCACCGCGGCCGTAGAGCCGATTGCTCTCGAGGCGCGGCGGGATGTAGGGCGGCACCGTATCGAGGTGCGTGGAGAGCGTAACGCCGTTGCCCGCGCGCGACGCCCAGACATTGGCGCGACCCTTCGCGACTTCCTGGGTCGTGACATTCCAGCCGCGGGCGATGAGCCATCGCGCGACGAAGTCGACGACGGGCCCTTCGCTTCCGGTGGACGATTGTATGGCGAGCAGTTCTGCGGCGAGCGCGACGACGTCAGTCATTCGCGCAAAATAGCGGGACAGTCAGACCGGCGGACAGTCCGCCGGTCAACTATCGTCGCGGCAAACTGATCAGATCTCGCCGGCGAGCACCCGGCGGTGGATTTCCGAGTAGTCGATGGGGAGCGAACGACCGCTCTCGACGGCGAGATCCTCGACCGCGTTGAGGAGCGCGCGCTTGAGGCGCCGCCCGCCGTCGCCTGAGGGCAACGATCGCAGCGTGAGCGCGAGATGATGCGCGTTCGTCAGGTATTCCGCGAGCGAAACGGGCGCGCCCGAGAAGGACAGGGCGAAACCGGAGGGCGACGCGTCGGACCGCGACTGCGTGTTGGGGAGGGTGCCCTGGACGAGCACACCCGACTCGACCGAAAGCGCGGCCGCGAGGCGATCGCGCAGCGAGCTCGTGAGCTCGGACTTGCCCGTCATCACGCGCCAGAGCTGCTGGCGTGACGTGCCAGCGTGGCGAGCGAGGCGCTGCTTGGAGACGCCGCGCTCGATGCGGAGGATCTCCAAACGTTTACCGAGAGCGGTCAGTTCGGGAACGCCTTCGGCGAACTCGAGATCAGTTGCGACTTCCGTTGACATACGTTGCTGTCTATCCTAGTTTGCGTTCCCGAAGATTCACCGAAGCAAGGTGACGTCTGTTGCAAAGTCTAGGGGCGCAAGTGTCGAAAGTCAAGAAAGTTAGCAAGAAGGCGAGCGTTCGTAACTTCGACGTCAAACCGCTCGATCCCGTGCAGAAATGCGGAGCGGGCACATCGGTGGAACGGCTCTTCAAGGTGACCGAAAAAGCTGGCGGACTGGTCGTCACGCACCTCGTCTTCCTGGACCGCCACGGCTGGTATTGCGAACACGGCCGTGATTGCCCCGCGGTGGGTCCCGCGAAGCGGGTGCGATGGGCGGGCAGTGCCGGGACCGGGGCTCGAACCCGGACGACCTTGCGGTCACAAGATTTTAAGTCTCGCGCGTCTGCCAGTTTCGCCATCCCGGCGCGCCGCCCGGCATGAACACGAACGGGGGAGCAATCGCTCCCCCGCCGGTGTCACATGCGTCCTTCAAAAAGAGCGGGAAACGGGACTCGAACCCGCGACCCCAACCTTGGCAAGGTTGTGCTCTACCAACTGAGCTATTCCCGCGTGGCCGCAATATATCCGGGCTGCGTCGCGGTCGGTAGCTATCCCTTCATACCCAGAACGTGAATCGCGTGCCACGCCGTGGCCGCGAGCAATCCCGAGAGCGCCGCATCGCCGCCATTCGCGACGGCAGCGCCCTGTTCGTCCACGACCTCGGCGGCGAGACCGCCATGCAGCGGCGCGCGGCGCAGCCACTCCAGCACCTGCTCACCATCGGGGCCAAGCAGGCGGCCGATCTGCCGCACGAGCGATGAGTCGGCGGCGAGTCCCTTCACCGTGCGACGATAGAGTGAGTCGCTTCGGTCGAGCAGCTCGAACAACGGAATCCAGAACGCACTCGCCGATGCGACGTCCGACTCCGCGCGGCCGCCAGCGAGATCGATGGACGACGCCAGGCGCCCCTTCGCGTCGCGATCGGGTGCGAAGTGGCGCTTGATCGCGGCGCGCACCGCCGCGGGATCCTCCACGTCGCGCGACGTCTGCTCATCGAGCGTTCGGCGCAGCACCTCGAGCGCCTGCGCCACGGCCGCGTTGCCATGCAGAGTGAATGGATGCGCAGCGGGTTCGCCGGCGGGCGTGACGTCCGTGGTATAGAGGGGAATGCGCCGGTCACGTCGCGTGCGCAGGTCGTCGTTGGACAGGTAGAGCGCGTCGCCAATCGCCGGCTCATCGACGATCGCGTCGTCGCCGGTGTCGCGGATGTAGCGGTCCACGGCGATGGGATACGCCGCGACACCTTCGAGCGCGAACCCAGGCTCGAAGAGGGTGCCGTCCAGGTAGTGCACGCCGCGTCCGGGCGCATACGCATGCAGCTCGCACATGCGCAGCAGTAACTCGCGCGCGAGTCCGGTGTCCGCGAGTTGAATGGCCGGCAGCGTCCACATGAGCGCATCCCAGTCGCGC
>JBDSTA010000263.1:0-7605 GCA_039928475.1 Gemmatimonadaceae bacterium | reverse complement strand
CCGTACTGCGTGTTGTTCGCCAGCGCCACCGCTTCCGACGGCGTGCGGAACGTCATCGCCACCAGCACCGGCCCGAAGATCTCCACCTGCGCGATCGACGACGACGGCTGCACGTTCGTGAACAGCGTGGGCGGATAGAAGCAGCCCTCCGTCGGACACGCCCACGACGGCTGGAAGAAGTCGGCGCCTTCCTCCCTGCCCGCATCCACCAGCGAGCGAATCCGCTCGAGCTGCACCGGCGCCACGATCGCGCCCATGTCCACCGACTTGTCCAGCGGCGAGCCAAGGCGCAGTGCCTCCATGCGCACTTTCAGCTTCGCATACAACCGCTCCGCGACGCCTTCCTGCACGAGCAGGCGCGAGCCCGCGCAGCACACCTGGCCCTGGTTGAACCAGATGGCGTCCACCACGCCCTCGACCACCGAGTCGAGATCCGCGTCCTCGAACACGATGAACGGCGACTTCCCGCCCAGCTCGAGCGACAGCTTCTTGCCGGAGCCCGCCGTCGCCTTGCGAATGATGCGACCCACGTCTGTGGAGCCCGTGAACGCGATCTTGTCGATGTCCGGATGGTCCACGATCGCCGCGCCCGTCGCACCGTCACCCGTCACGATGTTGAGCACGCCCGCCGGCAATCCCACCGACTCCGCGAGCTCGCCGAACACGAGCGCCGTGAGCGGCGTGAACTCCGCCGGCTTGATCACGATCGTGCAGCCCGCCGCGAGTGCCGGCGCAACCTTCCACGCCATCATCAGCAGCGGGAAGTTCCACGGGATGATCTGCCCAACGACACCGGCGCCATGATACCCGGCGAACTCGGTGTGCATCAGCTGCGCCCAGCCCGCATGGTGATAGAAGTGGCGCGCAACGAGCGGCACATCGATGTCGCGCGTCTCACGAATGGACTTGCCATTGTCCATCGTCTCCAGCACCGCGAGCAGGCGCGCGTTGCGCTGCACCGCGCGCGCGAGCGCATACAGGTACTTCGCGCGCCCATGCCCGCCGAGTGCCTGCCACGCCGGCAACGCCTTGCGTGCGGCCTTCACCGCGGCATCCACGTCCTTCTTCGAACCCTGCGACACCTGCGCAATCCGCGCATTGGTCGCCGGATTCGACACGTCGAACGGCGACGAGGCCTTCGTCCACCCACCCGCGATGAAGTGGCCGAACTTCGCGTCGTGCTTCGCGAGCCACTCCTGCGCCGGCTTGTCCGCCTCGGGGGCAGGCCCGTACGCCATCGTCTCGAATGCTTCTCTTACGCTGGTCATGTCGGGGTCACACCATGGGGTGACGGTGCGCCGCTGAATAGCGCCCCGTGACGAAGTGCTCGAGCTGCCGCTCGATGTCCGTGAGCAGCCCGCTCGCACCGAAGCGGAACAGGTCCGGCTTGAGCCACCGGTCGCCCAGCTCCTCCTTCATGAGGTACAGGTACTCGAGCGCGTTCTTCGCGGCGCGAATACCACCCGCCGGCTTGTAGCCCACCGCATATCCCGTCGCCTCGAAATACTCGCGGATCATCCGCGCCATCACGAGCGAGAACGGCAGCGTCGCATTCACGCCCTCCTTCCCCGTGCTCGTCTTGATGAAGTCCGAGCCGGCCATCATCGCGACCATGCTCGCGCGCGCCACGTTGCCCAGCGTCGCCAACTCGCCCGTGGCGAGGATCGCCTTCATGTGCGCGTCGCCGCAGGCCTCGCGGAACAGCTTCACCTCGTCGTACAGCGCCTGCCAGTTGCCCGTGAGCACGTGGCCGCGCGTGATGACGATGTCGATCTCCTTCGCACCCGCGGCGACGGACGCGCGAATCTCGCGCACCCGCTCCTCCAGGGGACTCAATCCCGCCGGGAACCCCGTGGACACCGCCGCCACCGGGATGTCCGTACCCCGCAGGGCATCCACCGCCGTCGGCACCATCGCGTGGTACACGCACACGGCACCGGTGGTGAGACCGAGATCTCCGACGCCAAGCGCATCCAGCAGGTCGGCGCGCACCGGATGCGCCGCCTTCGCACACAGCCGGCGCACGTTGCCCGCCGTGTCGTCGCCCGCGAGCGTTGTGAGGTCGATCAACGTGATCGCGCGGAGCAGCCAGCCGGCCTGCCACTCCTTCTTCACCGTGCGGCGCGTGGGAATCGTCGCCGCGCGACGCTCCACCGCGGAACGATTCACGCGTAATGCCCGGACGATATCGAGATCCAGGGAGGTGCCCGGATTTCGCTCGACGTAGCTGTCGGTGAGCCGGGGACGAGAGGCCTCGCTGGAGGCGGGCGCATCGGGCCTGGCGAGCCGGAGCGCAGGTTCTGTCTTTGACTGCATGGCGTCCCGTTTCGGGATACGTGGTGCGCATGCGGGATGGTTCGCCGCTCCGCAATGTAAGCCCCCCGCCGGACCCGTGCTACCGATCCCCTTCCTGACTGCCGACACTCTACCCCGTGAGCTCCGCAGCAGACTACCGCCTCATCTTTCAGCACGCCGTCGACGGCATCGTCGTCACGGACCCCGCGCAGCGCATCCGCGAGGTCAACCCGGCATTCGCGCACATGGTGGGCCGCACCCCGGAATCGCTCGTCGGCACCAATCCCTTCGAGCTGATCATCCATCACGACCTCCAGCTCCAGCCGCCGCGCCAGAAGCAGTTCGAGCGCGACGGCACCCTCTTCTCCCTCCGCCGCCTCCGCCACGCCGACGGCAGCGAAGTCCCCGTCGAGATCATCGCCAGCACGCTGCCCGACGGATCGCTCCTCGGCATCGTCCGCGACATCCGCCGCCGCCCGCTCACCGACGCCCTCCGCGCGGCCGAAAGCCGCCTCCGCGCCGTCTCCGACAGCCTCAACGTGGCCATCGTCGTCACGGATGCCGAGAATCGCGGCCTCTACGTGAACGACCACATGGAGTCCCTCACGGGCTACTCCGCCAACGAGCTCGTCGGCCATGACCTCGCGGAGTTCGTCGCGCCACGCCACCGCCAGATCGTGGCGGAGCGCATGCGTGCCCGCCTCGACGGCTCCGCCGACAAGTACGAGATCGAGTTTCATCGCAAGGACGGCACGACCTTCACCGCCGCCGTCTCCGGCTCACCGATGTTCGACGACCGCGGCACCGTGATCGGGACCGTGTCCGTCATCGAGGACGTCACGGAGCTCCGCCGCCGCGAGCACGACCTGGCCGAGCGCGAGCGCCGCTACCGCTCGCTCTTCGAGGTCACGCCGCTCCCCACCTGGGTGTTCGACGTCGAGACGCTCCGCTTCCTCGCGGTGAACCCCGCAGCAGTCGCGCACTACGGCTACAGCGAGTCGGAATTCCTCTCGATGTCCCTGCTCGACATCCGCCCGCCGGATGCCGCAAGGGCCTTCGCCCTCTTCGGCACTGCCGACGTGGGCGCGCCGCCCTACCGCGTCGTCCACGCCAAGAAGGACGGCGCGCGCATCCAGGTGGACCTCGTCGTCGGCGACTTCGTGCTCGACGGACGCCCTTCGCGCATCGTCGTCGCGCACGACGTCACGGAAGACCTGCGTATCCGCGAGCTCCAGAAGAGCGCGCAGTCGCAGCTCCTCCTCGCGCAGAAGATGGAGGCCGTCGGCGGCCTCGCCGGCGGCGTCGCCCACGACTTCAACAACCTGCTCAGCGTCGTCCTCGGCGCCGCCGAGTCCATCGGACGCGACCTGCCGCCGGACAGCCCGCTGCGTGACGATGTCCGCGACGTGCGGGACGCCGCCGAGCGAGGCGCGGCACTCACGCGGCAGCTGCTCTCGCTCGGTCGCCGCGAGGTGCGCACGCCCGAGCTGCTCGACCTCAACCTCGTCCTCGGCAACGTCTCGCGCCTGCTGCTGCGCGCACTCGGCCCGCGCGTGCGCACGGAGCTGCGCCGCGCCGACGGCGCACTCCCACTCGTCGTCGATGCGGTGCAGCTGGAGCAGGTCATCCTCAATCTCGCGATCAACGCGCGCGACGCGATGCCCGAGGGCGGTGACCTCGTGATCACCACCTCCGCGCGCGAGCTCGATGCGAATGCCTCGGCGCTCGTGGGCGTGCCGGCCGGCGCGTACGTCGTCCTCGAGGTGCGCGACAGCGGCATCGGCATGGACGACACGACGCGCGTGCGCGCCTTCGAGCCGTTCTATACCACCAAGGGACCCCACGTCGGCACGGGCCTCGGCCTCTCCACGGTGTACGGGATCGTCACGCAGTCGGGCGGCAACGTCACGATCGACAGCGAGCCCGGACGCGGCACGACGATGACGCTGTACCTGCCGCGCGCCGAGGGCATGCTCGTGCCGCAGGCGCCTGGCAGGGTCACCGGCGAGCACGCTGCAGTGCGCGGGCGGCGCGGCCGCGTGCTCCTCGTCGAGGACGAGCCGCGCGTTCGCGCGCAGGCGCGGCGGCTGCTCGAACGCTCCGGCTTCGCGGTGACCGACGCGCCCGACGGCGCCGAGGGCGTGTTCCAGTTCCGCGCGCGCGGCGGCGCCGTGGACGTCGTCGTGAGCGACGTCATGATGCCCACCATGGGCGGTGTCGAGATGGTCGCGCAGCTGCGGGAGATGTCACCGGGCGTGCCCGTGGTATTCGTGTCCGGCTACACGGCCGACGACCGCGACCTGCCGCTCGACGAGCGAACGGTGTTCGTGCCGAAACCGTACACCATCGCCACGTTGTGTGAGGCCATCGACGCGCTGATCGCGAGTTAAATTGGGCCATGAGCTTCACCCGCGAAAATCCGCTCACGTTCGTCGTTCCCGAGCCCATCCTGCTGCGCCTCGAGCGGGTGGACCGCCCGGGCGCGTCACCCGGCGACCAGCCCGTGGAGTTCACGCGCGCCGGCCCGCGTCACGTGCTGCTCGCGGTGAATGCGTATCCGAAGCAGCTCGTCGACGCCTTCCTCGCGAGTGACGCCTTCGGTGAGCCGGTGATCGTCGTGGGCGCGGCATGGGAAGAGGAGGGCGGCGTGCGCGGTGAGTTGAGCGCGCTGCTGCCCGAGAGCGCCATGCAGGCCATCCAGGACAGCGTCTCTCCCGACGGTGAAGAGGACGAGGAGGAGCGCGAACGCGAGCCGTGGGCCGCGTCGGCGCCGTCGTTCGAGGATGCCAGTGACGACGACGATGATGAGGACGACGATGACGACGACGACGACCTCGACGACGACGAGGCAGAGGACTCCGAGCCGCATTTCCCGCTCGTCATCGGCGCCGTCATCCGTTTTCCCGAAAATCGGAGATTTCCGGACGATTTCGAGATGGAAGTAGACGACCTCATGCGCTCGATCCTGGAAGGGCAGGCGATGGATGCCTCCGAGAAGCGCATCGACAACCTCCTTGGCGGTATTTGAGCGCAATACCGCCGGGCTTGCAGGTTGCGGCACGAAGATTCCAATGAGTAGGCCCGGAAACACAAATGATTGGTCCCACGCGCCGTTGCGTGGGCCTGCCTCAAAGCCGAGCTGAATGGTGGGTGCAGTGTCCTGGAGCGTCGATACGGACGGTCACGTCTTCCCTGCGAACGGGGGAGCGGCCGATGAGGAGTATCCGCATGTCGTCGTCGACCGTAGCGGAGTGGAGTGGAGCGTGCGTGAGGTATCCACGCCGCAAGCGTGGGCGCGAGCCAAGCAATGCCTCGTGCTGAATTCGCGTGAGTGCGTGCGTCGCGTGTGGAGCTATCCGCGCCATTGGCGCACGCTCGACGCCGACACATTGCTCAGGCTCGGAGTCGTGGACTAGCGCTCGCGAATCGGCAGGGTAAACCCTCCGGTTCTCGGCAGTACATGCATCGGCTACGATGCATCCATGACCAATCTCGACGGCGCACTCCCCGTTTCTTACGGGTTGGAGGAGGAGCGCGCGTACCTGCCCGAGCTCGCGACGCCACCTGATCCCATACCGGTCGGCGGGCGCACGGTAGTCGTTGCAGCGATGAGCATCGTGGTGGCGATCGGCGCGGGACTTTCCGCGCAGTTCCTCACGTCGCTCATCGCGCTCATCACGAACATCGCGTTCTTCCAGCGCTATTCGTTCGAGAACGTATCACCCGGCTCTGCGCACGTTGGCGCGTGGGTCATCGTGATTCCCGTCGTCGGCGCGCTCGTCATCGGGCTCATGGCGCGCTATGGCTCGCCGGCGATTCGCGGCCACGGCATTCCCGAGGTGATGGAGCGCGTGCTGTACGGCGAGAGCCGCATTCCCGCGCGCATCATGGTGCTCAAGCCGCTGTCTGCCGCCGTCGCGATCGGGACGGGCGGACCATTCGGCGCTGAAGGACCCATCATCGCCACCGGCGGCGCACTCGGTTCCCTCATGGGGCAAGTGCTCCACGTCAGCACCGACGAACGAAAGATCCTGCTCGCCGCCGGTGCGGCTGCAGGAATGTCGGCGACGTTCGGCAGTCCCATCGCCGCCGTGTTGCTTGCGGTGGAGCTGCTGTTGTTCGAGTATCGCGCGCGCTCGCTCGTGCCGGTGGCGCTCGCATCGGCGACTGCGGCCGCGGTGCGCATGGCGTTTCACGGTTCGGGCACCGACTTCGCCATCGCGCCGCTCGCGGCCACGCACGGCGAGGCCCTCGCGTTCTACACGCTCATCGGTGCCCTCGTCGGCGTCGTCGCGGCATTCGTGTCGCGCGCGTCGTACGCCATCGAGGATGCGTTCGAGAAGCTGCCCATCCACTGGGCGTGGTGGCCGGCGATCGGCGCCGTTGCACTCGGCATCATCGGCTGGTTCCAGCCGCGCGTCCTCGGCATTGGGTACGAGAACATCACGAGCATCATCAACGGCGAGATGGTCGGCACCACGCTGCTCGTGTTCGTCGTCGCGAAGTTCCTCGCGTGGTCCATCTATCTGGGCAGCGGCACGTCGGGCGGAACGCTCGCGCCGCTGTTCACCATCGGCGGTGGCGCCGGCGCATTGCTCGGCGGCCTGACCGCGCGACTCGTTCCCTCCGCGAATGTGGACCCGCGCATCGCCGCGCTCGTCGGCATGTCCGCGATCTTCGCGGGCGCGTCGCACGCGATGCTGGCCGCCGTCGTCTTCACCTTCGAGATCACGCGCCAGCCATTCGGCCTGCTGCCCCTGCTCGCGGGATCCACGGCGGCGTACCTCGTCGCGCTCATGCTCAACCGTCACTCCATCATGACGGAAAAGCTCGCTCGCCGCGGGGCGAGCGTGCGCTCGGAATATTCGGTGGACCACCTCGCGCATCGCCTCGTCCGCGACGTCGCACTGCGCCCAGTGGTGTCGCTGCGCGCGGCGCAGTCGCTCGGCGACGTCCATCGCTGGATCGCCGCGCGCGCCGAGGGGAGCGCGCACCAGGGCTTCCCGGTGCTCGACGAGGAAAATCGCCTCATGGGCGTGCTCACGCGCCGCGACCTCGTGGGTGCCGAGGCGGCCGAGTCCACGCTCGTCGGCAGCCTCGTGCGACGCGCGCCGGTGGTGGTGTTCGACGACAGCACGCTCCGCGACGCCGCCGACCAGATGGTGCGCGGTGCGGTCGGCCGCCTTCCCGTTGTCCTGCGCGACGACCCCTATCAGGTCGTCGGGATGCTCTCACGCTCCGACCTGCTGGCCGCCCACGCCGACCGCCTCGAGGCGGGCGAGCGCCAGAAGACGAAGGTGACGCTCTAGC
>JBDSTA010000262.1:0-3943 GCA_039928475.1 Gemmatimonadaceae bacterium | reverse complement strand
CGCCATCACCCCGAACAACCCGATGACACGGGATGAGCACCGCGATACGGTTGCTCGCACACGCGCGCGCCACTGCGCGCGCCGCTGTCGGCCGGCCCAGCTCCGCCGCCACCGCCTGGTAGCTCTTCGTCACCCCCTCGGGAATCCGCTGGAGCGCGCGCCACACCTGCCACTGGAACGCCGTCGCGCGCACGTCGAGCGGCAGCTCGGCAACCGTCACTCGGCCTTCGACGTGCGCCACCACCGAGTCCACCAGCCGGTCGCGCGCATCCGTCGCGCGGGCGAGCTCCGCACCCGGGTACTCGCGTCGCAGCCCATCGACGAGCGCGGGCTCGTCGTCGCCGAGCGACACGCTGCACACGCCGACCTCCGTGACCGCCACGAGCAGGAGGCCCAGCGTCGTCGGCACCGCAGTGTAGTGGATCGTCTGGCCTGTGCCGCGCCGGCGATAGGCGCCGGGCGTCATTCCCAGCGCGTCATTGGCGGTTTCGTAGACGCGACGCCCCGATGCGAAGCCCGCCTCGTAAGTGGCGCTGCTCACCGTGCGTCCCTCGCGCAGCGCGGACTTGAGGGCGCCCACGCGCTTCTGCTCCTGGTACTGCTTCGGCGAGAGGCCGACGACCTTCGTGAACGTGCGCTGGAGGTGCGCGGCGCTCACGCCCGCCTCGCGCGCGAGCCGCGCGAGCGGCAACGGCTCCTCGGCGTGCACATCGATGTAGGCGCGCACGCGCTCGGCGAGCGCGAGGTGGGTGTCTGGGCGGCGGGCAGTCATGGTCGGCATCCGGGCTCCTCATCGGTGATGACGAAGGGTCGCCGGCATCTCGAAATGTAGCTATCCGAAAGATGATCGTCGCATTGGAGGCTCCTGCCGGTTTCCGCGATGAACTCCTGGGTCATTGGCATTCGTGCAACCACCGACTTCGCCCTTCGCAGGCCATCGAATCACTCAGGGCGGAGGTGCCGCAGCGAAGGCCGCATGCACGAGCCGTCCGCCATGAAAGCCGGGGTCATTGGCGTTCATGGATACTGCGAAGTCGGTAACGGTCGTCGGAAAAACAGCGGACAGTCGGAAGGAGCCAGTGCGATATCCGACGTCGGACCGACGTCCGCCATCGCCTTGGCCCTTTCCGACTGTCCGTAATTTTTCCGTCGACCGCCTCCGACTTCGCCCTTCGCAGGCCCTCAATCACCCCAGCGGTCGCGCCTAAAAAATTCGCGAACGCCGGTCAGGCAGCCTTCACTTCCGATACGAGCTTCACGAGCGATGCCTTCGCATCCCCGAACAGCATCGACGTCGACGGTGCATGGAACAGCGCGTTCTCGATGCCCGCAAAGCCCGCTGCCATTCCTCGCTTGAGTACGATGCAATGCTTGGCTTTATCGGCATCGAGAATTGGCATCCCATAAATGGGCGACGACGGGTCCGAGCGCGCCGCGGGATTCACCACGTCGTTCGCGCCGATCACCAGCGCGACGTCCGTCTGCGGAAACTCGCCGTTGATCTCGTCCATGTCGTACAACTTGTCGTACGGCACGTTCGACTCGGCGAGCAGCACGTTCATGTGGCCAGGCATGCGCCCCGCCACCGGGTGGATGGCGTACTTCACCTCGCCCCCGCGCTTCTCGATGAGCTCCGCGAGCTCGCGCACCGCGTGCTGCGCCTGCGCCACGGCCATGCCGTAGCCCGGAATCACGATCACGCGCGCCGCATACGCGAGCTGGATCGCGGCGTCCTCCACCGAGATGGAGCGCACGGGCAGCTGTCCACCGCTCGAGACCGCGGCGGGGGCGTCGCCACCGCCGAAGGCGCCGAACAGCACGTTCGCGAACGAGCGGTTCATCGCCTTCGACATCAGGATCGACAGCAGGAAGCCCGACGCGCCATCCAGCGCGCCGCAGATGATCAGGATGCTGTTGCCGAGCGCGAACCCGGTCGCCGCCGCGGCGAGGCCGCAGTACGAGTTGAGCAGTGCAACGACCACCGGCATGTCCGCGCCGCCGATGGGAATGACCATCAGCACGCCGAGGGCGGCGGCGATCGCGATCATGCCGTAGAACGCGGGCGCGTACGCCGGGTTCACGATGCACGTGATCAGCAGGCCCATCGCGCCGGCGAACAGCAGTGCGTTGACGGCGTTCTGCCCCCGGTACGTGATGGGCTGCCCGGGGAGGATCTCCTGGAGCTTGCCGAACGCCATCATCGAGCCCGTCACCGTCAGCGAGCCGAGGAGCACCTCGAAGCCGATCGCCGCCATGCGTGCCGGCGCGATCGTCCCCTCGCCGCCATGGAACGCCGTGTAGTACTCGGCGATGCCGACGAGCGTCGCCGCGAGCGCGCCGAACGACAGCGACATCGCGATCCGCTGCGGCAGCGCCGTCGTCGGCACCCACATGCCGAGCGGATACCCGATGAGCGTGCCGAGCACGAGGCCCGCGGCGATCCACTTGTAGTCGAGGATCTGGTGGTTGATCAGCGTGCCGCAGAGCGCGATGAGCATGCCCACCGCGGCGAGCTGCATGCCGCGTCGTGCCTTGTCGGGATGGGTGAGGCTGCGCAGGCCGAGGATGAAGAAGACGGATGCGACGAGGTAGCTGAACTGCGTGATGGTGTCGCGCATCTAGTGCTTCGCCTCGGTCGCGACGGGCGCTTCCTTGCGCTTGAACATCTTCAGCATGCGGTCGGTGATGAGGAAGCCGCCGACGATGTTCGTCGTCGCGCACACCACCGCCACGAACCCGAGCGTCGTGGCCACCGTGCCGTGCCGGGCGCCCGCGGCGACCATCGACCCCACGAGCGAGATGCCGGAGATCGCGTTCGTCGCCGACATGAGCGGCGTGTGCAGCAGCGGCGGGACTTTCGTGATCACCATGAAGCCCACAAACCCGGCGAGCACGAAGATGTAGAGCTCGAGAATCAGCATTGCCGTCCGGATATTGAGGTTAGCGCGCCACGACCTGCCCGTCGCGCACGACGGTCATCGGCCCGGTGATCTCGTCGGCGGCATCCACGTTGAGGGCGTTGTCCTTCGTGAGGTGCGTGACGAGGGCCTGCACGTTCTTGCTGAACATCTGGCTGGCATGAAACGGCACCGACGACGCGAGGTTGAGCGGTCCGACGATGGACACGAACCCCGACGTCACGGTCTCGCCCGCGCGCGTGAGCTCGCAGTTGCCGCCACTTTCCGCCGCGAGATCGATGATCACCGCGCCGGGCTTCATGCCCGCCACCATCTCGGCGGTGATCAGTTTCGGCGCGTCGCGCCCCGGGATCTGCGCCGTGGTGACGACGAGGTCCATCTCGCGCAGGTGCGCGGCCAGCGCATCGCGCGTGCGCTGCTGGTCGTCGGCACTCTGCGCCTTCGCGTAGCCCCCCGACGTCTCCGCGCCGGCGGTCACGAGCTCCGCCGCGACGAACGTGGCACCGAGCGAGAGGACCTGCTCCTTCGCCGCCGGCCTGACGTCGAACGCGGAGACGACGCCGCCGAGCCGGCGCGCGGTGGCGATGGCCTGGAGGCCAGCGACCCCCGCGCCGATGATGAAGACCTTCGCGGGCGACACCGTGCCGGCGGCCGTCGTGAGCATCGGCAGGAACTTGGGGAGCGAGCCCGCGCCGATGAGGACCGCCTTGTAGCCGGCCACGGTGCTCTGCGACGACAGCACGTCCATCGATTGCGCTCGCGTGATGCGCGGCACGAGCTCGAGCGCGAGCGCGGTCACGTTGCGCTTCGCGAGCTGCGCCAGCAGCGGGCCGTTGCGCGATGGATTCATGAGCGCGAGCAGTGCCGCTCCCTCGGGAATCTCGTCCGCCTCGGCGGGCGACGGCGGCTGCACGCGGCAGACGAGCGCGACGTCGCCGTAGAGCGCGCCGCGCTCGACGATGCTGGCGCCGCTGTCGCGGTAGGCGGAATCGGGAAAGCCGGCGCGTTCACCCGCGCCGGCCTGG
>JBDSTA010000261.1:0-42482 GCA_039928475.1 Gemmatimonadaceae bacterium | reverse complement strand
GGACAAGAAGGAGCCGATTGCGGTGTTCCCGGGCCACTGGGCGCCCATGTCGCTGCTGTTCTACAAGGGCTCGACATTCCCGGCGCGGTACAAGGACGGTGCGTTCATCGCGTTCCATGGCTCGTGGAACCGCGCGCCCGAGCCGCAGGCCGGCTATCGCGTCGTGTTCCAGCCGCTCGCCAGTGGCGCCGCAGGAAGCGCCTACGAGACGTTCGCTGATGGCTTCGCGGGCGTCACGGGTCCGGCACTGCAGCCCGGCAGCGCGAAGCATCGTCCCATGGGGCTCGCCGTCGCGCCGGATGGCGCGCTCTTCATCTCCGACGACGCCGGCGGTCGCGTCTACCGCGTGACGTACGCGGCGAAGTGAAAGAAGAGAAATGGGGTCAGGGCCACTCAGGCCCTGACCCCATTTCCTTCCTACCAGGCGCGCTCAGCTCGTCGTGAGCATCTTGCGGCGCAGCGTCGCGAGGCGCTTCCGCACCGAGCCGTCGAGCACCGTGTCGCCGACGTTCACCACGATGCCGCCCATGATGGCCGGATCCACCGTGATGTGTGGTACGACGTCCTTCGCGAACATGCGCGAGAGCTGCTGAGTGATCGCCGCGCGCTCCGCGTCGGTCGTCTCGCGCGCCACCGTGACGCGCGCATGCAGGCGGCCTTCCACCTCGTCCACGAGGGTCATGTACTCCGCAGCGATGCCCGGGATGAGCATCTGGCGGCGGTGCGACACGAGCGACTGGAGGTAGCGCAGGAAGTTGCGCGGCACTGACGTGCCGAGCGCCTTGCCGAGCAGCTCCTTCTTGTCCGTCGCGCTCACGCGCGGCGACTCGAGGAACAGGCGCATCGTGCGGTTCTGCTCCATCGCGTCCGCCACGCCGCCGATCATCGTGCCCCAGCCGGATAGGTCACCGGCGCGGCGCGCGAGCTCGAGCAGCGTCTCCGCGTAGTTGCGGGCGATCGTCGAATCGCGCATCGGTCAGCGGCTCGCCTTCACGGCCGTCGGCGACACACTGGCGAGGAACTTCTCCACGAGCTGGCGGTTCGACGCCTGGTCGAGATTCTGCTCGATCACCTTCTCGGCGCCCTTGATCGCGAGGTCCACCGCTTCCTTGCGGAGCTCGGCGATCGCGCGAGCCTTCTCGCTCTCGATCTCCTGGCGGGCGCGCTGCAGCATGGCCGCCTGCTCCGCGTGTGCGGCCTCGACCAGCTCGGTGCGCACGCGCTCGGCGGCAATGCGCGCGTCGGCGATGAGCTTCTGCGCCTCGGCGCGCGAGGCGTCGAGCGCGGCGCGGTGCTCGGCGAGGAGGCGCGCGGCCTCCTCACGATCCCGCTTCGCGGCGCTGATCGCGTCGTCGAGCGCCTTCTCGCGCGCCTCGACGGATGCGAGGATCTTCGGGAAGGCGAACTTGCCGAGGATGAACGCCAGGACGAGGAAGACGAGCAGCGTCCAGATCATCAAGCCGGGATTCGGCTCGAGGAGGCCGAGCGGCTTCGGATCCTCGGCGAGTGCCGGGGACGCGGTCAGGGCGATGAGACCGAGCGAGCGAAGAAGAGTACGCATCGAATGAATGCGGAAGAATTCAGGAAGAAGAAGGGTGGCGCAGCGTCACCCCGGGGCGACGCTGCACCGAAACGATTACAGCTTGCCCTGCATCTGGAACGCGATGACGACGCCGAACAGCGCGGCGCCTTCGATGAGTGCCGCGAAGATCAGCGCGGCCGTCTGGATCTTGCCCGCCGCTTCCGGCTGGCGCGCCATGCCTTCGACGGCCTGGCCACCGATGCGGCCGATGCCGATGCCCGCGCCGATGACGGCGAGGCCGGCGCCGAGACCGGCGCCAACGCCCACGAGGCCACGACCGTTGTCAGCGGCAGCCTGGAGCATGGGGCTGATGGAGTGCACCATGATGTATCTCCGAATCAGAACGTCGTGAAGAAACTCTCAGCGCTCGCGACTTTCGTCGCTGTCCATCAACGGAACCCGGGTCCCAATGGACTTCTCCACTCACTCGAGTGGGTACTTCGACGCGGTTAGCGACGCCGCGCCGCCCTTCAGAAAACGCAGTGACTGTCGGACTGTCAGACTGTCAGACTCCTAGTGGTGTCCCTCTCGCATCTGTCCGATGAACACCGAAGCGAGCAGCGCAAAGATGAACGCCTGCAGGAAGGACACGAACAGCTCGAGCATCATGATCCCGACTGCCGCAAGCGCGGGCACGACACCGATCACGACGCTCTTGAACGCGAACACGAGGCCGATGAGCGCGAGCACCACGATGTGTCCAGCCGTCATGTTCGCCAGGAGTCGAATCGCCAGCGCGAACGGCTTCGTGAACTTGCCCGCGAGCTCGATGGGCGTCATGAGCACGAACATCGGGAACCGGACCAGCGTGGGCAGCTCCTTGTTCCAGTAGAAGATCGTGCCGAGGTAGCCCAGGCCGTTCTCGCGTACGCCTGCCGACTCGACCACGAGGAACGTGACGAGGGCGAGCGTGGCCGTCACCGAAATGTTGCCGGTGGCGGTGGACCCGAACGGCACGAGGCCGAACAGGTTCAGCGTGAGGATGAAGAAGAACAGCGTCAGGATGAATGGCGCGTAGCCTTCACCGTGCGGGCCGAGGTTCGGGAGCGCGACCTCGTTCCGGATGAAGAGCACCATCGCCTCCATGCCAGCCGCGAAGCCCTTGGGACGGCCGATGGCGTGCGTGTGGCGCGTGTGCGCGGCGGCCGTGACGAGCATGAGGATCGCGACGATGGCTCCGCTCAGGAGCAGGAAGATCACGTGCTTCGTCGGCGACATGTCCACTTCGAGCCCGCCGATGTGGAACGGGGCCCAGCGGGGCAGCGGCTTCTCGTGCACTTCCCAGAACCTGGGGAAGCCGGGCACGTCGATGCAGTGCGCATCGCTGATGTGCGGCGTGATGAAGTCGCCCTTGGCGAACTCCTCACAGCCGGCGACGTGATGCTCGCCACCTTCGCCCGCCTCGGCCGGGGTGGCGCCCTGGCGAATCTCGGCAGCCGTCACCTGGCTGGCGTGAGCCGCGGCACTGTCGAGCGCCTGAACGGGAGATACCGTGGCCGAGTCGGTGCGCGGCGAGGGGGTCGCGTGCGACTCCTGGGCGCCGAGCACGGAGCCGGCGAGGAGGAGCGCTGCGAGGAAGGAACCCGTCTTTTTCATACGGTGAGCAGCGGCGGTTCGAACAGTTCAGTGACGAAGAAATATGTCGCAAGGCTCAGCAGCGCCGCGTTGGACGGCAGCCCGAGCGCTCGACTCGCGAAACCATAGACGATCAGTGTTACGAAGCAGATCACCGCGCCCAAGCCCCAGCCTGCGATGCCATGCCCTCCATCCGACAGCACCCTCGCGATCGCGAAGGCCACCAGCTGTACCACGAGCGCGACCCCCGCGCTGATCCAGATGGCGGAACGCTCCGGCGCCGTGTTGTAGATCGCCGTGAAGACACCGCCAATCAGCCCGATTGCTACCACGCAGCCAAGCCCGTACAGGGTAAGGCCGCGGGCCATGCTCTTCTGCGTCACGACGACGATTCCTCCCGGCGTGCCTTCCGCTCGGCGTCTTCGAGGGCCTGAGCCTTCATCAACTTGTGGTACATGTTGTAGAAGCTCAGCCCCGCGCCGACGAACACCCCGATGACCTGGATCCAGGAGGTGCCGAGTTTGCCATCGATCCACTTGCCCAGGTACAGGAACAGGAGGATGGCGACGACCATCTGCAGTCCGAGCCCGGCGAACTGCGCCGGCGACGATCCGCTCCCACCCGTGTCCCCCTCGCGCGCGCGGTTTTCGCGGGGCGACGAGTCGTTTCCTGTCCCTGTCATGCGAGGCGGAATCTAGCGCTTGTGAAATTTTTCGCAAGCGATTTGGACCCCGAAACCGAACGGTTACCGAAAGCTTCGTGCCAAGCTCGCAAGTGTAGACCCCGCCACAACTTTCGCTGTGACGCTTCACGTTGACTATTCGTCTGGATGTTGATAAGTTCGCATCCTGTCGGATGTGTGAGCGGACGCCCGCTCCTTCAACGACGCCGTGCCCCAATCGGTCTGGTCATGAATTCCCGCCTGCTCATCACATTGCTTTGCGCCGGAGCCGTCGCACTCGCGTGCGGCTCACTGTCCCGCACCGATGCGCGCGCCGCGCAGGCAGCAGCGACGAAGACCACCCGACATTCGGCCAGCAGCAGGACGGCCGACACGGTCGCGGCGAAGGTCAGTGGCCAGTTCGCAGTGAACATCGAACCGCACGCACTGCGCTTCGCCCTCGACCTCACCAACGAGAGCAAGAAGCACGTCGAGCTCGCATTCCCCAATGGACAGCAGTACGACTTCGCCGTGCTCGACTCGGTGGGACGCGAAGTGTATCGCTGGGGTACGGGGCGCATGTTCACGCAGTCGGTGCAGAACAAGTTGATCGACGGCGGCAAGACGATGCACATCGACGAGCGCGCTGTCACCACGCTGCCGCAGGGCCGCTACGTCGCCGTCGCAACGCTGCGCTCCACGAACTATCCGATCACGCAGCGTTCGGAGTTCGCGGTCCGCTAAGGAGTCCGACAGTCCGACAGCCTGACGGTCCGACAGTCACGCACGCAGGCCACTCGACATCGAGTGGCCTTTTCTTTTTGCCGCAGCGGCAGCTGCGGCTCGAGACTGTTGGCTGAGCAGTCCGCGAAAGACCAAAGCTTCTAACGCAGAGGGCGCAGAGGCTTCGCGGAGGCGCAGGGAACAGCAGCCTCTCTCTGCGCCTCCGCGTGACCTCCGCGTCCTCTGCGTCAAGTACCTTGGTCTTTCACCCTCTGCTTCGCGACGCCGTGTGACCGCCACGCCACGCTGCAGGTTGTGCGAGTCGTAACGCTCAGACGAACACGAACACGAACCCGCACTCGCTCATGGACTCCGCACGCACAGTCGCCGCCCTCGCACTCGCGGCACTCGCCGCCTGCTCCAGCGACTCCATCACCACGCCGTCGCAAAGGGACGCCGCGCAGGCCGTCACCCTCTTCACGCAACTCGCCGACTCCATCTCGCGCGCAGGCGGTGACAGCGCGATCGGTGGCGCGTACGCATCGCTCGCCGAAGCGGTCCGCCAGGGCGGACGCATCTCCACCATCGGCATCACCGTGGACGGCGTGCCCACGAGATTCTCCGCCACCGCGCTGCACACGGAGATCACCAGCGCTCCGTGCCTCGCCGATGCCTGCGCCGCGGTCGTGCGCACGATCTCCCTTCGCTCGCTCGTCGCATGGCAGCAGGACGATCCCCGTCGCATCGTGCAGCTCTCCTCGTCATCCGATACGGATCCCATCCGCGCGTATCTCTACCCGGTGCTCGTTCCCTTCCCCGGCGCATCCGCGTCCCTCACGTACTTCGACGGCAATGGCGGCGCGTTCTTCGGCACGAGCGGCTCGCAGCGGGTTGCCGTCACGAAGGGCAGCGAGCCGTGCGTCGCGGCCGGGGCCGATCGACCCGTCATCGCGATCTTCCCCGCGCCGCCGCGGTGCACGAAGGCAGACTTCGTCGTCTCCTTCAGCGCGAAGGCCGAGCCGTCCACTTTCCTCGGCTCGCGGAGCACGGCCACCGGCAGCCACACCTTCGACATGCCGTCGCAGGCTGTGCTCGGATCGGTGTTCGAGCTCGTCACGCTCGACGCGCCGAAGCCGCCCATCGACCTTCCGTCCAGCACCTCGCTTCCCGCGACGCTCTCCATCTCCACGGACAGCGTCGTCACGCTCACACTCACCATCAGCAACCCATCCGCGACCCCGGCGAAGATCGTCCACTCCAGCACCCAGGAGTTCGACTTCCTCATTGTCGATGCGAGCACGGGCAGGGCGGCGTACCGCTGGAGCGCCGACAAGGGCTTCTTCCAGGCGATCACATCGGGCACGCTTGCGGCGAATGGCCGGCTGAGCTACAGCATCACCTGGAGGCCGGCGACCAAGGGTGCGTTCATTGCCACAGGGGAGCTGGTGAGTATCTCGCACCGCGCCTCAGCGAAGGGGAGCTTCACGGTGAACTAGCGAAACGCGATGCTCGTGTATACATCTTGGTACACACTATACCGCGCGAGCACGTGACAGAACCGTACTACCTCCCCGTCGGCAACGAAGTCGAGCTGTTCTCCGAATGTCACGCCCAGCGCCTCCCGGTCCTCATCAAGGGACCGACCGGCGCCGGCAAGAGCCGCTTCGTCGAGCACATGGCCTGGCGGCTGAAACGTCCCCTCATCACCGTCGCCTGTCATGACGACCTCTCCGCCAGCGACCTCACCGGTCGCTTTCTGCTGAAGGGCGACGAGACCATCTGGAACGACGGGCCGCTCACCCACGCCGCCCGCATCGGCGCCATCTGCTACCTCGACGAGCTCGTCGAGGCGCGCCAGGACACCACGGTCGTCATTCACCCGCTCACCGACGACCGGCGCCTGCTCCCCATCGAGAAGACCGGTGAGCTCATCGAGGCCGCACCGGGCTTCCTCCTCGTCGCGTCCTACAACCCCGGCTACCAGCGCGCGATCAAGGACCTGAAGCCGAGCACTCGCCAGCGCTTCGTGACCATGGAGTTCGACGTGCCGCCCGCGAAGGTCGAGGCGGCCATCGTCGCACACGAGAGCGGCGTGGACGCAAGGACGGCGAAGGCCCTCGTCGAGGTCGCGGCGCGCGTGCGCAACCTGCGCGAGCAGGGATTGCCGGAAGGTCCCGGCACCCGCCTCCTCGTCTCGGCGGCGCGGCTCATCGCGCGCGGCATTCCCGCGGCGCAGGCGGCGCGCGTCGGCATCGCCAACGCGTTGACAGACGACCCCGACCTGCTCGCCGCCATCGGCGACGTGATCGACGTCCTGCTCTAAAAGATGCCGTGATACGCCGCCGAAAGGCGCCACTGACCCTTCGCCGCGCGGCCGAGCGCATCGCCCGGCTGCGTGCGCGCATGCTCACGCCACCCGTGACCACCGAGGTGGAGTTCGCGGCCGTGCGCGCGCGCATCGAGCTGTACGTGTGCGCGACGTACGGCATCGGTGACTTCGCGGCGCACGTGCCGGCGACGCTCTATCCTGCGCTCGACGACACGGATCCCGTCACGCAATACCGCGTGCTCGTCGTGCAGGAGGCCGAGCGTTTCGCGCGCGGCGGTGACGCGCGTACGCCCGCCGGGCTCACGGCACTCGAGCGCGACCTGTTCGAGATCGCCGAGGCGCGCGCGGTCGATGCGTCCATCGCCCAGTCGCAACCAGGATTGCGGCCCGCCCTGGAGGCCGCGCGCGCCACGGCACGCACTTCCCGCGTACGTCATCAGCCAGGCACACTCGGCAACGACGTCGAGGCGCTCGTGCAGGACGCGCTCGGCGACTTCGCGCCCGACGTGCGGACCGTGCATGAGAATGCGACATGGGCGAGGGACACGGCACGCGCACTCATGAGCACGCGCAAGCAGGACGTCCGCTATTACTCGATGCTGCCGATCTCCTTCTGGACGATGCCGGTGACCACGCCCGGACTCGCGCACGGCTTCAAGCTGCCGCCGCGAATCGAGGTGCAGCTCAAGGTCGCGAGGAAGGGCGCCGCCCCGAAGGACGCGGAGCCATCACTGGAGTCCACGGCAGCGGGCAGTGCGAGTGCACCGGAGCGAGACGACCTGCCTCCGTCGCGAGATGCGTTCGCGAACCCCGAGCGTGCGCAGCGGGCGAAGCGCCGCACGAAGCGGCCCGAGGGCGTACCGCATCATTACCGCGAGTGGGACGACCACGCGAACGCCTATCATCCCGATGGTGCGACGGTCTACGTCACCGACGCGCCAATGGAATCGCCGGCGTGGGCAGACACCGCAGAACGCGAGCACGCGATCCTCTTGCGGCAGGTTCGTCAGCGCTTCGAGCGGTTGCAGTCGCACCGGCAGCATCTCAAGCGCCAGCTCAATGGCGACGAGCTCGATCTCGACGCGTGCGTGGCCGCGGTGGTGGATCGTCGTGCGGGGCGCACGCCGGACGACCGGCTGTACGCCGCGGTGCGGCCGGGCCGCCGCTCCATCGCGATCGCGCTGCTCGTGGACACGAGCGCGTCCACGAAGGCGATCGTGCACGATACGCTGCGCATCATCGACGTCGAGCGCCTTGCAGTCCTCGTCGGCGCTGAGGCGTTCGAGGCACTGGGCGACAGCTACGGCATGCTCGCCTTCTCGAGCGACGGCGCACAGGACGTGCGCGTCCGCACGCTCAAGCACTTCGAGGAAGCCGGCCGCGCGGCACTCCGCGCGCGCGTCTCGGGCATCGATGCGCGCGGCGAGACGCGCATGGGTGCCGCGCTGCGTCACGCCACCGCGCAGCTCCTGCGGCGGAGCGCACCGCACCGGCTGCTGCTGATGGTGTCGGACGGCAAGCCGAACGACAGCGACCGCTACTACCTCGACTACGGCGTCGCCGACTCGCGGCGGGCGGTGCTCGACGCACGAGCCGCCGGAGTGCATCCGTACTGCATCACGGTGGACCCCGGAGAACCGGGCGAGTACCTCGCCGACATCTTCGGCAAGACGGGCTACCTCGTCGTACGGCGCCCGGAACAGCTGCCGCAGGCGCTGGTGCGGTCGGTACAGATGCTCATTCCCGGCTAGCGTCCAGCCCGCTCCCAGACGCCACGAAGGCACGTACCCTGCCAAGCACACGCGCATGGCATCCATATGGAAAGGCGCCCTGGCATTCGGGCTCGTGAACATCCCGGTCGAGCTGCGCTCGGCCGTGAAGAGTGCGGAGAAGCTCTCCTTCCGCCAACTCGACAAGAAGCATCACAAGCCGATCAAGATGGAGCGCGTCTCCACCGTGGACGGCAAGACGGTCGAGTGGGACGACATCGTGAAGGGCTACGAGCTCACCAAGGGAAAGTTCGTCATCGTCGACGACGAGGACTTCGAGTCGGCGGCCGTCGAGATGTCGCGCGTGCTCGACATGACGGACTTCGTCCCGGCCGAGTCGATCGACCCGCGCTACTTCGACTCACCCTACTTCCTCGTGCCGCGCGAGCAGGGCGAGAAGGCGTACGCGCTCTTCCGCGATGCGCTCGAGGAAACGGGCAAGATCGGCATCGGCACTTTCGCGATGCGTCAGAAGCAACATCTCGCCGCCGTGAAGCCGATGGGCGACGCGCTCGTCCTCGAGCTCATGCGCTTCGAAGCCGAGCTGGTCGATCCCGGGGAAATGAACTTTCCCAGCTCGGCCTCGGCGAAGATCCGGCCGCAGGAGCGGACGATGGCCATCCAGCTGATCGAGAACCTCGCCGGCGAGTTCGATCCGTCGAAGTACCACGACGAGTACCAGGACAAGCTCAAGGCGATCATCAAGGCGAAGGCCAAGGGCAAGAAGCTCGACGTCCCCGAGGTGGAGGAGCGCGAGGGCACGAAGGTGCTCGACCTCGTCAGCCGTCTCGAGGCGAGCCTCGCGGCGAGTGGCGCGGGCAGGACGGCGAAGAAGGCCGCGAAGAAGGGCGCGAAGAAGACCGCAGCGAAGAAGGGCGCGCGCAAGCGGAAGACGGCGTAGGGTTCACGCATGCCGCGCTTCCCTGCCCCGATGCTCGCGTCGCCCGCGGGAGAGTTGCCCAGTCTCGCGGACTGGACCATCGAGCCCAAGTGGGATGGCATTCGCGTCATCGCCGAATGCTCGTCGCGCGCGGTGCACCTCTGGAGCCGCAACGGCATCGACAAGGCCCACCAGTTCGAGGCGGTGAGCGAGGCGCTGCGGGAGTTCGCGGGCGAGCACGGCGCAATCACGCTCGACGGTGAGCTGGTCGCGATCGACCGCAGCGGCAAGCCGCTGCGCTTCCAGGCGTTGCAGTCGCGCGCGAGCGGCGAGTCGCGAACGGCGCTCGTGGTCTTCGACGTGTTGTTCGCCGGCAGGAAGGATGTGCGGCGCTTGCCGTGGACGGCGCGGCGCGAGCTGCTCGAGGCGCTGGTGCCGAAGTCGGCGCGCGCACTCGTGCGGCGCGGCGACTCGTTCCGCTGCGGCACCGCGGGCGCGAAGCGTGTGCTCGCGGCGGCGCAGTCCGAGGGTTGGGAGGGCCTCATCGTCAAGCAGATGGGCGCGCGCTACGAATCCGGGCGCCGTTCGCCGTTGTGGCGGAAGGTGAAGCTCGAGCACGAGCAGGAGTTCGTCATCGGCGGCTACACGTTGCCGACGAAGGGCGCCGACCGACAACACCTCGGCGCGCTGCTCGTCGGCTACTACGATGAGGACGAGACGCTCCGCTACGCGGGCAAGGTAGGCACGGGCTACACGCGTGCAACGCTGGCGACGCTCGGAAGGAAGCTCGCGTCGCTCCAGCGGGCGACGTCTCCCTTCGTCGACGCCCCGAAGAAACGCGAGCCCGCCCTGTGGGTGAAGCCGCAGCTCGTCGCGCAGGTGCGCTACAACGAGATGACATCGGGCGGCATCCTGCGGCAGCCCATTTTCCTCGGGCTACGCGAGGACAAGCACGCGAAGGACGTGACGCTCGAGGCGGGGACGTCGGGGAGCGCCCTCATTGACACGCTCCGCTGTGGCAAGTGACGTAGCGCCGACTCGACAGATATGTGTGGTAAGCGTGCACGTTCTCGACGCGCAGGGTATACCCTAAATCATGTAAGTCTTTGTATTACAATGATTTGAGTCGGCGAGTCTACGCCAACGGATGGGCACGGTGCTGGCGATGGGGTTGGCACACGACCGATGATGGATCGTTACCCTCACCCACCCCACCGTGAACCGTCTACCGCTCGCCGCCGCGCTGCTCATATCGCTCGCGGCCGCCCCGCTCAGCGCACAGACAGACAGGACGCCCGACCTCGCCACGACGGTACCCGGTGCATGGGTGACTGATCGTTACGCCCCCTGCCAATTCGCGCTCGCGAACGGAGTGCAGGGTCGGAATAACGTCCTCCAGACGAGTGTCTGCAACGCGGACGACCAGGCCAACCGCCCGTCCGCCTACAGCAGCACGTTCTACAACACGCAGGGGCGCCAGATCGCGATCGACGGCGTGAACACGTTCCCGCCGGCGAGCCAGTCGCTCTCGCTCGACCTGTACGTCGATGCCAGCTGGGCGACGAATGCCCTTGGCGATGTATCCACCGGCATGTGGGCGCGCCTGAACCAGGTCGCGACCGACAACGAAGCCGACGCGTGGTACCCGATCATCGGCTTCTCGAACATCAGCGGCGCCGGCACGTTTCGCTTCTTCGACAGCAACATCGGCTACGTGGACCTCGGCGCCGCAGTGAACTACGGCGCGTGGAACACGCTCTCCATGACATTCACGGGCAACCAGTACGATGCCTACGTCAACGGCGTCAGCCAGTACAGCATGACCGGTGACGCGGGCGCGGATCGCCTCACGACCGCGTTCATCAACACGAGCAACTACGGGCCGAACAACAACGGCACGGGCGAGTATACGGCGAACTGGAGCAACACCGCCGTCACCTCGACGCCCGAACCGGCGTCGCTCGCACTGCTCGCCACGGGACTCGTGGGCATCGGCGGCATCGCCGCTCGTCGCCGCAAGCAGGCCTGACAAGTTTGTAGTGGGAGGACCCGTCCAAAGGAGCCGGGCGGTGCAGGACAATCGTGTGCGGGGGCACCCGATGGAGAAGGCCCGGCGGAAGATCGCCGGGCCTTCTTCGCGTTCAGTCGCTCCCCGGCGCGTAGCTCTCCGTCATCACCGCGCCGAGGATGCGCCGGCGCTTCTCGTGCGGAGCCACGCTCATCGCGACGATCGGCACCTCCGACAGCTCGGCGCTTTCGCGCAGCACGCGCAGCACCTCGCGGCTGCGCGGGCTCGTGAGGTCCACGGTGATGAGGTCCGGCCGCACGCGCAGTGTCAGGGAAAGTCCCTCCTCGGCTGTCGCAGCCGAGATCACCTTGCAGCCGAAGTCCTCGAGCTGGTGTTGCAGGAGAGCGCGCGCGTCGAAGTCCACCTCGATCACGAGTACCCGGAATGGGCGCAGCGATCTCCCCTCGGTGCCCTGCCTGCCGTCGCCGACGTAGGCGCGAAGCTCGTACGTCGGCCGTGCCGGCGTGATGGGCGCGGCGCGCGCGATGCGCACGCTGAAGGTCGAGCCGATCCCGACCGCGCTCGACACCTCGATCTCCCAGCCCATGAGGTGTGCGAGCGAGCGCGTGATCGTGAGTCCGAGACCGGTGCCGCCGTACCGGCGCGACGTCGTCTCGTCCTCCTGCTGGAACGCGTCGAAGATCTTGCCGAGCCGATCCGGTGCGATCCCGATGCCGCTGTCCACGATATCGATGCGCGACGGCTGCCCCGTCTGCTCATCCACGTGCAGGCGTACCGTCACGCGCCCGCGATGCGTGAACTTGATCGCGTTGCCGACGAGGTTGAGGATGATCTGCTTCAGCCGCGCGCGGTCCGTGCGCAGCACCGCCGACGTCGGAAGCTCGGCCAGCAGTTCCACCTCGCGCGCCTCGGCCTGCGGCTCCATCTGGTCGAGGCATTCCGTGAGCAGCGCACTGACGTCCACGTCGCTCAACTCGAGATGCATCTGGTGCGCCTCGATCTTCGAGAGGTCCAGGACGCCATTGATCAGCGTGAGGAGGTGCGATCCGTTCGCCGAGATGCGCGAGAGGTACGTCGCGTCCTTCGGCTTCAGTTCGCTGCGTCCCTTGCGCTGGAGGATGTTCGCGAAGCCGATGATCGAGTTGAGCGGCGTGCGCAGCTCGTGACTCATGTTCGCGAGGAAGTTGCCCTTCGCCGCGTTCGCGGACTCCGACGCGACGAGCGCCACCTCGAGCTCGCGGGACTTCTCCTCGATCTGCGTGTTCTGGGTGCGGATCTGGCGGCTGTACTGGATCACGTTCTTCGACTGCGCGAACATCTGGTGGCTGAACACGGTACTGAACGCCACCATCACCGCGATGCTCAACAGCTGGATCAGCAGCGAGGATCCGAGCGGGTCCATCGCGAAACCCGTGATGGCGCCCATCACGATCACGCCCGCGATGAAGGCGAACATGCCGCGCAGCGCGAAGCGCGCGCCGCCATTCAGCACGTTGCCCGTGTTGATCCCGATGAACCCCGCCGTGTTGGGCCACAGCGAGAAGCTCGTGAGGGGTACGGCCATGCCGATGAAGAACGAGTCGAGGAGGAGGTTCCGGAGCTCCGCCCGCTTCGTGTCCACGGCCCGCGAGGCCACGTAGAAGGCCACGTGCGGCCAGATGAGGAGGTGCCACACGAACAGGAGCCACACCGCCCACGAGGCGTGCCGGGGCCAGATGAACAGTCCGTACAACAACAGGTACATCGGGTACGTAGACACACGTACCAGCCAGTCGATCCGGACGATGCGATGCACCCGCATGGCGGGCCGCTCGAGAGAGATGGTCACATCGTTCGACATTCCTGATAGTATCGGTTGCCGGCGCGGTGGCTTGAAGGGGCGGACCCTTCTGGCCGTATCCCCCCCGCGCTAACGTTCTCGTTCCGGCCGCTGTCTCATCTCCGTGCCTAACCCGACCCTGTGACGAGCTCCCTCAAAGTCAGTCCCTCGCGCGACGAGAACCGCGACCTCGAGCTGCTCGATGAGCTCGCCACGGCCCGTGCCGCGCTGAATGAGCAGATTGCTCGCCGGATCATTGGCCAGCGCGAAGTCGTCGACAACCTCGTCGCCGCCATGCTGTCCGGCGGCCATGCCCTCCTCGTCGGCGTGCCGGGCCTCGCCAAGACCCTGCTCGTGCAGACGGTCGCCCAGGCGCTCGACCTCAAGTTCTCGCGCGTGCAGTTCACGCCGGACCTGATGCCGAGCGACATCACGGGCACCGAGTTGCTGGAGGAGGACCATGCCACGGGGCGGCGGTTCTTCAAGTTCGTGAACGGTCCCGTCTTCGCGAACATCGTCCTCGCGGACGAGATCAACCGCGCGCCACCGAAGACGCAGGCGGCGCTCCTCCAGGCCATGCAGGAACACGCCGTCACCGCCGCGGGAACCACGCACCGGCTGCCGGAACCCTTCTTCGTGCTCGCGACGCAGAACCCCATCGAGCAGGAGGGTACGTACCCCCTGCCGGAAGCGCAGCTCGACCGCTTCATGGTGCAACTGACCGTGGGCTATCCGAGTCGCGAGGAGGAGGAGCAGATCGTCCAGGAGACGACGTCCGATCGCAGCGTCGAGGTGAAGCCGGTCCTCACCGGCGCGCAGCTGAGCGAGCTCCTGCACCTCGTTCGGCGCCTGCCTGCCGCGCCGAGCATCGTGAGCTATGCGGTGAAGCTCGCGCGCTCCACGCGTCCCGACGCAGCAGAGGCGAGTCCGCTGGTGAAGAAGTACGTGAGCTGGGGCGCTGGCCCGCGCGCGTCGCAGTACCTCATCCTCGGCGCGAAGGCGCGTGCGGCGATGGACGGACGCTCCATGCCCGACCTCGAGGACGTCGCGGCGATGGCCGCACCGGTCCTCGGCCATCGTGTCGTCCTCAACTTCCAGGCGGAAGCCGAGGGTATCACGACGAAATCGCTCATCGAGGGGCTGGACAAGCGCTAGGCGCGGCTCGATTGTAGGAAGGTGAAGGACATCCAAGCCGAGCGGCTCTTTGCAGGGCCGGGCGAAATGCGGGGGCGCTGTCGGGAACACGACTGGGCCGCCACCTCGCTCGGCCCTGTCGCGTCGTGGCCGACGAGCTTGCGCACCACGGTCAGGACCTTGCTCGCGTCACGCCACCCCATGTTCCTCTGGTGGGGGCCCGATCTCATCCAGTTCTACAACGACGCGTATCGGCCGAGCTTCGCCGACGGCGGGCGTCACCCGCGCGCGCTGGGTGCGCGCGGGCGCGAGTTCTGGACGGACATCTGGCACATCATCGGCTCGCAGATCGAGCAGGTGATGGCGGGCGGCGAATCGACTTGGCACGAGGACCAGCTCGTTCCCATCCTGCGCAACGGACGGCTCGAGGACGTGTGGTGGACGTACGGCTACAGTCCCGCCTTCGACGATGACTCGCGCGTCGCCGGCGTGCTCGTGGTCTGCCAGGAGACCACGGGCCGGGTGGAGGCCGACGCGCGGTTGCGGGCGGTGAATGAGCAGATCGAGATGGACCGGTCGCGCCTCATGGCCGCCTTCAAGGACGCACCGTCGTTCGTCGCCATCCTGCGTGGCCCACCCTTCGTCTTCGAGTTCGTGAACGGCGCGTACTACGACCTCGTCGGCGTTCGCGATCTCGTGGGCCGCCCGGTGTTCGAGGTCATCCCGGAAGCGCGCAACCAGGGGTTCGAGGTGCTGCTCGACGACGTCGTGCGCACGGGCATCCCGTTCATCGGCCGCGAGGTACCCATCGCGCTCGCGCGCGGATCACAGTCGGAAGCCGAAGTGCGCATCATCGACTTCGTGTACTTCCCGCTCGTGGAGACCGATGGAGGCCGCTCGGGCGTCATCGCGCACGGAGTGGACGTCACGGATCACGTGCGCGCGAGGAAGGACGTCGAGCGCCTGCTCGCCGAGAGTGAGGAGGCGCGGAAGGCGGCCGAGGGTGCGCGCGAGCGCACAGCGGCGCTGCAGGCGCTCACCGGGGCGCTGTCGTCTGCCGCGGGAACCGCGGAGATCGAGGAAGCCATCGTGACGCACACCGCGGCGGCATTCGGCGCGGTGGGCGTCGTCGTCGCCGGTATCTCGGAGGATGGCGAGTTCCTGGAGCTGCTCGGCGCCCGGCACATGCCCGCGGACATCCGTGAGGCATGGCGCCGCTTCCCCATCGGCGCGTCGGCACCGTTGGCAGATGCCGTGCGCTCCGGCGAGGCGATGTTCCTCGAGTCGAGGTTGGACTGGGCAACGCAGTATCCTGACATGGAGCCGCTGCTGGAGGCGACGGGGCATCATGCGAACATCGTGGCGCCGCTCGTCGTCAACCAGCGCGTGCTGGGTGTGCTCGGCGCTGCGTTCGATGCGCCACGGGCGTTCAGTGCGGAGGATCGCGCGGAGGCCGTCGCGATTGCGCACCAGTGTGCGCAGGCGCTCGAACGCGCGCGGCTGTTCGAGTCCGAGCGCGTGGCGCGTCATGCGGCGGAGGCGGCCAACCGTGCGAAAGGCGAGTTCCTCGCGGTGATGAGCCATGAGCTGCGGACGCCACTGAATGCCATCGGCGGCTATGCGGAGCTCATCGAGCTCGGCATCCGCGGCCCGGTGACCGAGTTGCAGCGCGATGACCTCGCGCGCATCCAGAAGAGCCAGCGTCACCTGCTCGGCCTGATCAACGGCGTGTTGAACTACAGCCGCGTGGAAGCGGGCGCCGTGCGATACGCGATGCGCGACGTGAAGGTGGACGAGGTGCTGGCCACATGCGAGGCGCTCGTCGCGCCGCAGATGAGCGCGCGTCGTCTCACGCTCACGTATGACCGGTGCGACTCTTCTGCCGCCGTGCGTGCCGACAGCGAGAAGCTCCAGCAGATCGTGCTGAACCTGCTGACGAACGCGCTGAAGTTCACGGATCAGGGCGGGCGCATCGACCTGTGGTGCGTGTGCCTGCGTGACGAAGTCCGGATCCGGGTGCGGGACAGCGGACGCGGGATCGCTGCGGATCAGCTGGAGCGCGTGTTCGAGCCGTTCGTGCAGGTGGATGCGGGCTTCACGCGGACCCAGGAGGGGGTGGGTCTCGGGCTGGCGATCAGCCGTGACCTGGCGCGCGGCATGGGTGGCGAGCTCGTGGCGGAGAGTGTCGTTGGTGAGGGGAGCACCTTCACGCTCACGCTTCCGGCGGCGTAGGTCGGCCCTAGGGTTCCTGGGCGAAGCGCTCGTAGACGAGCCTGAGGTCGGCCTGCTTCTCGACCAGCATGTGGAGGTCGCCCCAGTCCAACTCTGGATATTCCTTCCTGAGGATGGGGGTGAGCTCGGCGACGATTTCCGTTCGTCGCCTCTCCCAGCGGACCTGCCAGACATCGCGATCCTTCATTTTGGTCGCCTCCCATCGTCGGGGGGTTGGCGCTCGCTGGCGAGCGTGTATAACGTACGATAGCGAACTCTCCAGCTCGTGCGATAGGGGTTACTACGGAGTGGTTACATGATCGTCACCTTTTCGGATGTCCGCGCTACCAATGTTGCATGCGCATTTGTGTGGCGTGCGGGGAGCCAGGGTGGTCGATGGGTGGAACCTGATGGGGAAACTTGGTTCCGCGATGGAGTGCCGGGTGAATGACTGCGGGTTAAGTGGGACATTGCGACCATGCACCGTTTGTCATTTCGATTTCTTCGTGGGGCTCGTCGAGTGCGGCACGAAACGGGGGACTGGCGCGTTGAGTGAGGAGTTTCGCGGTCGCGGGTTGGTGGAATAATGAGAGAATATTTACAATTGCCTCTTGCACGGCGCTTAGAAAATCTTAAGAATTGCGGTGCATGGACCGTCCTCAACCATTCTTAGAGCCGAAATGACCCAGATCGATCTTCGCCGTCTAGACTGTACGAACCCAGGGCGTGGGCCGTGGAAGATGGTTCCGGACATCAAGAACCGGGCAGTGCTGGTGCGGAATGGCCGGAGCGGGTACTCGCACAAGGTGTATTACGGGACGCGTACGAAGCGGACGCAGGAGGACGCGGAGACGCAGGCGACGGCCCTGTGCGCGATCTTGAACGCCCTGAAGGCGAAGCGGCCGTAGGAGGATAGCTGTCGCAGGGTCAGAGCTTTAGGCTGAGAGCGCCGCTATTCGCTGGCGCACCTCGCGCTATTGAGCCATGCTCGCCAGCTATGTCGTGTAGCGGACCAAATAAAAGCGTGCGAATATGAACATTTCGAAGCGCCTTGTTGCGGGTCCGCGCAATAGGCGTTTTTTGGTGCCCGCACGCGCCGCGGGCGCTAAACGCAGAACAAATGACCGCATGTGGGTGTTCGCGTAGCGCTATTGGGGTCGCGTCTACGATGTTCAGCTGCCTGGGGACTTGCGAAGTGACGCTCATGTGACGCTATTGGCGCACATTCGCGCTTCAATGATCTCCCACGGCGCGCGTTCCTCATGACCGACGTCCGACTCTCGATACTCGGCGAATCTGTGATTCAGATCGGCGACAGCCGGATCACGCCGTCGGCATCACACGCTTTCGCGCTGCTTTTGCTCCTCTCACTGAGGAGCAATCCGCTGTCGCGTGCCGAGGCGGTTGAGCTTCTATTCGGCGGCGACGGCGATGCACCTGGGTCCAAGCAACGATTGCGGCAGATGCTGTATCGCCTCCGTGGCCTCGGAGCGTGCATCGCTGAAGATTCGAGCGGGTTGGCATTTTCAGAGTGCGATGCTTTGGACCCGCTCGCCCCCTTTGAACGACTAACTCCGAAGGAGCGCGCATCCCTAGCCGCGACTCGTTTGGCCGTCTTGCCAAACTACGCACCTCACCTGGGTCGACAGTACGCCTCATGGGTAGAGGATTATCGCGACGATATTCAGCGCAAGATTTTGTCGCGCCTCGCGGTCGATATTCGAAGTCTCATTCATGACAGGGATTGGTCTCGCGCGAATACGATTGGCGCTACGCTGCTATCCCTTGACCCTTGCGATGGTACTATCGTCGGCATGCGGGCCGAAAGTCTCATTATGCTCGGCCAACGAGACGAGGCACTAGTCCTCATTGACGCGTTCTTAAGAGACCAGAACCCGCATGGCAATGGCGTCACAGCTCTTCGCACCTTACGCACTCGCGCATTGCGCGCATCCGTATCCAAGCGCTCCTCATGTTTCGTGGGTCGCGAAGACGGTCTCGCATTTCTTCATGCGCAGTGGTCACGCTCACAAGAAGAAGAAGGCACCAGGCTCACGCTGATCTCTGGGGCGCCGGGTATTGGAAAAACGCGAATAGCAGAAGAGTTTTCTCGCGCCATTACGCTCCGAGGGGCTCACGTTCTCCGATACAAATGCGATGCGCATTCGTGCAGTCAACCGCTGGCCTTGTTTTCCCACCTGCTACCAGAGTTGCGCGCGATGCGAGGTAGCCTTGGCGCAGACCCCCTGTACCGCAGTGCTTTGGACAAGCTCGAGCTAGCCACCTTACCGTCCGCCCACCCGTCCTACGGACTGCCAACTGAGGCACTTCGTTCCGACACCCAGAAGGCCATCGTCGACTTGTTAGATGCGATCTCCGGCGAACAGCCGCTGATGCTGGTGATCGATGACGCCCACAACCTTGATGAAGCGTCGGAAGCAATAATATATGCCCTTACGAGCACAACTCTTGGCGCTAGACTTCACCTCATCGCGTGTATCCGCAGATCATCAACGCGCCTCCGACACATCGCTCCATCACCGCGCGTTTCCGTTATCGAACTATTGCCGCTGACTTTCGACGAAAGCCAAGCGGTTCTATTTGAGCTTCGTCCCGCCTTTGCGACTGACACCGCCCTCACCAACTGGTGCTTGACGGAAGCGGCTGGTAATCCCTTCTATCTCCACCTTCTCGCAACCCATTCCCAATCGGCATCGCCCACACTGCCGCTCGATATCCGCTCCTTGGCAAGCACGGCTTATGGTGGCTTGGCGCAGACATCACGCGACGTCTTAGACTCTGCGCTACTGCTAGGCCGTTTCGCGACTCTTGATCGCGTCATTTCTGTAACGCGATGTAGCGACAACGACATGCTTCCGGCGCTGAGAAACCTTGAAGAAGGTGACCTACTATACTTAGTAGACGCCGAACTCCGAGGTCCGCATGCTCTGCTATCCGATGCGCTCAGGTCGCTCATTCCCACTTCTGTCGCCGGCCTTCTCCACCGCCGCATCGCCTCGCTCCTTGAAAGCGAATGTGTCTCTGAGAGTTACCCGACCTCCTTGGCATGGGCATCTGCACAACACTGGCTTGCTGCGGGCGATTCACTCGCTGCTGTTCGGCTACTCTCTCGGTGCGCTTCTCAGGCTGCCAACATCGGTGAACCTGGGGCAGCAGCCGCTCTACTTGATCAAGTACCCCTGGCAGAACTCTCCCTCAACGTGCAGCAAACGGTCTTGGATGAGATCGTCGCTTATGCATACTCGGGCGGTAGTCGCCAGCTCGCCGCAACTGCGCTTCGGAAGCGATTCGATATTGCGCATACGCTTCGCGAACCTCCCGGCACCATTCGTGGGCTAGAGCTCCGTATCATCGAAGCGGATCTGCTAAATGGCGCCCCCATCGAGGCTGCGGTTGAGCCCCTCCTCGGGCTTCTGTCGGATCGAACTGCGGAACCTACGGTCCGCGCTCAAGCGGCAGTCAAGCTCATGGTCGTCGCTGACATTCAATATGATGGGGAGCTGGCTGAGGCCGTTCACGATCAACTGGCAGCTATCTACTCGGACAGAGCACTCGCCGACCCGCACGTTTTGCGCGCAGAGTTAGTCTTTCAGACGACCTTTGGCAACCTCGCACAGGCTCGCGCCATAGCGGTCGGCATCACGCAGAAGTATCCCTCGCCGTCAAGCTCTGACGCAATCATCAACAGCCGGCACTTCGCGGCTTACTCATTGTACAGAATGCGTTCTTCTACAGAAGCAGCGCGAATAGCTGAGGATAACTATTCGTTCATGTTATCGGTTAAGCTGTTTGGTGAAGCACTTTATTCGGCATCATTGCGTTCGGAGATCGCGATAACCGAGGGAGACTTTGACTGCGCGAGCGAATGGCTCACGCGCGCGGACACGGCCGCTCGCGGAGTGCCGCCGCATCAGCTCTCGCCAAATTCCGGATATCATGCAAACGCGGGCATTCTAGCTATGCTAGATGGCCGCTATGAGGAAGCAGAGCGACTTCTACTTGCTCCACAACGTGACTACGCGTTGCTCGCAAGCGCACGCTACCGGGCGGCGTCAATTGCGCTAATTCTTCGTCTAAAACGACGGAGGGGCGATGACACCACGTCGTTGCGCGCAGACATCGAGGAGCTACGAGAGCTCTATGTGAAGGGGCGGCATTTTGGTGGCCAAGATAGCGTTGTCGAGGCACTATGGTGCGCCGATCGCGCGGAAGGCCATGATTCTGAGGCGACGGCCATGCTCCGCGATTATCTAACCACGCATCGCCGGGAGAATTGCCGTGCGGAGTGGTTCTTTAGGACCGCCACAGCGTCGGATCCCGCGTGGCTGGATTTTCCTTCCCTCTAACCCTTTACGCCCGACGCCATCAAGCTCATCAAACTGTTGCGCGCAGTAGAACGATTTGTTGGGGGAAATAACGACTGCCAGAAATTGTTTTCGAGGAGTCGGTCCGTAATTTCGGGGTCGAACTGGCGTCCGCGACAACGTATCAACTCGGCGCGAACTGCCTCCTCACCCAGAGGACCGCGGTATGGGCGCTTGGTTGTCATGGCATCGAATGTGTCTGCAAACATGATCACGCGTGAGGCTAAGGGAATCGCCTCACCGCGCAACCCGTCGGGATAGCCAGTACCGTCCCAATTCTCGTGATGGTGCCGAACCGCCGGCACCAACTGACGAAGCGTCGTCATCGTCGCAATAAGAGTTGCGCCGTCCGCCGGGTGCTCCTTAATGACCGCCCACTCCTCGGGAGTTAGTCGCTCCTCTTTTGCAAGTATCGGAGCGTACTTGTCGAAAATCTTGCCGACATCGTGGAGCAGTGCCGCGGTACCGATCTTCTCCACCTCTGTGACCGAAAGTCCCATCAGCCGTGCAATATGGATCGCGTAGTCTTTGACGCGACGCGAATGACCAGAGGTGTACGGATCTCTTGCTTCAATAGACTTGACCATAAGCTCTAAGAGTTCGCGGTTCGTCTGAGCGAGCTCAAGATTTATGGTGTTCATCTGACGAAGGCCCAGGAACGGCAACCACATAATGGCTGCGACCATGGGTCCATAGTTGGCGTACGCCCACGCAAATGTGAAAACGAGCGGCGCCGCGAGAATATCGAGGCCAATCGTCGCTCTGTTGTTCTCGTGCCAAACGTGTAGTGTCCGTTCCCCCGACGTGATTGCGATAATACAACTTACGAGGAGCGTGTTTAGTACAACGGTCGTGAAGTAGGCCGCCAACATTGCCGGACCGGCGACGACCGTGCCTTCCGCTACACTGAGATTTTGGAGTTCGAATAGGCTTTTCCCGCCTAGCCAGCGATAGACAATAATCGCTACAGAGTAAGCCAGAGTTAGCTGGGCAATATTGAAGAGCGTCTTCTTTGGATCTTTCCTTCTTGCACCCTCGCCTATGAGCCGTGCTGCCGGAATTGCCGCGAGGGCCGCAAAATTTGGGACGAGTAGGACCGCGGTCATGTAGGGTATGAACGCGATCGATCCAGACGCCCCGCGCGGAAGGAGGAACGCCATAAGCTCCGCCGTCAGCGCGAACGCGGCGAGCGTAATGACCGTGCGAATGGTCCAATCGGCGTTAGGCGGCGCGTAGACCCACAGCGCAACGGCCGCACCGATGGCCAACAGGCAGACAACTCGGATAAAAGTGCTTGCTTTCATACCCTAATGGTGGATTCGACGACCCCTCTGCCACTGCATTTAATCAACCCCAACCGTTCAAACCACTGAAACCCATCGCCGTAGAAATGATCCACGAGAGAAGGCTCATGACGCGTCACCCCCAGTTAGGAAAAGGTCGTGGTTTCCCACGCCAGTCCTTATTGTTGGCTCCGCTAGTCCTTATTGAGTTTCCGCTCCACTAAAATCCGCTCAAACAGAGGGGTTCGTCGAATTCCCTGCACAATGCACAGCTATAATTCCACCCAACGATTCGTAGCATCCAGCACCGCTAACACACTCGCAGTCTCAATTCCGTCCTTCACCTCGGCACTGCCCGTAAGCAGCGCCGTCTCTCTTCCGAAGCGCGTCGTCAGCGCCACGAACACGAACTCGCGCTCGAACGCATCGATCGTCCGCGCTCCCTCGAACAACAGTGCCCGGCCCTCGGCATCCGCCTGCTGCACGGCCGCCACGGCGGCTCGCGCTGCGGTCTCGATACGCAACCGGTCCGTCTCCTGGCCCGTCGCTTCGCCCACGTACAGGGCGTCGCCCTGCCGAATCGTCACGCGACAGCTGATCCCGCTCGCGCGCGATCGACGCACCTCGACATCCTCGAAGTAGAGGCGACGCTTCGTCGACTTCACGGCTGGTGGCTCTTCCGGCGGCATCGCCGTGATCCCCATCACCGGCGTCAGGCGAGCCGCACGAATCGCATCCGCGGCTGGTCCCTCGCTCGTAGCGACAGAGATCTTCTTGTGGGAGACTCGCATACCAAGTTGCGCCAGCAACGCGCTCTCCACGTTGCGCACCGTCTGCTTCGGCGACACTTCCGTCGTCGTCAGCAGGTGCACTTCCGCGACTTCCCCGTTGTCCCCAGGGATGATCCGCACGTTCATCACCCCCGGCAACGTGCCCAAGAGCTCCTCAGCCCGCTGGATCGGCAGAACGGTACCCGCAATCGGGGACCCCTCGTCGATTGGACGCGCGGGCAAGGAGGCGGGGGCGTTGGAGGGCTTCGCCGACACCGTCAACAATTCGGTTTTTGTGAGTGGGACGAGCGGGTGGGAACTACCGGGAGATTACTGGCGACGTTCGTCCGTCGCCCTGGCACGCCTGCATCGGCGGGCCTTCAGTCACGGCAGGGTGGCAAATATTTTATTTCTCTCACGTCTAGTCAAGGAAATATTCGTGTTCCGGCAAACGATATTCCTTGATCTTCCTGTACAGCGTCCTCTCCCCGATACCCAGAAGGTCCGCCGCCCGGCGTCGATTCCCGCGCGTCTCCTTCAACGCAGCCTCGATCACGGCCCGTTCGACTTCGGTCATCTTGGTACCTGGAACTACAGTAACGACGTTTGGCGGGGGGCTTTGGTCACGAGGTCCAATCGCGGCCACTGACCGGACCGGCTCCCCCGCAAACACCTCCCCGATGAACCCGCCCCTCCCTCCGGAATTACCCCCATTCCCCCGCTCATCGTCCATCCGCCGACGCATCTCCTCCACCTGAAGCTTCAGCTCCAGCAGGCTCCGCAGGATGAACTCGAGCTCCCTGCCCTCGGCCTGTCCGGCCGCCTGAGCCACCGGACCAACGCGAACTGGCAAGAAACGCGACACTCCCTCATCCCGGATCGTACGCGGCAGGTCGTCAGGTCCGATCTCCGAACCGTGCGACAGCACCACCATGCTCTCCACGAGATTCCTCAGCTCGCGCACATTCCCCGGCCACGGATACTGCATCAGCAACTCCATCGCGGCCGCCGAGATCCCCGGAAACGGCCGGTCGTGCTGCGCACTGAAGTCCCGAATGAACCGCCGCACCAGGATCGCGATGTCCTCCGGCCGAGCGCGCAGCGGCGGCAGGTAGATGCTCAGCACGTTCAGGCGATAGTACAGGTCCGACCGGAAGCCGCCCTCCTCGACATGCTCGCGGAGCGGACGATTCGTCGCGGCGATGACGCGCACGTTCACGGCGATGCTCTGCGACCCGCCCACCCGCGTGAACTCCCGCTCCTCCAGCACGCGCAGCAGCTTCACCTGCGTGCTCGCCGGGATCTCACCGATCTCGTCCAGGAACAGCGTCCCGCCGTCCGCGAGCTCGAAGCGCCCGAGCCTGCGCTCCGCCGCACCGGTGAAGGCGCCCTTCTCGTGGCCGAACAACTCGCTCTCCAGCAGGCTCTCGGGCAACGCGCCGACATTCACGGCGATGAACGGCTTGTTGCGACGAGGGCCCAGCAGCGCGAGCGCCCGGGCGACGAGCTCCTTGCCCGTGCCGCTCTCGCCTTCGATCAGCACGGTGCTCGTGACGGGCGCCATCTGCTCGACGCGCACCATCACCTCGCGCAGCGCCTCGCTCTCGCCAATCAGTCCCGTCGTCTCCTGGAGCGAATGACGATCCATGAGGCGCCTGACGCCCATGGCGACGTCGTCCACCGAGATGGGCTTGGCGAACACCTCCACGTAGCCGAGGAGCCGAAGCCGCTCGCGCACGAGCGCATCGTCGCCATCCACGAGCCCCACGACGGGCACTCCCTCCCACAACAGCTCGCGCACGAGCGCCACGTTGGCGACATCGGTGAGCTCACCCGTCAAGACGACGAGCCTCGGCTTCGCGCGCCGGATCTCGGCGCGAACGTCATCGAGGGGGCTGACGAGCGCGGTCGTCACACCCTCCGACTCGAGTCGCGCATTGAGCCGGACGGCCGGCTCGACGTCGTGCAGCGTGATGACTACGGACATGCGTGCGCCGTTCCTTCGTTGCGCCCTGGGTGACGGATCACGAATGGTCCGTGTGCTCGCCGCGAAGGATCTTCACCGCGTGCTCGATGATCGGCTCGATCGCACGCAGCGACTCCCGCACGCCGTTCGTGCTGCCCGGCAGGTTGATCACGAGCGTGCGCGCGCGCACACCTGCCACACCGCGCCCAAGCGCGGCGCGGGGGAAGCCCGCGCCGGTGACGGCGCGAATGTGCTCGGCGATTCCCGGTGCGCCGCGCTCGATCACCGACAGCGTTGCCTCGGGGGTCACATCGCGCGGCGCGAGTCCGGTGCCCCCCGTCGTGATCACGAGGTCGGCCTTGTCGCAATCACACCAGTCGAGCAGGCGCTTCGCGATGGCGACAGTGTCGTCGGGCACGATCGCGCGCGCGACGAGCTGCGTCGCTGCCCACTCGGCCGCGGCGTCGCCGCTCGCGTCGGCGCGCTCGCCACGTGCCCCGGCGTCGGAGATGGTGAGGACGGCGATTCGCACGTCAGGGAATGCAGACGTTCTGGTAGCGGATGGACGACGCCGTGGGATCCATCGTGAGCCCGCGACCATTCTCGTCGAGGGCAAAGATGTGCAGCACGGAGTGCGCGACGGCCAGACGCGAGTCGCCCGGCAGGGCCCGGCCGATGAGCTTCGCTTCCGTGGGCTTCAGCCGGTCGCCTTCGTAGACGTCGATCGCCTTGTCGAGGGTGTTGCGCACCTCGATGAATCGCTTGCCGTTGCAAGCCGCGGAGGCCAGCGGGTCGGGCGCGGGAGCCGCACCTGCGCACGCGCTGAGCAGCACGAACACCGCGGCGTGCAACGGGAAGCGTGTCATAGATGGGATGCGTTCTTATAGAAGGGGGGTTTCGTGACGGTGGCTTGTACGCGCTTGCCGCGGATCTCCACCTCGAACGTGCTGCCTTCCTTCGCACCCGCCACCGGGAGGTACGCCGTGCCGATGGGAATGCCGAGCGTCGGACTCATCGTCCCGCTGCAGACCACGCCGCTCGGCTGCCCGTCATGAAAAACGGGGTAGCCGTGCCGCGGGAAATTGCGGTCTTCCATCGTGAATCCCACGAGGCGCTTCTTCACGCCCTCCTCCTTCTGCTTCTTCAACACGTCACTGCCGACGAAGTCGCCCTTCGGCAGCTTCACGAGCCACGCGAGGTTCGCCTCGAGCGGCGTCACGGTGTCGTCGATGTCGTTGCCATAGAGCGCCATGCCCATCTCGAGCCGCAACGAATCGCGCGCGCCGAGCCCGGCCGGCACGATCTTCCCCGTGGCCATGAGCGCGTTCCAGATCGGCACGGCCGCGCCGTTGGCGATGTAGAGCTCGAAGCCGTCCTCGCCTGTGTAGCCCGTGCGCGAGATGATCGCCTTCTGGCCCGCGACCTCGCCCTCGGCGAAGTGGTAGTACTTGATCGCGGACAGGTCGGTCTTCGTGAGCGCCTGGAGAATGGGCGCCGTGGTGGGGCCCTGCACGGCGAGCAGCGTCATCTCGTCGGTCGCGTCGTGGATGCTCACCCCGAACTTCGCGGCATGCCGCGAGATGTGCGCATAGTCCTTCGGCGCATTGCTCGCGTTCACGACCATCATGACCTTGTCCGGAAAGCGATAGACGAGGCAGTCGTCCTCGATGGTGCCGCGATCGTTGAGGATGGTGGAGTACTGCACCTGTCCCACCTCGAGCGCCGCGACGTTGTTCGTCGTCACGTAGTTGACGAAATCGACGGCCTTGTCGCCGTTGATCCAGAACTCGCCCATGTGCGAGACGTCGAACACCCCGCACCCCTCGCGCACCGACTTGTGCTCGGCAGTGATGCCGCTGGGGTACTGCACCGGCATCTCGTAGCCGGCGAAGGGGACGATCTTCGCGCCGAGTGCGACGTGGATTTCGTGGAGTGGCGTGCGCTTGAGGGACATTGTGCCGGTCTTGGTTGGAGAGACGGGAGGAATATGCGCGGATGACATGCGGGTGTGCCAGCGTGGCAGGCAACGGCACGCGCGTTGCTTGTCGCCGCGCACATGGAAATCGCAAAGCGGCAGAAATGGGTGCTCTTCGCGGCGGCGTCGACCGCCATGGCTGCCCCGATGGCCGACCGTGTCGCGGCGTCCGCGTGGCGACTCATGGCGGGGGAGGAACCCCCGGAGGATCCGGCGGGCCCCGAGGTGGACTGGGGCCGGGCGATCGCCTGGACGGCGACGGCTGCGCTCGTCGTGGCGGTTGCCCAGGTCGTCGCGCGACGCGGTGCGGCGGTGGCGTGGCACCGCTTCACTGGCGAGCGCCCCCCGATCCCACGCGTCCGGAACCGTCGGAAGCGCCGAGCGCGATAGCCGTCAGCTCACCGCGAAGCCGCGCGATTCGAGATAGCGCCGGCTGATCTCGGCCGACTCACGCGCGCTGCGGCCTGCGTCGGTCACGCCGTCGAGCTCCACGATGGCCCAGCCCGCGAAGCCGACGTCCGCGAGCGCCGCGAAGACGGCGGGAAGGTCGACCCTGCCCCGCCCGAGCTCGACGAAGCGATAGCCCGAGCCGTCGGCTTTCGTCTCGACGTCCTTGAGGTGCAGGAAGGCGAGACGCTTCCCGTGCCGGCGGATGGCTGCCGCAGGATCGCCACCGCCCTGCTGGTAGTGCGCGACGTCGAGCAGCAGCCGCACCAGCTTCGGATCCGATGCGGCGAGGATGCGCTCGAGATTCTCCGGCGTCTCGCCGATGGTGCCCATGTGCGGATGATACGCGAGCGGGACTCCCAGGTCGGCGGTCTGCGCGCCGATCTTGTTGAGCAGCGCGCCGAGCTTCTGGCAGTCGTCGGGCGTTGCGGCGCGCCCACGCGGCAACTCGTCGGTGACCTGCAGGAACAGGCCGCCGGCGTCGCGCACGAAATGCGCGTGCACGAGGCGCTCGCCCACGGACTGCGCCTCGTCATCCGGGTTGATGCTGACGCTCCCACTCGACAGCGCGACGAACGTCAGCTTCTTCTGGAGCATGAGATTCTGGAACACCTGCGGCGCGCGAGAGAAGTGCGACCACGTATTCGCGCGCACCTGGATGCCCGGATATCCCAGCGCGGAGATCTCGTCGATGGCGACGAGGTCGTTTGCCCCCCACGTGATGGAGGCGTAACCGAACTTGAGGCGTGGGGGAGCGGCGACGCGCGGCGCGCGGGCGCACGCGAGCGCCCCTGCGGCCAGCGACACGACGAACTCACGGCGATTGATGGTCATGCTTGAGAGTACGCCGGTTGACGCGCGTCCACAATTCCGTATGATCGGGCACCTTCAGCCTGGGATGGACACGTGAGGCCCGGAATTCCCCACTCGCTTCGCTCGCTCGCAACGGCCGCCGTGCTCTCGCTCACGCTGGTGACTCCGGCGGGCGCGCAGGGACATGGCGCCTGGCGTTCACTCTTCGACGGCAAGACGCTGAAGGGATGGCGCGGACTCGGCTATGACAGTGTACCGAGTGCCCACTGGAAGGTCGTGGACGGCGCGATCATGAAGGTCGCGAGCGGCAGCATCGCGAAGATGCCTGACGGCCAGCCGGCCGCGGGCGGCGATCTCATGACCATCGATGCGTTCACCGACTTCGAGCTCGAGTTCCAGTGGAAGGTGGTACCGGGCTCGAACAGTGGCGTGAAGTACAACGTCTCGGAGGCGATCTCCATGAAATCGGCGAACCATGCTGCACTCGGCTTCGAGTACCAGGTGCTCGACGATTCACTCAACGAGGACAACAAGGTCCCGTCGCATCGTGCCGGCTCGCTCTACGACATGATTCCGCCCAGCTCCGCGAAGGCGTTGAAGCCGGTGGGATCATGGAATACGTCGCGCATCGTGCTCACGGGGAATCACGGCGAGCACTGGCTGAACGGGAAGCGCATCGTGTCGTACGATCTCGGTACGCCGCGCATGGATTCGCTGCTCGCGGCGAGCAAGTATCGCAGCATCGCGGGCTTCGCCGACCGGCGTCCCGGTCACATCGTGCTCCAGGATCATGGTGACGCGGCGTACTACCGGGCGATCCGGATTCGGGAGATCAAGCCATGACGGATGAGAAGCAGATCACGCGTCGCGATTTCGTGGGTACCGCGGCCGCGGCTGGCCTCGGACTTGGCATGACGAACCGTTTTCCGATGCCGGCGCTGCGCTTGGGCGCGTCGCCGAGCGAGAAGGCGGTCGTCGCCGTTTTCGGGTTGAACGGGCGTGGCATGGTGCACGCGCAGAACTTCTCGCGGCTCGCGAACTCCGAGGTGGCGTACCTGTGCGACGTGGACTCGACGGTCCTCGCGAAAGCCGCGGCGTCGCTGTCGAAGTCCGACGGCAAGACACCAAAGGCCATCGGGGACTTTCGTCGCGCGCTGGACGACAAGAGCGTGGATGTCGTCTCCATCGCGACGCCGGATCACTGGCACGCGCCGATGGCGATCCTCGCGCTCAAGGCGGGCAAGCACGTCTACATCGAGAAGCCGTGCGGACACAATCCGCGCGAGGGCGAGCTGCTCGTCGCGGCGGCGAAGAAGTACGGAAAGCAGGTGCAGCAGGGATCGCAGCAGCGGTCGTCGGCGCGCACCATCGAGGCGCTGCAGATGATCCGCGAAGGAGCGATCGGCAAGCCATACCAGGTGCGCGCGTGGTACGCGAACACGCGCGTCGGCATCGGGCACGGGAAGCCAGCGCCGGTGCCGGCCAACCTCGACTACGAGCTGTGGCAGGGTCCGGCCGAACGGACGCCCTACCACGACAACGTCGTCCATTACAACTGGCACTGGTTCCGACGTTGGGGTACCGGCGAGATCTGCAACAACGGCACGCACGAGATCGACATCGCGCGCCTCGCGCTCGGCGTGGACTATCCGACGAGCGTCGTGTCCACCGGTGGTCGCTACCACTATGATGACGACTGGCAATTCCCGGACACGCAGGAAGTGGTGTTCGAGTTCGCGGGCGGACAATCGATCGTGTGGCAGGGCCAGAGCTGCAACGGCCTCAAGCTGTTCGATCGCGGTCGCGGCACTGCGATCCTCGGCACCACGGGGAGCATCGTCCTCGACCGGGACGGCTACGTGCAGTATGACGTGAAGCAGAAGGTCGTGAAGGAAAACATGGAGCCGAAGCGCGGCAACGGCCTCGAGCTCACTGGCGACGACGCGGCGACCAGCACGCACATGGACAACCTGCTCGACGCGATCCGCACGGGCGCAGCACTTCGGGCGCCCATCGCGGACGCGGCGAAGAGCGTGCACCTCTGCCACCTCGGCAACATCTCGCAATACACGGGGCACAAGCTGTTGATCGACCCGAGGGACGGCACGGTGCGCGGCGATGCCGAGGCGAAGAAGTACTGGTCGAGGAGCTACGCCCCGGGCTGGGCGCCGACCGTGTAACGCGTTGCGGACCGGTGGGAGGCGAAGGCGGGGCGAGCGCGATGAAGTCCAGCGATGTAGTTTTGCCGCCATGACCCGCCTTCGATTCCTCCTGGTCCTGCTGCTTGCCGGCGCGGCGCAACGCGTCCCGGCGCAGTCCGCATCACCCTCGCCGGCACGCGTGGACGTCGTGGCGAACGACGGGCACAAGCTCGTGCTGTGGGGCAAGCGTCCCGCCGGCACAGCAAAAGGCGAGATCGTGCTGCTCCACGGCCGAACGTGGAGCAGCCTTCCCAATTTCGACCTGCAGGTTCGCGGACAGCACGTCTCGCTGATGGATGCGTTCGTCGCGCAGGGCTACGCCGTCTACGCACTGGACCAGCGTGGCTACGGCTCGACGAAGCGGGACGCTACGGGGTGGCTCACGCCATCACGCGCGATGATGGACGCAGTCGCGGCGCTCGACTGGGTCGCCTTGCATTCGCCAGGCGGGCGTCGGCCGGCGCTGCTCGGCTACTCGCGCGGGTCGGCGACCGCGATGCTCGTCGCGCAAAGCCGTCCGGCCGCGGTGTCCGCGCTCGTCATGTATGGCGCCTACTACAACATCGACATTGTGCCGGACCTCATTCCCGAGCCGAAGACGCCGCCTCGCGAGCTCACGACTGCCGAGGGCGCGGGGGAGGACTTCATCACGCCGGCGTCGACGCCCGCGGGCGCGAAGGACGCGTACGTGCGCGAGGCGCTGCGCGACGATCCGGTGCGTGTCGACTGGCGGCGTGAAGAGGAGTTTCGCGCGCTGGATCCCGCGAAGCTTCACGTGCCGACGCTGCTCATCAATGGCGATCGCGATCCGTACGCGGCGTCCGCCAACCTTCCGTTGTTCATCTCCCGGGTGGAGGGAGTGGACCACGCCTGGTTCGTGCTCGCAAATGCCGATCATGTGGCGCACATCGAGAAGCAGGGTGCGTTCGTGAGCGCCATCGTCTCGTTCCTGAAGCGCGACTAGAGCGGCACCTGGGATTTCCTGCGGATCAGCGCGAAGGTGGTGGCGTTGTCCGCCCGGTCCTCGAGGCCCTCGGCCAGGATCACCAGCCCGTAATGTTTCGCCGCCCACGGCGCTGCGATGGCAGCGACCGTGGGATCGCGGCGAATCGCGACCATGCGCGCCGCGCCCGCGGTGTCGGCGGCTTCCACGGCCGTCACCGCCGGATGCGCCGCGAGGTAGCGCCCGCACTGCTTGAGCGCGACGGGGTGGCTCAGCACCTCGCGTACACCGCCCGCGGTCGCGCCCACGATGCCGAGCAGGGCGAGATGAATGGGGAGGTCGAGCTCGCGCACTCGCTCGAGGGAGGCGAATGGCGCCATGGCATCGAGCGCCGCATGCACGGGGCCGGCGATGAGGTTGTGCACGGGGATCACGGCGAAATCGGCATGACCGTCCACCACCGCTCGCACTGCCGCGTCGAACGTCCGCGATGGCAGGAGCATGATGTCGCCCTCGACGAGCCGTGCTGCGGCGGCCTCGCTGAAGGCGCCGGTCTCACCCTGAAAGGCAACGATGGGGCGCATGCGGCAAGTTGTCAGTGCTTCGCGGTCGCGCACAAGGCTCGCGCCGCCGTAAATTCCCGCCCATGAGACTCGCCCATATCGTCATCGTTGGCGTGGCCCTCCTCAGCGGCTGCGCGTCCCAATCGAAGTCGCCGACCGCCGGCATGCCCGTCGTTTCAGGGGAGGAGGTCACGCATGGCGGCGTGCGCTACGTCGACATGAAGGTGGGCGAGGGCGCGCCAGTGACGCCGAACGCGTGCGTCTATGCGCACTACACCGGCTGGCTCGCGAATGGCACGCGCTTCGACACCTCGCGTGAGCCGGCGCCGGGCGAGCCGGTCGCGTTTCGCATCGGCGCCGGCCAGGTGATCCGCGGCTGGGACGTCGGCTTCGAGGGCATGCGCGTCGGCGGGCGACGTCGTATCTACGTCCCGTGGCGCCAGGGCTATGGTGAGACCGGAAGCCCGCCCGTCATCCCGGCTCGCGCCGATCTCGTGTTCGACGTCGAAGTGCACGGCGCGCTCGACGCGGCGGGCGGCGCTCGTCCCTGCGCGTCGTGGTCGAGCGTCAGGTCACGGTGACGGTGCGTATCCGCTTCGCGCTAGGAATTCGTCGGAGTTGGCCATCTCGATGATGTCGCGCAGCGCCGCGGTCTTGTCCGTCGCGCGATTGTAGAACGACTCGGCGATGCGATAGCCGATGAAGTAGCCCAGGTCGCCCGGACGGTCCGTCGACGTCGAGAGCTGGTTGTAGAGCCAGCGGCTCACGTCCGTGCCGTGCATCTGCGCAGAGAACTCGGCCCAGAGCGCGCCCTCGCGTGGCAGCGCGTATGCCCACAGCCGCGCGTTGATGTTGCCGCCAGAGGCGAGCGAGCCGACGAAGTCGGCGCTGCCCTCGATGAGCGCCTGGTCGAGCAAGGTCTTGATGCCGTGTGCGAACACGCCGCGCGCGCGCGACTGGAGGATGTGCACGTGCTCGTGCGCGATGATGATCGGCAGGCTGTCTTCCGCCATCACGTTGTCATGCTGGAAGACGCCGAGCTCGTCGAGCGGCGTGTCGGATCCGGCCGAGTAGAACTCGGTGCCGATGAGCATCCCGTTCTCCGACGTGGTGCCTCCCGTGCTGAACCGGCCGATCAGCAGCGTGACTGGCGGGAAGACCGACGCCGGATACAGCGCCTTGATACGGCGGAACCCTTCGCGCGCGCGCTCGATCACGACAGAGTTCGCCGCGAGCTGGAGGTTCCTCGTCCTGATGGCGGCAAAGTACCGCGGATACGCCGTGACCATCGTAGCGATGCTGGACGCCGTGAGCGTCCGCCGCGCGATGAAGTCATTGAGGCCAGTGGACGCATTCTCCAGGTACAACTGCTGGAAGGCGCTGGCGTTCCCCGTGCGGCCGCCGGCGTCGTACGCGGCCCAGAAGTTCGTGAGGTCCGACGTCACGAACTGTGCGGCGGCCGGGTCCGCGGGAGCAGCCGGTCCGGTCGCCGCATCGGTCGCACAGCCAGCGAATGCGAGCAGGAGCAGGGCACGCGTGAAACGCATGCCCGATGATATCGGGTGCTACCGCGCTTCGCGAGCCGCTTCCGTGCGCAGTTCGCGCTCCTTGATGGACCGCAGGTTGCCGAGATCCGGTGGCGTTCCCGTGACCATCGCCTTCATGACCTCGAAGAGCACCACCGGCTTCGGCTTGGTCACGACGAGATATTCAACCGAGTGCGCCTCGACCAGCACCAGCGCGAGTCGCGGATCGCCCGGACCGCCGTCCTTCTCGCCGCCCTCGTCGCCGAACCACGCCTTCCAATCCGGCTTGTAGAGCTCCTCGATCATGTCGCGGTCCTGCGTGATGAGCGCCGTGCCGGCGACCGACACCCACTCGCGTGACTTCGTGTTGTAGTACGCGAGATTCACGTGCGGATCCGACTCGAGCTCGTCGAGCTTGTGCGACGAGACGTTCGTCACGAACCACAGGTCCGTTCCAGTCACGCGTTCCTGTGTCGCCATCGGACGCGACACGAGATGGCCATCGGGCCGGCGTGTCGTGAACATCGCGATCTCTATCCCATCGATGAGCGCGTAGAGCTCGTCGAGCTTCTTCGCGGTCGGTACGTTGTTGTCACGGCTCGGATCATTGTCGCGGCTGCCCATGCGCTACTCCCTGGTCGGTTGGTCGCACCGCTTGAAGGCAGGAGGCATGCCGACGACTTCGCCGACCATGTCAGGCGCGCCAGCGGCCTCGGGTGAAGTCGGGAAACTTCACCGGTGCACTGCCCATCTTCACGGATTTCTCCGACAGGGGGCCCGGTGCGCTCCACGCCGCCGCATCGTACACGTTGAGGTCCGGCGCGAGCCCCTCACGCAGGCAGGTCACGAGGCGCCACGCCATGATGAAGTCCATGCCGCCGTGTCCGCCGTTGCGCGCGCGATCGCCCTGCTCCTTCCACCACGGGTGCTCGAACTCGTTCTTGTAATCGTCGATGCCCGTCCAGACGTCGTCCTTCCCGCGCCCCTCGACGTAGATGCGTGCCGGATAGTCCTCGAACAGCCCCTTCGTACCCTCGATGCTGTTGATGCGGCTGTACGGACGCGGGCTCGACACATTGTGCTCGAGGCGAATCGTGCGTCCCTTCGCTGTCTTCACGAGCGAGCTGTTGAGGTCGCCGTTCACGTACTTCTCCTTCCAGCGCGGATCGTCCTTCGGGATGTGGTCCTCGCGCCACTTGGTGAGCCCGAACTCCGGCGTGCTCATGGACACCATGTAGTCGAGCCGGTCACCTCGATGCACGCCCATGTACCACGCGACAGGGCCGAGGCCGTGCGTCGGATACAGGTTGCCGTTGCGCTCGGTGTGCGCCGCACGACGCCACAGCCCTTCGTCGCGCGTCTCGAAGAGGATCGAGCGCAGGTCGTGATTGTACGCGGCGCCACCATGCTTGAGATCGCCGAACGCGCCCGCCCGCACCATCTGGAGGACGAGCAACTCGTTGTAGCCGTAGCAGCAGTTCTCCATGATGAGGCAGTGACGACGCGTCTTCTCCGACGTGTCCACCAGCGCCCAGCAATCCTCGATGGTGAGCGCCGCGGGCACCTCGGTGCCCGCGTGCTTCCCATGCTTCATCGCCGCGAGCACAACGGGCACGTGCCAGCGCCATGGCGTCGCCGTGTAGACGAAATCGATGTCGTCGCGCGCGCACAGCTTCTCGAAGTCGCGCTCGCCGCCCGTATAGACCGCCGGCTCGTAGTCGTGCCCGGCCTTCTTCATCATCGCCTTCGCCTTCTCCACCTTGTCCGGGACGAGATCGCACAGCGCGGTGATCTTCACGCCGCCGACGCCGAGCAGCTCGTTCAGCACGCTGCGTCCGCGCAGGCCCGTGCCGACGATCGCGATGCGTGGCACGGCGCGCGCCTCGAACTTCACGTCCATCATCGACTCGCCAGCAGCGGGCGGCACGACGTCAGGCTCGTGCAGGCGCACCGGTTCGGCCTGCGCGTCCTGCGCGCCCCCGAGCGTGAGGCCGATGCCGGCGATCGCTGCGGTCTTCAGGAGGTCGCGGCGGGAGAGATCGTTATCCTGGGACATGTTCGCTGCGGTTGAGAGTTCGCTACGCGCGCGACGCCCCTGCACTCGGCGTCGTGACGATGAATTGAGCACGCTCCGCGGCCGCCGGGAAGGCGGCCGCATAGCGTTCGCGCCACGCGGACGCGAGACGATCGGCATTCGACCGCGTGGTCATGGCCCACACGCTGCCGCCGAAGCCCGCGCCGAACGCGGATGAGGCGTCCGCACCCAGCTCGCGCGCGAAGCGTTGGAGGGCGATGGTCTCGGGCACCTGGTTTCCGAGCAGCGTTTCCGCGTTGTGATGGCTGCGGTCCACGAGGCGGCCGAACTCGCGCAGGTCACCGCGAATCATCGCCGCGCCCGCCGCCGGAATGATGTGATTCGCCTCGGCGACGAATTGCTCGTAGCGCGCAACGAGGCGCTCGCGCGTGAAGCCGGGGGTCGTCGCGTTGCGCAGCAAGTCGCGGAAGCCGCCGGCGTGATCGTGCGCCGCGGCGTCGCCGAGCGAGCCGAATGACGCGCCCGTCTCGCGATTGAGGTGCTCGAGGATCCGGACGACGGCGAGTGAGGCCTCGTTGTACTGCTGCATGGCCGCTGCGGTCTTCTCCGCGGCGACGCCGCTGTACGCGACGACGAACGCGTGGCTCATCGGAAATGGGACGTCGCCTTCGGGCCGGACCGGCACGAACGAATAGCCGGTCAGCGCATCGGCGTGACAGCACAGGATCGCCGTCTGGTCCTGGCTCCCGCCGAGCGTTCCTACCCCATGTCCCGCGGCGAGCGCACCAAATTCGCGCCCGTTCTCCACTGCGCCGAGGTACCCTCCGAGCGCTTCCCTGCTGTGGATGATGCGTCGGTACTGGAGGTCGAGGTCGAGCGCATTGGCGTCACGCAGGACGAGGAAGATCGCGATGAGTAGCGCGCTCGAGCTGCTCATGCCGGACGCCGGCGGGAGGTTGCTTGCGAAGGCGATGTCCGCGCCGCGCCGCATCGCGGGGAAGTCGCGCGGCACGCGCTTCGTCACCGCGGCGACGTATCGCCCCCAGTCTCCCTGCGGAAGCGGTGCATCGTCGCCGAGGACGAGCTCGCGCGTCTCGCTGCGCAGCGCGTCGACGACGCGCACCACCGCATCGCTGCGTGGACGCGCCACCACCGCGAATCCGCGGTCCACGGCGCAGAGCAGGCTGCGTCCACCCGCGTAGTCGGTGTGCTTGCCGAGCACCTCGATGCGCCCGGGTACGAACCACGCGAGCTCCTCGTCGCCGTGGGTACCGAGCGATGCCAGTGCGTCGCGCGCAGCCGCGAAGAGCTCTGGCCTCGCGTTCACAGGCGCGGCTCCAGGCCGCGCAGCGCGTCGCGCATCGTGGCGATGTCGGCACGGCTCGAGAGATCGGGTACGCCGTCGTGGAAGCGGAGGACGCGAAAGCGCACGCCCATGGTGTCACGCGCAAGCTGCACGGCCTGGGGAAGCTCGAGCTCCCCGCGCGGCGAGGGCGAGACCGCGCGGCATGCGTCGTAGATCCCCGGCGGCAGCGACCAGCTGTTCATCCCGACGAACACCTCGTCGCCCATCGACGCGATCTCGTCGTCCGTCGGCTTCTCGATGATCTCGGCGAGCGAGCCGTCATCGGCGATGCGCACGACGGAAAACTTCGCGACGCGTTCAGCGTCCACGTTGCCGAGGCGGACGAGGGCATCACGCTCGAACACCGCGACGGCGGCGGTGCCCGACTCGCGCAGCGCCCGCAGCGTATGCACCGGATAGTAGTTGTCCGAGTTGAGCACGAGCACGTGCTCGCCGGCCGCGAAGGACTCTGCGGCGAGTACGGCGTCGGCGGTGCCACGGGGCTCCTGCTGTACGGCGAAGTGCATGCGGACACGCGTGAGCTCCACCTCGCCGCCGTAGTACGCACGCATGCGGTCGGAATCCGGCCCGATCACGAGACAGACATCGGTGATGCCGGCATCGGCGAGTGCGCTGATGACGTAGTCGAGAAAGGGCCGGCCGATGGGGATCATGCCCTTGAGACCAGCGTCTGCCGCGCTCGCCTGGCTGGCGTCCACGGCAGCACGGCCGTCCGCGCGGCGCATGCGCGTGCCGAGTCCGCGTGCGAGGATGACGGCTTTGGTGGTGGGCATTGGTGGGAAGGTACAGGCTGGTCCATCAGTACGCTCAGGCAATGCGACCGCCGCCAACACCTTGCGATGCGCCGCGCGACCGACGATTCTCGCGCGCATGAAACTCGTCCTCCTCGACTGGATCATCGTCGTCGCGTCGCTGCTCGTCTGCTTTGTCCCGGCGCTGTTCTTCGGCAAGCGCGCCGGGCAGAGCACCTCGGAATTCTTCGCCTCGGGGCGGTCGGTGCCGTGGTGGCTGGCCGGCCTCTCGATGGTGGCGACCACCTTCAGCAGCGACACGCCCAACTGGGTGACGCAGCAGGTCCGCCAGTACGGCGTCGCCGGGAACTGGCAGTGGTGGGCATTCGTGCTCACCGGCGTGTCCACCGTGTTCTTCTTCGCGCGGATGTGGCGCCGGTCGGGCGTGATGACGGACCTCGAGTTCTACGAGCTGCGCTATTCAGGCAGGGCAGCCACCGTGGTGCGCGGCTTTCGCGCCGTGTACCTCGGCCTGTTCTTCAACTGCTTCATCATGGGGATGGTGACGCTCGCGGCGTGCAAGATCGCGAACATCCTCTTCGCGATGCCGCCCTGGCAGACGATCCTCGTATGCGGCGTGCTGAACGTGGTGTTCGCGGCGCACTCCGGGCTCTGGGGCGTGCTCGTCATCGACATGGTGCAGTTCGTGATCAAGATGACCGCGGTGATCGCGGCAGCGTACTTCAGCCTCGTCGCGGTGGCTCGTCATGCCGGCGCGGGCGACAGCGCGCTCACCGGCTTGCACACGCTCGTGAGTACGCTCGGCGGACAGCAGGTGAACTTCAGCGCGACATCCGGCCCGGTGCTCTCGCCGATCAATGGATCGGGGCAGCCGATCCTCGACGTCATGCCGAACTTCGCCATGGGTGATCTCGCGCTGATGATCTTCATCATGCCCATCGCCATCGGCTGGTGGGCGAACTGGTATCCCGGTGCGGAGCCAGGCGGTGGCAGCTACATCGCGCAGCGCATGCTCGCGTCGAAGTCGGAGAAGGACGCGCTGGGCGGCACGCTGTTCTTCAACCTCGCGCACTACGTGCTGCGTCCGTGGCCGTGGATCATCACCGCACTCTGCTCCATCATCATCTTTCCCGAGTTGAAGGACATCGCGGCCGCGTTCCCGCACGCGGATCCGAAGCTCATCGGGCACGACAGCGCGTTTCCCGCGATGCTCATGTTCCTGCCCGCCGGCTTCGTGGGCCTCATGGTGGGTGGCCTCATCGCCGCGAACTCGTCCACGATCCTCACGCACCTCAACTGGGGATCGTCGTACCTCGTCCACGACTTCTACCGCCGCTTCGTGAATCCGGCGGCGAGCGAATCGCATTACGTGAACGTCGGGCGGCTCTGCACGATCGGCTTGTACATCGTCGCGGCGCTGCTGAGCCTCGTGCTCGATTCGGCGCAGGATGCCTTCGAGGTGCTCATCTCCATCGGCGCCGGGACGGGACTGCTCTACCTGCTGCGCTGGTACTGGTGGCGCATCAACGCGACGTGCGAGGTGGTCGCCATGGTGAGCTCGTTCGCGATCTCGGCGGTGTTCTTCGCGATGAAGAAGTCGGGTCATCCCCTGCCCTTCGCGCAGACGGTCATCTTCTCGGTCGCGTTCACGACCATCTGCTGGCTGGTGACGGCGTTCGTCAGTGCGCCGACGAGCCGCGAGCGCCTGATCGCGTTCTACCAGAAGGTTCGGCCGGCGGGTCCCGGCTGGCGCGACATCCGCGCCGAGGCGGGCGTGGGCCCGGCGGCGGACAACCTCGGCATGGCGACGATCGGGTGGGTCTCCGGCTGCCTCACGATCTGGTCGTCGCTGTTCGCGATCGGAAACTTCCTCTACGGCCGCACGCCCGCCGCGCTCGGGCTCGCGGGCGTGTTCGTCGTGAGTGGGCTCACGCTGCTGTGGGTGGTGAACCGGCTCTGGGACACGAAGGGCGTGTAGCGACCAGGTGCGCGAGCGCTACGTCGTCCCCGCGAGTGCGCTCGCCACTTCCTGTGCGTGTCCGATCGGCTTCACCTTCTCGAACACGCTGGTGATGCGTCCGTCGGCGCCGATGACGAACGTCGTGCGGTTCACGCCCCAGTACTTGCGACCGTAGAGCGACTTCTCCGCCCATACGCCGTACAGTGCGGACACCGCGTGCTCCGTGTCTGCGACCAACGGAAACCGGTAGCCGTGCTTCGCCTTGAACTTCTGGTGCTTCTTCACCGGATCCGGACTCACGCCGATCACCTTCGCATCGAGTCCCTCGAACCGAGGGAGGGCATCCTGGAAACCGGATGCCTCGATGGTTCAGCCAGGGGTGTCGTCCTTGGGATAGAAGAACAGGACGACCGGCGTCCCGCGCAGGGACGACAGCGTCAGCATCGACCCGTCGTCGATCTCGGCGGTGAAGTCGGGGGCCATGTCGCCCACGTTCGGCATCGTCATGCGAGTGTCTCCCCGCCCATGAGGACGGCCATGATGGCCTTCTGGATGTGCAGGCGATTCTCCGCCTCGTCCCACACGCGGCTCTGCGGTCCGTCGATGACATCCGCCGTCACCTCCTCGCCGCGATGTGCGGGCAGGCAGTGCAGGAAGATCGCGTTCTTCGATGCGCGCTCCATGAGCTTCGCGTTCACCGTGAAGCCGGCGAAGTCGCGCTCGCGCTTTTTCTGCTCATCCTCCTGGCCCATGCTCGCCCACACGTCCGTGTTGACGACGTGCGCGCCCTCCATCGCCTCACGCGGGTCGCGCGTGACGGTGATCTTCGCGTGGCCCTTCGCGCGCTCGAGGAGGTGGTCGGCAGGCTCGTAGCCCTCCGGGCAGGCAATGGCGAGCTCGAAGCCGAGCCGGTATGCCGCGTTGATCCAGGAGTTGGCCATGTTGTTGCCGTCGCCGATCCAGGCCACCTTGCGGCCCTCGTACGAGCCGAGGTGCTGACGAATGGTCAGGATGTCGGCGAGGATCTGGCAGGGATGGAGGAGGTCGGTGAGCCCGTTGATCACGGGCACGCTCGCGTAGCGCGCGAGCTCCTCGACGTCCTGGTGCGCGAACGTGCGGATCATGATGCCGTCCACGTAGCGCGAGAGGACGCGCGCGGTGTCGGCGATGGGCTCACCGCGGCCGAGCTGGACGTCGCGCGGGGAGAGGAAGAGCGCGTGGCCGCCCAGCTGGTACGTGCCGACCTCGAAGGACACGCGCGTGCGCGTGGAGGCCTTCATGAAGATCATCGCGAGCGTCTTGCCCGCCAGCGGCTGCTTGCGATACTCACCGAGCCGCATGCGGTCCGCGAGGTCGAACAGGGCGATCAGCTCGGCGGCGGAGAAATCGGGGATCGCGAGGAAGTCGCGGGACGTCTGCTCGGGCATCGGGACTGACTGGGCCAGGGTGAACGAGTTCGGGCGGGCAAGCTAACCGTCGCGGGAAGCTCGGGGCAAGGAAACGCGGGGGAGTGATTCGGTCAGAAGTTCCTAATCTTTGTGACTACGATCATTACCGTTTTGTAATTTGACATACAAAACGCTTTAGGGCATTATGGCTGTGCGGCGGGGTGAGTGCCCCGTCCCCCCCATCCCGTTCAGGCCGCGACGACGCGGTAGACAGGAGCACCGCAATGTCCACCCCCGTAGGGTCACGTCCGTCCAGCTGGAAGGCCGCGCTTGTCGCATTGCTGACGCCCAAGCGCTCCGACACCCCTGCAGTCGAACCCTCCACCGAAGCCCCGGGTCAGGTCGAGGACGACCGCGAGCCGTTCCATCTCGACGACCTGAGCCTCGCGAAGCGTCTCCGCCGTGACCGGGGCCTCGTGCAGTATCGCACGCCGCCGCATGCGCGGCTCGTCTTCCCGACGCTGACCGGGCAATGATCCTCCCGCCCTTCGTGCCGCGCCAGCGGCAGAGGACCTCAGAGGATGTACTTCCGGAGGTCCTCGTCCTCGACGATGGCCTTCAGCTTCTCACGGACCGCCTGCGCGTCGACCACGATGCGCTTTTCGCCGCCGTCTGGGAGCTCGAAGAGCGTGTCCTCGAGCTGCGTCGTCATCACCGTGTGCAGCCGCCGCGCGCCGATGTTCTCCATGCGGGAGTTGACCGTGGCCGCGATCTTCGCGATCTCGCGGATGCCATCCTCCGTGAAATCGAGCGTGGCGCCGTCCGCGGCGACCAGAGCGGCGTACTGCTTCGTGAGAGCGTTCTCCGGCTCCGTCATGATGCGGACGAAGTCTTCCTCGGTGAGTGACTTGAGCTCCACGCGAATCGGGAAGCGGCCCTGCAGCTCCGGGATGAGATCCGACGGCTTGGACACGTGAAACGCGCCGGCGGCGACGAACAGGATGTGATCCGTCTTCACCATCCCGTACTTCGTCTGCACGTTGCTGCCCTCGACGATCGGCAGCAGGTCGCGCTGCACGCCCTCGCGCGACACGTCCGGCCCTCCCATCTGGCTCTTCTCGCCGGCGATCTTGTCGATCTCGTCGAGGAAGACGATGCCCAGCGTCTCGACGCGCTCCAGCGCGTCGGCCGTGACATCCTCCATGTCGACCAGCTTTTCGAACTCCTGCTCCAGCAGGATGCGCCGCGCCTCCGAGACCTTGACCGTCCGCTTCTTCTTTCGCTGCGGCATCATGTCGCGCAGCATCTCGGTGAAGTTCTCCATGCTTTCGGGCGCGCCCTGCGAGGCGAACATGTCGAACATCGGGCCGGCCGCGGGCGTGACCTCGATCTCAATC
>JBDSTA010000260.1:0-3237 GCA_039928475.1 Gemmatimonadaceae bacterium | reverse complement strand
GCAGCGACGACGTGCTCGCGAAGATGGCCGCGTCCGTCGGCGCGCGCGATGGCGACGTCGTGTGCTTCGGCCACACGCACAAGCCGTGGCAGCGCACGGTGGACGGCGTGCTGTTCGTGAATACCGGAAGCGTCGGACGCCCGAAGGACGGCGACCCGCGCGCCGGCTACGTCATCCTCGACGCCGGCGCGGCGCGCATTGCGGCGGAAGTCATCCGCGTGGGCTACAATGTGGAGGAGGCCGCGGCGGGGATCCTTGCGAGCACACTGCCGCATGACTTCGCCGACTACCTGCGCACCGGGGGAGCACGCTGACATCATCGACGAGAGGGAAGCGCTACCTCACCGAGCTTCTCGGCACCTTCACGCTCGTCACCGTCGGCTGCGGCTCCGCGATGGTCGCGTCGCGCACGCACGCGTTCGGCCACACGGCCATCGCGCTCGCGTTCGGCCTCGTGGTCACGATGGTCGTCGCCGCTGCGGGGCACCTGAGCGGCGCGCACGTGAACCCCGCCGTCACCATTGGTTTCTGGTCCATCCGGCGCTTCCCCGCGAGCGACGTCGTGCCATACGTCGCCGCGCAGTGCATCGGCGCGATACTCGGCTCGCTCTTCCTCGCGTGGACGCTCGGCAACATCGCGAACATGGGCGGCACCGTGCCGTCCATTCCCGTTGCGCAGGCGTTCGCCGTCGAGATGGGTTTCAGCGGCGTGCTCGCCTTCGTCATCATGAGCGTCGCGACCGACGAGCGCACCACACCGTCGCTCGCGCCGTTCGTGATCGGCGCCACGGTGTTCGCGGGCGCGCTCGTCACCGGCCCCATCACGGGCGGCTCATTCAATCCGGCGCGCTCCCTCGGGCCGTCCGTCGTGAGCGGCGACTGGACGGTGCACTGGCTGTACTGGGGCGCGCCGGTCATCGGCATGGTGCTCGCCATGCGCCTCTACGATCTGCTTCGTGGCGCGGACGCGACGACGCCGCACACCCCACTCGGCGTCGAGGGACCCATCGATTGACCGACCTCATCGCACCGCTCGGCGGCACCCCGGAGGGTGAGCGCCTCGCGCGCATCGAGCGCTCGCCCAATTGGCGCGATGGCGCGTTCCAGAATCCCGTGCCGACGAGCGTGAGCACCGCCGGGAAGATGGGTGAGTTGTTGAAGCGCCAGCTCTTCGGCAGGGAAGAGCGCGTGCCGAAGCGTGCCATCCCCATCGTGACGAACGATCACACGCGATTCGACGCGCCACCCGCGTCGGGCCTTCGCATCACGTGGCTCGGGCATTCGAGCACGCTCATCGAGATCGACGGCTATCGCGTCCTCGTCGACCCGCTGTACGGCGAGCGTGTCTCACCATCGCCGCTCGTCGGCCCGAAGCGTTTCCATGCGCCGGCGTTGCCGCTCGCGGAGCTTCCCGCGCTCGACGTCGTGCTCATCACGCACGATCACTACGATCATCTCGACTATCCCGCCGTCCGCGGCATCCTGAAGAGCGAGCGGCAGAAGAACGTACAGTGGGTGACCACGCTCGGCGTCGGCGCGCACCTGGAGCAATGGGGCGTTGCGCCCGCGAAGATCACGGAGCTCGACTGGGGCGACGCAGCGCACGTGGGCGACCTCAAGCTCACCGCGCACCCGGCGCGACATTTCTCCGGGCGGGTGATCAAGCGCAACCAGACGCTGTGGGCGTCGTGGGTCGTCGCGAGCGGCGCGCATCGCGTGCTGCACAGCGGCGACACCGGCTGGTTCGACGGCCTCGCGGGCCTGAAGGCGCACGGCCCATACGATCTCGCCCTGATCAAGTCGGCCTCGTACGACGTGCTGTGGCCGGACATCCATCTCAATCCGGAAGAGGCGGTGCGGATGAACGTCGCGATCGGCAACCCGCTCATGCTCCCGCTGCACTGGGGCACGTTCAACCTGGCGTTCCACGACTGGTTCGAGCCCCCCGAGCGCGTGCTCGCGGAAGCGGCGCGCACCGGCACTCGCGTGGTGATCCCGAGAATCGGTGCCCCCTTCGAGCCCGCAACGCCGCCGGCCTTCGATCCCTGGTGGCGCGAGGAAAAGCAATCCGCGTAAATCGCCGTTCAAGATCCGCGTAGATCGCGCGCCTTAGCGCGCAACACCGACGAGCAAGCACCCAGCAACCAGCAACCCCACGCCCACCCGTTTCGGCAGCGCAAGATCCTCCCGAAGCAAGCGCCATCCGAGAAACACACCGATGCCGATGCTCAGCTGCCTGAGCGCGAGCACGTAGCTCGACGTCCCGCTCCGCAACGCGATCAGCACCAGCAGGTAGGACACCGTGTTCAGTACGCCCACCTGGATGATGGGCCACTTCTTCTCGCGCCACTCCGTGGTGAGCGCACCGCGCGGCACGCGACGCGACAGGTACGCGAGATACAGCACCGCCGTCATCGCCGTGTACGAATAGAAGTACGTGAACGTGGGCAGCGTCTGCACCGCGTTCTTGTCCCACACCGTGTAGCCCGCGGTCGCCGCTGCGGCGATGAGCGCGAATGCGATGGACCGCGACCGCAGCATGTGCGCGAAGCCGCGCACCGCAGCGCTGGAGAAAGCCGGCAGGCGGATCACCGCGATTCCCGCCATCACGCTCCCGATGCCCAGCCATCCCATTGCGGAGATGTGCTCCCCGAACACGACGAATCCCAGGGCAGGGAGGAAGAGGAGCGTCGCGCCGCGAGCCACCGGGTAGACCACCGACAGGTCGCCCGTCTCGTACGCTTTCGCGAGCGCCACGTAGTTCAGCAGCGCGAGCATCGCACCGCCCACCACGATCCACCACGCACCGATGAGCACGCCCGAGCCCGCCGCCGACCACCACAGAAACGCCGGCGCGAACACCACCACCTCCACCACCTTGCTCAGGCCGATGAAGGTGGAGCCGCCCGCGCTCCGCTTGATCAGGAAGTTCCAGTACGCGTGCGTCGCAGACGACGCGAGCACGAGCGCGATGGTGGCGATATCCATTTCGTGAGGCCCAAGGTACCCTCCCGCGACGGGGATGGCTTCACCCTTGCCCAAAGCCGGACCCAATGACCGACACCATCGCCGCCCCGCCGCCGCTTAGTCACCGCCAGATCCTCGTGGTCTTCAGCGGCCTCGTGCTGGTCATGCTGCTCGCCGCCCTCGACTCGACGATCGTCTCCACGGCGCTCCCGCGCATCGTGAGCGAGCTCGGCGGCCTCGAGCGACTCGCGTGGGTCGTCACCGCCTACC
>JBDSTA010000259.1:0-14050 GCA_039928475.1 Gemmatimonadaceae bacterium | reverse complement strand
CATTGATCAGCACGACATTGAAGAGGACGTTGAGCGCCGTGAGGCTGATGCCAAGCACCATCGGCGTCCGCGCATCACCCGCCGAGCGAAGCGCGCCACCCAGCATGTAGAACACGAGCATCCCCGTGCTGAACATGAACATGATGCGCAGGAAGGGCAGGGCCTCCGCCTTCACCAGCGGCGCCGCGTTCACGAAGTCCAGAAGGAACGGCGACGCGAAGTACCCCACGGGCGCCATGACCAGCAGCGAGATCCCCGCCGCCGTGATGAACGCGTTGTACACCGTCCGGTTGACCTTCCCCTCGTCACCCGCACCGGCAAAGCGCGCGACGAGCACGCTCATGCCCGTGAAAAGCGACATGATGAAGGCGATGACGACGATGAAGATCTGGTTGGACACGCCGATCGCGGCGTTGCCCGTGAAGCCCACGAAATGCCCCACGAGGATGTGGTCGATGATCCCCTGCATGCCACCGATGACGTTCGTCAGCATCGTGGGCCACGCGATCTTCCACACGGCGGACTTGAGGTCGCCCTCCACGATCGAGCGATCGTAGCGCCGCTTTTCCGGCACGGCGGCAGCAGACGGCTTCGAGAAGCGCGTGGACGGACCTTGCGCGTCGGGGGGCGCGGCGGCGTCGGTCAAAGAGGGGACTCCCAGCAGGCCAGGGGACTTCGGGGCCCTTCAGTATAGCAAGAGGGGCAGTCGCGTGACTGCCCCTCTCACTGGTCTCAGCTGTCAGGCATTCGCCAGAATGCCGTGTCGCGAGCCTACTTCTTTCCCGAGAACATGTACGGCTGCTGCACGAGCTGCTTCACCCTGCGGCCGCGCACCTCGGCGGGGACGAACGTCGAGCCGTTCACGGCGCGGCGCACCGACTCGGTGAGCTCGTTGTCCGTGGACTTGATGACCTTGAAGGTGTTCATCTGTGCATTGCCGTTCTCGTCGACGACGAACTGCACGAGGACCTGGCCTTCGATGCCGGCGGAGCGCAGGCGATCGGGATACACGGGTGTGCGCATCGAGCGCGCCTTCACGGGCTGCTCGACCTGGAAGTCGAAGTACGTCTGGTCCGCATCGGACGTCGCGGACTGCGCAAGCGCGACGCCGGGACGGAGGAACGCGGCAATGAGGAGGACGAGGGCAATGATCACGGTACGCATGGCTTGATTAGTCGTTGCTGGAGTGAGGTATCAACGACCGAAGAGTGCCCGCGCTCGGCGCGCGCGGCCAATACTTCATTGTTGGGGAACCCATGCCTCCGCGGCGAGGCATGGCATCGCAAGAAAAGAGGTATTGGTCCCGTTGACGGGGCGCCGGTAACCTCCGTCGCATGAAGACACCTTCCTCAATGCGATTCACGCTTCGCGCACGCCTCGTCACCGGCTTCTGCTCCGTCCTGCTCGTCGGCAGCATCGCTTCCGTTGGCGCACTCTCGATGATCACGCGGTCCGTGAACCGCCTCCAGCGTGTCGTCGAGCGTGACGACGCCATCGCCCTCAAGGCGATCCAGATCCGCTTCGCGATGCTCGAGATGAGCGACGCGATGCGCGGCTTCCTCCTCGACAACGACAACCAGGCGGAGTTCCAGCGCAAGCTCGTGGCGGACAGCTCGGTGCTCTCGCACATCGCCGAGATGCGCAAGCTCGAGCCGTCGGCGAAAGTGCTCCAGAAGATCGACCAGGCCGCCGCGTTCGACGAGGCGCGCCTCAATCGCCTGGAAGAGGACATCGCGCAGCTCGCGAAGTCGGGCAAGGGCGCAGAAGCGCACGCGAAGTACGACAATGAGTACCTCCCCGCGCGCGGGATGCACGCGGCCATCATGGACGAGATGGAGATCGAGTCCGCGAAGGAGAAGAACGAGGCGGTCGCCGTCGCGCTCTCCGAGAAGGACCGCGCCCGCGTCGCCATCTGGGTGTTCCTCGTCGGCACGATCGCACTCGGCGTCATCATCTCCCTCGCACTCGCGCGCCGCATCGCCACACCGATCGTCGCCGCCACGGAGAACCTCGCGCGCATGGCGAAGGGTGACCTGAGCGGACGCATGGAAGTGCTCACGCAGGACGAGCTGGGCGAGATGTCGCGCAACTTCAACGGCTTCGCGGACGAGATCGAGCGCGTCATCCGCGAGGTGCGCACGGCCGCCGGCACGCTGTCGCAGGTTGCGTCGCACGTGTCGTCCACCTCCGCGGGGCTGTCACAGGGCACGAGCGAACAGGCGTCCTCCGTCGAGGAGACGACCGCGGGCCTGGAGCAGATGAACGCATCCATCGCGCAGAACGCCGCGAACTCGCGTACCACGGAAGACGCAGCCATGAAGGGCGCACTCGACGCCGAGTCGAGCGCACAGGTCGCCGAGGAGACGACGTCGGCGATGCAGGTGATCGCGAAGAAGATCTCGGTCATCGAGGACATCGCCTACCAGACCAACCTCCTCGCCCTCAACGCGGCCATCGAGGCCGCGCGCGCCGGCGACCACGGGCACGGCTTCGCCGTCGTCGCGATGGAAGTGCGCAAGCTTGCGGAGCGCAGCCAGTCCGCGGCCAACGAGATCGGCGCGCTCGCGACGAGCAGCGTCGCCGTCGCCGAGCAGTCGGGCACACGCCTCAAGCAGCTGGTGCCGTCCATTCGCCAGACGGCCATGCTCGTCCAGGAAGTCGCCGACGCGTCACGCGAGCAGGCACTCGGCGTCGCGCAGATCAATCAGGCCATGAGCCAGGTGGATGCAGTCACGCAGCGCACCGCCTCTGCCGCCGAGGAGCTGGCGTCCACCGCCGAGGAGATGGCGGCGCAGGCCGAGTCGCTGGAGCAGGTGGTGGCATTCTTCAAGCTGTCGGGACAGGTGTCCACCGCGCTCGCACCTGCACCGACGGTGTCATTCCGGGCGAAGTCGAGGAATCTGCACCATGCACGCGGCCTGAACGTGGCCTGAGGCAGCTGAAAAGGAGTCTTTTGCAGTTGCCGTTGCGGCTCGCCTATCCGAAGCGCCTCCAATATCTTCCCGGCGATTGGAGGCCTGGATGCGCATCCGCACGTGTCTCGCGCTGGCCGCACTGGCAACTGCACTCCCTGGTTCGCGGCTCGACGCCCAGAGTGTCATCGGCACCGTCCTCCTCCCCGACTCCCTCACGCCGGTCGCGGGGGCGGTCGTCATCGCCACCGCGCCCTCCGGCGCCGTCACCGGGCGCGCGCTCACCAACGCGCGCGGGCAGTTTGCGCTGAAGGTTGGCGAGCCAGGCTCCACGAAGCTGACCGTCCTGCGCATCGGCTTCCGCCCGAGCGCCGGACCCACGCTCACGCTCGCCCTCGCGTCGACGGAGCGCGTCCGCATCGTCGTCAACTCGGCCACGGTGTCCCTGGCGGGCATGGGCGTTCGCGAGCGCGAGAGCTGCCGCGTCAGCGCCGACACGGGCTTCGCCGTCGCGCGCGTCTGGGAAGAGGCGCGCAAGGCGATGCTCACGTCGCAGCTCTCGAGTGAGCTCGTGCCGCTGTACGCGGAATGGATCGAGTACGACCGCGCCCTCGACTCACTCGCGCGAAGCGTGCGCGAGCAGCACATCCGCACGACGAGGAGCCTCACCACGCACGCGTTCCGCAGCGTGCCCGCGGACGTCCTGCGCGACCGCGGCTTCGTCGTCGAGGAGGAGGGCAACTCGGTCTTCTACGCCCCTGATGCCGAGGCGCTGCTGTCCGACACCTTCGTGTCCGGCCATTGCTTCCGCCTCGTCGATCCGCCCAGTGGTGCCGGTGCGCTCATCGGCGTGGCGTTCGTACCCAACGGCGACCGTCGTGCCATGCGCGAGATCGAGGGCACGCTGTGGCTCGATCGCGCCACGGCGGAATTGCGCACGCTCGACTTCCGCTACCTGAACCTGCCCGAAGAGGCCGCGCCCGCGCATCCCGGCGGCATTGTCGACTTCCAGCGCCTCCCCGACGGCAACTGGCTCATCGCGCGCTGGAACGTGCGCATGCCGCGCCTCACGGCCAGCGCGCGCATCGAGCATCGCCTCGACCGCACCATCGCGCAGCGCCGCGTGCTCACGCTCCGCGGCGTGCAGGTCATGGGCGGCGAGGTCACGCGCGCCCTGCGCGGCGACAGCACGGTGTTCACCGGCAAGGGTGCAGCGATCGCACTCCAGGTGGTCTCCCCCGATACGATGAACGTCGTCTCCACGGCGACCCTCACGCTCGACGGCACCGATTACGCGGCATCCGCAAACGCGCAGGGCCGTATTCGACTGAGCCCTGTCCTCGCCGGCCACTATCGCGCTCGCGTGACCACGGCGAGCATGAGCGCGCTCGGCATCCCGCCCCTCGAGCGCGACGTCGAGGCGCGCGCCGACGCACCGGTCGACACCGTCACGCTCCTGAGCGCGCGCGAAGTGCTCGGGAACGCCTGTCCGCGCGACTCCATCCGTGGCGACGAAGGCATGCTCCACGGACGCGTGTTCGACGGTACGGCGCGCCCCACGCCCGGTGCGCTCGTGAGCATCACCTGGCAGGACAACTTCTCGATCATCGCCACCTCCGGCGGTGCAACGCTCTCGGCGAACGGGCACGCGCTCCACGCCGAGTCGGATGCTGCTGGCCGCTTCAAGGTGTGCGGTGTGCCGCGCGGCGCGTTGCTCATCGCCAGCGTCGCGGCCGGTGACCTCGTGGACCGGCGGGAGGTCCGGCTCGGCGGCGAGCCGTATGCGGCCGTCGACCTGGTCCTTCACCAGCCAGTCGCGCAGTCGCGCGAGGTCGAGGCGCTCAACGCGCCGCGCGCGAAGACGCTCGTTGAAATCGTCGTCACCGACGACCATGGCAACGCGCTGCCGCAGGCGACGCTCGACATCTTCCCCGCGTCCGGGCCCAGCCGCACGATCGCGAGCGGACGCACCGGCATCGCGCTCGTGCCCGACGTCGCGCGTGGCCTGATGCGCGTGCGCGTGCGCAAGGTCGGCCTCGTCCCCGGCGAGGTCACGGTCAACGTGGACTCGGCGCGCCTCACGCTGCCCATCGTCATGGGTGCGGTCCAGGCGCCGATGCTCGATACCGTCCGGGTCGTCGGGGCGCGTGTCCTCCCCGCGCGGCTGGACGAGTTCGAGCGTCGTCGCGCACGGCACCAGGCGACCGTGTCCCTCACGCGCGAGGACATCGAGAAGCGCAACCCGGTCGACGCCTGGCAGGTGCTGAACGGGGTCTCCTCGCTCAACATCGGCGTGCGCGACTATAAGGTAGTGGCCACCTCGCGCCGGCAGCTCGTGGATGGCCTCAGCGACAAGCCCTGCTTCACCCGCGTGATGGTGGATGGCGTGCTCCTGCCTGCCGACGGCGCCGGCTTCGACCTGCGCCAGCTTCCGCCCGTCGCCGACATCCATGGAATCGAGTACTTCGATGGTCCATCGTCGATTCCAATGCAGTACGCCGGCACGGCGCAAGGGCTTCGTTGCGGGCTCATTGCCGTGTGGACGAGGTAATGGCCCGCCAACTGGACAAAAGTGTTCCAGTTGTTTGACGAATGACATTTCCGCCCGCATGTTGTGGCGAAGACTGTGTCCGCAGGGTCTGCTCAACGACCGGAGCTCTCCCCGAGCTCCGCCTGCGTGCCGCTTTTCGAAAGTTCGAGTTCCTCCTTCCTACCCTCAGAGGTGCCCCCCAGTGCGTCCTCGAATACTCCCACTTGTGGCCTCCTTCCTTGCGCTGCTTCCCGCGATTGCGGCAGCCCAGGGACGGGAAATCACCGGCAAGGTGACCCAGTCGGCATCGGGCGCTCCGATCACCGAGGCTACGGTCGGCCTCCTCGGCGCGCAGAACGGCGTCCGCACGAATGAGCGGGGCGAATATCGCCTGCGCATTCCCAGCAATGGCGCGACGATCCTCGTCCGCGCCATCGGCTTCAAGCGTGTCACCAAGGTCGTCACCTCCGAGGCGACGGCGGACTTCGCGCTGGACAAGGACGTGCTGCAGCTCGAGGGCGTGACCGTCACCGGTCAGGCCACCACGGTCGATCGCCGCAACGCCTCGACGGCCATTGCGTCGGTCAGTGCGGAAGAGCTCACGCAGGCTCCCTCCAAGTCACTGGAAGGCAACCTCGCTGGCAAGGTCGTCGGCGCGACGGTCTTCGAGAACAGCGGCACGCCTGGCGGCGGCATGCAGATCCAGATCCGCGGCGCCACGTCGATCCTCGGTCAGGGCGATCCGCTCTACATCGTGGACGGCATCATCGTCTCGAACGCGTCGGTCTCTGGCGGTCTCGCCTCGATCACGCGCTCCAGCGGCTCCACGAACTCGTCGCAGGACCAGGTCGTGAATCGCCTCGCGGACTTCAACCCCAACGACATCGAGAACATCGAGGTCCTCAAGTCCGCCGCTGCAACGGCCATCTACGGCTCGCGCGCGACGAACGGCGTCGTCGTCATCACGACGAAGCGCGGCAAGGCCGGTACCACGCGCTACAACCTCACGCAGCGCGTCGGCACCCAGCAGGCCACGCGCCTCCTCGGCTCCCGCCAGTTCACGAGCTACGCCCAGGTCCAGCCCTGGCTCGGCGCCTCGCCGCAGGCGGATTCCGTCGCCAAGGCGAACTGCACGCCGGCGTGCCCGAACTACGACTGGGAGGGCCAGCTGTACGGCAACCACGCGCCGTCGTTCGAGACGGTGCTGTCGTCGTCGGGCGGCGCGGCCAACACGCGCTACTTCGGCTCCCTCAACGACCGGCAGACCAAGGGTGTGCAGCTCAACACGGGCGCACGCCGCACCTCGGGCCGCATCAACCTCGACCAGACCATCGGCGACAAGTGGACCGTCGCGATGGGCATCGATGTGACCCACAACTTCATCCAGAACGGTATCGGCAACAACGACAACTCCGGTACCAGCCCGATCTACCTGTTCGGCTACTCGCCGCACATCTACGATCTCCAGCAGCGCGACGCGAACACCGGCCGCCCCATCACCTTCTTCCTGAATGGCGGCGGTAACACGGTCGCGAACCCGTTCGAGACGCTCACGTCGATCACGAACAACGAGGACACGTGGCGCCAGACGGGCAGCGTGCGCGTCAACTACGCGCTGCTCTCCGGCGTGAAGAACAACATCTCCGTCTCGTTCATCGGCGGCGTGGATCGCTACCAGCTCGAGGGGCTCCAGTACTCCCCGAACTACCTCCAGTTCGAGTCGGCGGACGGATTCCCCGGTACGTCGCAGATCAGCTCGATCGACAGCAAGCAGCTGAACCAGAGCATCAACGCGGTGCACACGTACACGCCCGGCTGGTCGTTCCTGAACTCGATGCAGACGTCCGTGGGCGGTACGGATGAAGCGCAGGAGCTCAACCCGTTCAGCGTCCGCATGCGTGGCCTCACGCCCACGCGTCAGGCGGCGACGAACGGCTCCGACATCGCGACCACGAACGGCACCATCGTCAAGTTCCGCGACCAGTCGATGTACTTCAACGAGCAGGTCATCGGCCTCAACGAGAAGCTCTCCATGTCGTTCGGCGTCCGTGCCGACCGCGGGTCGGCCAATGGCGATCGCGAGAAGTTCTACTCGTTCCCGAAGTTCTCGGCGAGCTATCGCTTCGTCGAGCCGCTCAGCCGCGTCACCAAGGCGGTTGATGAGGTCAAGCTCCGCGCCTCCTTCGGCCGCTCGGGCAATCGCCCGAACTTCGGCGTCCGCGACATTACCATCGCCTCCGGCGGCGTCATTGGCGGCCTCGGTTCGCTCGTCGCCTCGGGCACGCTCGGCAACCCGGAGATCCGTCCGGAAGTCATGAACGAGAAGGAGTACGGCCTCGACGCCGCCATGTTCGACGGCCGCGTTTCCCTCGAGGGTAGCTACTACAACCGCGTCATCAAGGACCTGCTCGTCACCTTCCCGCTGCCCGCCTCCTCCGGCCTCACCAGCCAGACGATCAACGGCGGCACGATGTCCACCAAGGGCTTCGAGGCCGGCATCAACTTCGTGCCGATCAGCCGCAAGAACCTCGAGTGGACGATGCGCGCGACGTACCAGACGAACGACCAGATGGTCGACGAGCTGCTCGTCCCGGCGTTCGCGGTCACCGGCTCCTTCGGCTCCTCGTACGGCCGAAACCGCATCGCCCAGGGCGTGAAGCCCACGCTCATCTGGGGCAACGTCAAGTACACCTGCGTCAACACGACCGATGCCGCCGGTGCCATCTCCAACAAGACCGGCGCCGATGGGCAGCCCTGCCATCGCCTCAACCCGAGCGATGCCGCCGTTGCCGGCAGCGTGACGCGTGACTCGATCATCGCGGACGCGAACCCGATCGGACAGACGTCGTTCCTGAACACCATCCGCTACAAGAGCTTCCAGATCACGGGCCTGCTCGACTGGCGCCAGGGTGGTTTCACCTCCGACATGACCAAGAACCTGTTCGACGAAGGCGGCAACTCCCGCGACTACGATGCCGCGTCGCCCGTCGCCAACCAGACGCTCGGCCAGTATCGCTACGGCTCGTTCAGCGGCGGCAACATCGCCGAGTACATCGAGAACGGCACGTTCCTCAAGCTCCGCGAGATCAACGTCTCGTACCAGGCGCCCGCGAGCCTCGCCTCGAAGTTCCGCGCGCGTGACATGCGCGTCTCGGTGCAGGGCCGCAACCTCTGGACGAAGTCGAATTACTGGAGCTTCGATCCCGAGTTCAGCAACTTCGGCAACTCCAACTTCAACCGTTTCATCGACCTTGCGCCATATCCCACGAACCGCCAGTTCTACTTCAGCATCGACCTGGGGTACTAAGAGATGAGATTCTCTCACTCATCGGCTCGCACGCTTCTCGCTGGAGCGGCCTTCCTGGCGCTCGCGGCGTGCGACAAGAACGACCTGAACCTCACGAACCCGAACTCGGCGACGGTCGCCGGCGCGTCGTCGGATCCCACGGCGTTCCAGCTCCTCGCCACCGGACTCCAGGTCGACCAGCGCGGCACGCGCCTCGGCATGATCAACTACACCGGCATCCTCGGGCGCGAATCCTACAACTTCCAGCCCACGGAAGGCCGTAACACCACGCACTACCTGCTCGGCATCACGGTCAACGGCAGGCAGGTACTCGATCCCACGGGCTTCGCGGTTGCCCCGTGGGGCGGCCAGTACGGCGTGCTCCGTGACGTCTTCAACTTCAAGGAGACCGTCAAGTCGAGCTCGCTGACCGCCGCGCAGAAGTCGGCCGCACTCGGCTTTGCGCAGACCATCGAGGCCATGATGCTGTTCGAGATCGTGCAGACGCACGACTCGCTCGGTGCCATCGTCGAGATCCGCGCGAACGCCACCGACCTCGCGCCATTCGTGTCGCGTGACTCGGTGTACAAGTACGTCCTCGGCACGCTCGACGCCGCGACGACGAACCTCAATGCGGGTAGCGCGGCTTTCCCGTTCACGCTCCAGGCGGGGTTCAGCGGCTTCAACACGCCGGCGACGTTCGTGAAGTTCGTGCAGGCCATGAAGGCGAAGGCCGCGGCGCACTACGCCACGGCCGGTGGCGGTACCGCAGCGTGGCAGACCTCGCTCACGGCGCTCGGGAACTCGTTCCTGAACGCTGGTGCGACGACACGTGCGGCGTTCGATGCCGGTGTCTACGACACCTACGGCGCTGCGCCGGATACCCCGAACGGCAACTCCGTCGCGACGAACACGAACCTGTACGCGCACGCGTCCATCCTCGCGGACGCGCAGCTCAAGGCAGATGGCACGCCGGACAATCGCTACCTCGCGAAGGTCCGTACGGGCCTTCCGTTGCGCACGGGCCCGACCGCGAACAACCTGCCCACCAGCGGGTCGTCCACCCTCGGCTTCAGCATCTGGCCGACGGTGTCGGATCGCGTGTCCGTCCTCCGCAACGAGGAGCTCATCCTGATCCGCGCCGAAGCACGGCTGGCGACGGGTGACAAGGCGGGCGCCATCGCTGACATCAACCAGGTTCGCGTGAACTCGGGCGGCCTGCCGCCCTCCACGCTCACCGCCGCATCGACGAACGCCGACATCCTCCTCGGTATCCTCTATGAGAAGCGCTACTCCACGCTCATGGAAGGCAACCGCTGGGTCGACCACCGCCGCTACGGCCTGCTCAACCTGCTCCCGCTCGACATCCCGTCTGGCCCGAACGCGAACTTCGTCGCCAAGGTCAGCCCGATTCCGCAGGGCGAGTGCCTCGTTCGCGCAGGCAAGGCCGGTGACCTGCTCGGGCCCGGTGGCCTGAACAACTGCCAGTAAGGCAACCGCACGACGATGTAGGTGTATAGCTGTGAACGACGCCGGAGGCCGGGCAACCGGTCTCCGGCGTCGCTTTTTTCACTAACTTTGTCCTCATGCGCTACCTCGCTTCCGCCCTGATCCTCGCGCTCGCGCTGCCACTCGGCGCGCAGCAGATCCGCCCCGCCACGAAGCTCCCCGCCGATACCGTGCGTGCGGAGTCCACGTACGGCGTGGTGGACGGCATCGTCACGGACACCAACCTCGTTCCGTTGCGCGGCGCCTTCGTCACCATCCTGCGCAGCAACATCAAGGTCGGCACCGGCCCCAACGGGCGCTTCCGCATCACGAAGGTCCCGCCCGGGCAGTACCTCCTCGTCGTCACGCGCGGCGGCTACTCGCCCACGTCGATGGTCGTCGAGGTCCCCACGGCCGACACGCTGCGCCTGTCGTGGACGCTCACCCAGCTCGCCACGATGCTCCCCGGCGTCGTGATCGCCGAGAAGTCGGTTTCGCTGCGCATGCTCGAGTTCGAGCAGCGCAAGAAGCTCGGCGCCGGCGAGTTCATGAGCGCCGATGACATCGACCGCCGCGGTTCCGTGTTCGGCACGGAGCTCGTGCGCAACTTCAAGACGGTGAACGTGTCGCCGAGCCGCACGAGCTCATTCACGGAGTACTTCGCCCTGAGCCGGCGCGAAGGCGGCAGCTTCAACATGCAGGCCTGCCCCATGACCGTGTACGTGGACCAGATCCCCATGCCCACGCCCTTCAACCTCGACCTGCTGCCGTCGCCGAAGAACATCGCGGGCATCGAGGTCTACGCGGGCCCGGCCACCATCCCGCCGCAGTTCTCCGGCATGAATCGCGGCTGCGGCATCATCATGGTCTGGACGAAGGACGGCTTCTAGCCATTCCGGGCGAGCGCAGCGACGCATTGTCATTCCGGGGCGAGGGGACGGACCCCGGGACGGACCCCGGGACGGACCCCGGGACGGACCCGCCTACGCCCGGAATGACGACACGGGCTGTCCCAGCACCTCCATGCGCGGCGTCACGCCCAGCCCCGGCGCCAGCGACGACGCCATCCGCCCGTTCACCCGCTGCGGCGCCCCCTCCGCGATCGACACCGTGACGTAGCTGTTGAAGTCCGTCGACGTGAACAGGAATTCCGTCGGCGTGCTGTGCGCCAGCGCTGCGATCGCCGCCGTGATGATGTCGCCGCCCCACGAATCCTCGATCGTCATCGCGATGCCGAGCGACACGCACAGGTCGCGCGCCTGCTTCAGCCGCGTCAGCCCGCCGAACTTGCTGATCTTCAGGTTCACCACGTCCATCGCGCCGTCCGCCGCGCCGCGCAGGATCATCTCCACCGAGTCGATCACCTCGTCGAGCACGAAGGGCAGGGACGTCCTGCGCCGGATCGCCAGGCACTGCTCGTACGTCGCGCACGGCTGCTCGATGTAGACGTCCACGTCGCGCACCGCGTTCACCACGCGCGCCGCCTCGTGCATCAGCCACCCCGTGTTCGCATCCGCGATGAGCTTGTCCCCCGGCTCGAGGATTTCGCGCACCGCGCGAATGCGCGCGATGTCCATGTCCGGGTCGCCACCCACCTTGAGCTGGAACCGGCGATAGCCCTCTCCGCGATACGCCTTCACGTTCGCCGCCATCTCGTCGGCGGGACGCTGTGAGATCGCGCGATACAGCGTCACGTCGTCGCCGTAGCGGCCGCCGAGGAGGTGTGCCACCGGCATGTCCGCCGCCTTGCCCGTGATGTCCCAGCACGCCATGTCGATCGCGGTCTTCACGTATGGATGCCCCTTGAGCAGGTAGTCCATCGTGCGATTGAGCGCGCCAAGCTGCGTCGGGTCCTCGCCCATGAGCCGCGGCGCGATCTCGGCGATGCCCGCGCGCGCGCCGTTCGCATAGGCGGGCAGGTACACCGGCCCGAGCGGGCACACCTCACCCCATCCCGTGATGCCCGCATCCGTGTGCACGGCGACGACGGTGCTGTCGAACGTCGCCACGCTCTTCCCCTCGGACCACTTGTAGTCGCCCTCCACGAGCGGAAGGTCGACCTGGTATACGTCGATGCCCGTGATCTTCATGGCGTGAGCTTCGCTTCCATCAGGGTCCATGTGTTGGGGTCGAGCTTCACCGACGCCGGCGCCTTGTCCGCCGCGATCTCGAAGTGCTGCTGCCGCTGTGTCATCTCGATCCTCTCGATGCGCATGGCTGCCGGCGCGTCGCCCGCGAGGCCGATCTCGAGCGGCAGGCGATACAGCGCACCATCACCCGTCTGTGCGAGCTCGACGACCACGTGCTTCGTCGCCGCATCGTATCGCCACGTCCCCTCCAGCACCGGATGTCCCGCGCGCGCGAGCCACTGCTCGAAGAACCATCCGAGCTCGCGGCCCGAGTGCTTCTCCATGATCGCGCGAAACTCGGCGGTGGTCGTGTTGCGGTCGCGATACGTCGCGTAGTACTCGCGGATGCCATCGCGAAACACGTCTGCGCCGATGAGGCCGCGCAGCATGTGCAGCGTCCATCCACCCTTCTGGTAGATCAGGTTGTTGAGGACGTCCTTCATGTCCGCGAGGTCGTGATGGAGCACGGACTTCCCCGGCAACCGCTTCTCGAGCGCCCACACCTGGTCGCGACTCCGCTGGAGTCCCGTGACGAACTCGTCGCGGCCGCCATAATGCTCCGTGTAGAGCAGCGTGAAGTACGTCGCGAAGCCCTCGCTCAGCCACACTTCATCCCAGTCGCTCTCCGTCACGGCATCGCCGAACCACTGGTGCGCGATCTCGTGCGCCACGAGGCCCGTCGCCGGCTTGTCGGTGATCGACGTCTCGCCGTAGAAGATCACGCTCGCGTGCTCGGTGCCGCCGCCCATCCCCGCCGACTGCACGTTCGCCAGCTTCTCGTACGGATATGGCCCGACGTAGTCGCTGAAGAAATCCACCGCCCGTCGCGCCGGCAGCTCGAACGTCGCCGGCCCGCGCGTGCTGTCCTGGTGATACGACCACGACTGGAGCTCCACGCCGCGCACCATCCCCGCATGATGCGCCGAGAACTGCGCGACGCCGATCGCGTTGAGCCACGAGGAGATCGGCACCGACTGCCGCCAGTGCGTGCGTCGCCGGCCGTCCCCCGCGTCGGTCTCCTCCACCAGCAACCCGTTCGCCACCACCTGGTACTTCGACGGCGCCGTGACGATGAACTCCGACGTCGCCTTGTCGCTCGGATGGTCGATCATCGGCAGCCACTGGCGCGCGAGGTCGGGCCAGTTGAGCCCCATGAACACGCGCTCGCCGAACTTGTTCTTGCCGATGAACAACCCATTCTTCGGGATGCCCTGGTAGCGAATCACGAACTGTCGCTGCGCATTCGCCGTGGGTGCGTCGCCAAGGGTCATGCGCAGCCGGTCGCCCGCATGCTCGAACTTCACCGGCTGCCCGTCCGATGTCACGTCGAGCACGGTCATCCCCTTGCCCTCGGCAACCGAGGCGAGGTCGAGCCAGAACGATCGCTGCCCGGCGACGACGAACCGCACGTCCACCCGCGCCCGCCCCTCGATGCGGTCCGTGCTGTCATTCACCGCGAGCTCGAAGGCATAATGCGTCGCGTCAATGCCCGGCTGCCGCACATACGGATCCGTGAACGCGGCCGAGAGGGCGAGGTACAGCGCAGCAACTGGAAGGGTCATGCGAGTTGGTAGGGAGGGAAGCCAAGAACTTACTCCCGGCCCGGGCGCCCGATAGCTGGCCCTCCGAGAAGCGCATCCGCGCAGATCGCCCTTGCAGATCCGCGCCCATCTGCGCCGCGGAGCGGCGCCAGAAACCCACCCCC